>NZ_CP089291.1:4523038-4856687 GCF_022818495.1 Fodinisporobacter ferrooxydans | reverse complement strand
TTCGCACGCGAACGCAATCCGTATATTTGGGATTTATCGTTGCACTTGGTTCCTTTTTCATGACATGCATTACAATTGCCGCATTGCTTTCTCCCTGGGGAATATTTGTCTGGAAAGCAATAAACGTAAGTTCCCGTCTTGGGCATGGCATGTATATGGTAGCGCTGCATGTATTGGATGGAATGCACGGAATGGCAGTGGATGTCGCCTTGCTTGTTTGTGTGATTGCAGGGACAGCGTTCTGGATCATGAGCAAACTCATCCGCCAAACGTCCGTTCAGCAGCTTGACCCTACGACTTACGTGTGAAATGAGGGTGGATATGAGAGGGTTCAGGAGCAGTTTCCCGGGAAATCGAAGTGCTGCAATCGCTCGCTTCCTGATACTCGGTTTCTTCATTTTTTATTTCATTACCGGATCCATTTTTGCGCTGCCCGCTCATGCTGCAGGAAAGCGGGATATTGTCAGCCATCATCCGACTGTGGTCCGTGATCATGAACAAATGGAGAATGTTGTAGTAATCGGGAATAACGCAGACATTGAGGGAATCGTACGAGATACGGTTGTTGTAATCAACGGCAATGTTCATTTGGGACCGCATGCTCGTGTCGGGCTTTTGATCGGAATCGGCGCGAAAGTCACAAAGGAATCGGGAGCTCATATCGATGAATCCTATATTTTGGCGGAGAATTCCCGATTCAATGACAGTATTGCCGTTGGACTGGCG
Source organism: Fodinisporobacter ferrooxydans (assembly GCF_022818495.1). Lineage (GTDB taxonomy): Bacteria > Bacillota > Bacilli > Tumebacillales > MYW30-H2 > Fodinisporobacter > Fodinisporobacter ferrooxydans. The sequence continues at coordinate 4,855,961 of NZ_CP089291.1, read as the reverse complement.
ATTTTGTTCGCCACATGGGCGATGCGTTTGATCATCAGTGTTATCGTTGTTGTCGTTCCTGTTTTGCTGACATTTGCGCTGCAAGGCCGGATTCATAAGCCATTGGCGTTTCTGGAAACATCCGCACGCCGAATGGGGATGATCGGATTATTTGCTACCGTATGTCTCATTGCTTTGGAGATTTTGTGTGGATTGACGATCATCGGAATACCGCTGACTTTGTTCTTGTTGATTGTTTCGGCTGTAGCAGGACTGATCGGACTTTCCCTTGCCTCTGTATGGATTGGGAAAATGGCCGGTTCCGCATTTGCCATGGATCAGCCCATTTGGAAATCGGCTGCCATCGGATCGGTATTGATGATGGCATTTATGAACGTTCCACTTCTCGGGCCGCTGTTCTTTTTCATGATTTGGCTAATTGGAACCGGGGCTGTGACGATGTGGATATGGGAATCCATTCGAAATCGGCAATTCATGAAAAAAAGAAAATAAAATAATATATATATGGAGTGTGGATCTTTTGAATAGCTTTGATTTAACTGTCTACCATGCCTTGAATCATTTGGCTGGACACCATCCGGTACTCGATGCGATTATGGTTTTCTTTGCACAATACGCATTGGAATTGTATGCAGTTTTGTTCGTGGTCGCCTGGTTTGCTTTGCCCAAGTCGAATTCCGATAAGCGGCACGCCCTGATGGTCGCGGGCTTGTCGGGAGTTTTGGCGCTTTTGATCAATTTTCTGATCTCCCATGTGTGGTTTCGCCCGCGTCCGTTTGTTACGCTGGCGCAAATGCATGAATCCTTTACAAAATTTATCCCGCACAGCGCAGATGCGTCATTTCCCAGTGACCATACGTCCGGCAGTTATGCATTTGCTTCCGCTTCCTGGGGAAAAACAAGCAAATGGGTCAGCTGGGCATTTACAAGTATTGCGATCATTGTTATGATTGCAAGAGTTTATGTAGGTGTACACTGGCCGACAGATGTGCTTGCAAGCTTCGTAGTCGGACTCGTATCAAGCAAAATCATGTGGAAACTATCGCCGAAAATCTATCCGCTCACTCGAATTGTATTGCGAATGTTTCGAATGGGCAATGTTTCAAATCGTTCCGTTGCGGAATAATATGAATTAGCGGCTTCTAATTTGGTAAGTGGCATAACAGAAAGATAAAGGTGGTCATTGCTCTTGTCGAGAGAGAAAACATCCGCCAATCGGCATTCCAAAGATTTGGCACAAAAGACGATGGTGATTGGTACGATCGTGACTGTAATTTTGTTCGCCTTGTATTTTTACTATGTTCATACAGGCAAGATCACGCCGTTTATTAAGTCATTTCAGAATTTGGGCATATACGGAATTGCTTTGGCGATATTGCTGTTGGCAATTTTATGTGTGCTGCCGGTTCCATCGGAGTTTTTGATTGTGATGAATATGGAAATGTACGGGATCTGGTTTGGTACACTGTATTCCTGGCTTGGAGGAATTATCGGCGCAGTCGCCGCACTATATCTGACTCGCTGGCTGGCGCGGCCGTTGGTGGAACGAATGGCGAGCAAATACTTGTCGCAAGTCAATCATTGGTTGCACAATCGCGGCTCAACCGGATTGTTGGCCGTTCGCTTCATTCCGTTCATACCTTATCATTTGGTCAATTATATATTTGGCGTCATGCGGATTCGGCTATGGCCTTTTGTTTGGACAACTGCATTGGGTATATTGCCTTTCGACTTGGCAATGGCCGGTATTTTCTCAGGGTTTCGTCATGGTACGCTGCTTTGGGGAGCTGTAGGTGTCGCTATATTTGCTCTGCTATCCGTCCTTGGATTTGTGTATCGCAAGCGAATATTTTGAAGGGTATTCAAACTGAAACTTGAATTATATTAAAAAACCGTGGTTTTTCCACGGTTTTTGGCTTTTATTGCTAATTGTCCCAGTATTTTTTTGTCGTCAAATGACTGGCAAGATTTTTGCTTTCCTCTTTTCGCAGTTTCCGCATTTTTGCACGATCTAATGCTGTTTCATGCAATTTTTTTTCCTCTTCTGTTTCCGGAATGACTTGCGGAATTTGTACGGGTTTTTTATTTTTATCGAGAGCCACGAACGTCAAAAATGACGTTGTTGCAATTCTGCGCTCTCCTGTAAATAAATCTTCCGCCACCACTTTTACGAACACTTCCATTGAACTTTTACCCGTCCATGTAACATAGGACTCCAGACAAACGGAATCATTTTGTGTGATCGGACATAGGAAGTCCACAGAGTCGGTCGATGCGGTAACAGATGTAGTCCGTGAATGACGGATCGCCGAAAGTGTCGCTACCATATCGATATGAGCCATCAGGCTCCCACCAAACATCGTCTGATAATGATTCAATTCATTCGGAAAAACCAAGATGGTTTGGGTAACGCGAGAATCTTTGCAAACTTTTGGTTCCATAACTAACACTCCAATTAGTATCGTGTACGAATGTATTATATCATATTACAGACTACACGAATAAATGGATTCAGAAGTGATTTACAGCACACATTGACAAACATTTGAAGTGGTATCATACATTCGTAGCATTTTCCGGATGCCTGTATCTGTGATTTCAGTAAAATTTCTTACCTGAAGCAGGAATGGGTTATGTATAAATCATTTTCAAGTTCCAGGGAAAGTTGGGGAATTATGAGTTGTGAGACACATCGAAATCAACCGTCATGTGTTTTGCGTGTACCTATTTTTAAAAATCTTGATATGGATACAATCGAAAAACTACATGAAATTATACAAAAAAAAACATACAAAAAAGGAGATTTTATCTTCCGGGAAGGTGACCGTTCAGAGACCTTATTCGTTGTGAGCGATGGGATGATTAAAATATCCAAGATATCGGAAAAAGGCAAAGAACATAGTATACGGTTCCTATTTCCCGGAGATTTCTTTGGACAGTTCGCATTGTTGCAAGACAAAACCCATTATGCGAATGCGGAGGCGCTGGAAGACGTTGTCGTTTGTACCATTCATAAAAATGACTTTAAAGAAATGCTTGCCAAGAATCCACAGATTACGTATCAATTTCTCGTGGAACTTACGAATCGATTGCGCGAGACAGACGAATGGGTAAGCAATATAAGCCTTTTGGAGGTAGAACGAAGACTTGCAAAACTGTTGTTAATTTTTTACGAACGGAGTTATCCAAGCAATCAAATCTTGGAATTGCCGGTAGCGAAAAAGGAATTAGCCGCCTTAATCGGAACGACCCCTGAAACTGTGAGCCGCAAGCTTTCCCATTTCGAATCTCTTGGTTTCATACAATTGATCGGAAGGACCAAAATTCGAATGATCGATCCGAATCGCTTGGAAAAACTGGTATAAAATCAAAAGCAGCAAGTATGCGTATTAGGTGGTGACTGATTACCCATCGAACTAACCTCATCGAACAAAACCACCTGGCGATCGGTGGTTTTGTTCGATGAAATCATCAAAATATCATCAAGGATGTGTGCATTGTACAACGACAGCTTCGTAGTGCATCGTAAAACCAGATGGGAACTTTTTATCAATGGTTTCGGAAATTTCGTTTCTGATTTCCTCTGGCGCATAGGACAACAGCGAAAATAACTCCTGGAAAAAACGCAACACAGCTTGACCGTTTGCAAATGTGAACGGGATTTTGTGCCCGGTTTGTTCCACGATGGTAAAACCGGCTTCTGTCATCGATATAGGCAATGTTTCCGCTTGGTCAAACTTGGAAAGGAAAGGTTTCGCAAAGGGAATGCTGTCTCCCAATACTTCTTCGGCAACTAAAAAAAACTCTTTCCAGGTATTTCTTCCAGGAACGCTTACAAGTATAGTTCCACGGCGTTTTAGGACATGATACATGCCTTCCATGCTTTCCTTAGGTCTTGAGAAAAACGGAAACGCAAGATTGCAAATGATGAAATCAAATGTTCGGTCCGGAAATTGGATCGTATTTGCGTTCATTTCAAGAAACTCAGTATTCTTGAGGCCTTTGAGTTTCGCCGTGTCCAAGCATTGCTGAATCATTGCTGCGGAAGCGTCAATCCCCGTAAATTGCTTGTCTGGATATTGTTCTGCCAGATGTAAGGATACGGTACCGGGACCACACGCAACATCCAAAACATGTTGAATATCAGTACTAAAAAGTTTTGCGGTTTTTGCGATAACAAATTCCGCCACTTTTGGTGAAATTACTTTTCCTACTGTGTTTTTATAAAGGATACTACCTTCTTCTGTCATGAAATTTGGAATTTGCATAGTGCCAGCTCCTCGCCTTTGTATCTCCCCTTTTGGGGTTCTGCTCTTAGAATAATGGAAATTCAAAACAAGACATGTGAAATTGGTCACAACTTGATTTGGATCAATTTCTGAAACTCTCAAAAGTCTTACACTTAGAGGCGTAAACAGGATTTCCTCTGAAACTCGTCTGAAATTTTAAAAAGTCTAATCTAGATAGGAAAGTAAATAATCTTTGCCCATAAAAGGATTTTTACTATATCATGAAAAGAGGATTCCAAAATGGCAAAGTATACGATGGTTGACAAAGCAACGTGTATTGCATGCGGTGCGTGTGCCGCAGTTGCACCGGATATTTTTGATTACGATGAAGACGGTTTGGCTGAAAATATTCTGGAAGGGGACGATAATCAAGGGATTGTGGAAGTTCCCGAAGAACTCTATGATGATTTGGAGAATGCTTGTTCGGGGTGTCCAACCGAATCAATCAAGGTGGCTGAAGCGCCTTTTGATGGGGATCCCAATAAGTTTGAAAAATAATAAAGAGAAACCGAATAAACGATAACGGTCTGTTCAAAAGGAGGAAAATGATGTCCGTCAGTATTCAATGGCTGCCAAAAGGACATGTTACACATGGATATCGCAGAGTATTTGCCGTATACGAAAACAATCAATTCAAACACATTGTGAACCTTTCCATGATGCCGTATGAATCTGTTTATCAGATCCAGCAACTTGCCGATACCGGGCAGATGACTGACCCGGCATTGTGGTGGGGATTGTCTTTCGTTGTAAAACTATTGAAAGATCCTGCAGCTTTCGAGGATTCAGACGATGGGTATATACAATTGCGGCCGCAACTCATGGAAAAAGAGGAGCTATTGTCAATGGAGGCGTATACGCAAGCGTTGCAACAAGGTGTTTACATCATCGAGTAGAGGTATTGTAGAGGTATCGAGTAGAAGTAAAGCAAAATGTGGAAGCAAATATAAAAATGGCCTCAGGGAGTGTGTAATTTCAAATTTCCTGAGGCTTTTTTTCTATGGTTTCTTTTTTCTTTAGTTCTCTTTATTCAGCGGCCTGAAAAAATTCAGTGAAACATTCAGTGTGTCGTTCGTTCTCTGAGATGCGGCAGGTGTGCTTCATCTTTCAACGACCGTCCCGTTTTTAGCCCGAGAATAAACCATCCAAGAGCCAATGCCCCAAGCGCGAAGATCGTATCTCCAATAATTCGCAGCCATACGAATGTGTGAACGATCGGTTGCTGCATGAATGTGTCGGAACGTGCATACCACACTCCATGTTCAACACTTGCCCATGTTTGCATCAGACCAATGGGGAGAAGACTGAGAAATATCATTAAAATGAGCCCAATATTGACGGCCCAAAATGAGAATTTTAAGAGCCCGGTCTTCCACATTCGCTGTGTTGTCAGTCCTCTGAGGCAGAACAGTGTCAGTCCGATTCCAAGCATGCCGTAGACACCGAATAATGCGGCATGCCCATGAACTGCTGTCGTGTTCAACCCCTGCATGTAGTACAGCGCAATCGGTGGGTTGATAAAGAACCCGAAGAGTCCCGCACCGACCAGATTCCAAAAGGCTACAGCCACAAAGTAGTAAATCGGCCACTTATACGCGCTGACCCAAGGACGTGTGCGTGTTCGGGTAAGGTTTTCGTATCCTTCAAACCCGATCAGGACCAGTGGCACAACTTCCAGCGCACTAAAGACAGCACCGTATGCCAAGACGCCGATGGGCGTTCCGCTGAAATATAAGTGGTGGAACGTTCCGATGATGCCACCGAACAAGAAAATGATGGTAGAAAACAATACGGATGTCGTTGCCGTTTGTATGCGCAATAGCCCCATCCGATTAAACAGGAAAGCAATCACCGCTGTAGCGAATACTTCAAAGAAACCTTCTACCCATAGGTGTACAACCCACCAGCGCCAATATTCCGCCATCGCTAAGTGAGTATGTTGCCCCCACATCAGTCCCGGAACATAGAAGACAGGAATAGCAAATGAAGCGAGCAAGAATAAACCCAGTAAATGCCGGTTTTCTTTTGCTTGTTTGAAAGCAGGCAAAAGAGCTCTCGCCATCAGGAAGAACCATAGGAAAAGTCCGACCGTCAAGAAGATCTGCCAAAACCGACCGATGTCTGTGTATTCGTATCCTTGATGCCCGAACCAAAAGTTTGTTTTCAAAGAACCAATTCTTTGCATAATCGCTGCCCATTGGCCGAACAAGGAGCCGACAACGATAATCAACAAGCAGACAAACAGGAAATTCACGCCGAAGCGCTGATACTTCGGTTCATATCCGGAAACGGCCGGAGCTACAAACAACCCCGTGGCTAACCATGCGGTGGCAATCCAAAAGATTCCCAACTGTGTATGCCAAGAACGGGTTACAGAGTACGGTATCCATTTCGCAAGCGGGATTCCGTAAAAACTAGCCCCTTCGACTTGATAGTGTGCAGTTACGGCACCGAGTCCCACCTGTAGAACCCAAAGGGCGGCAACTACCCAAAAATATTTAAGTGTAGCTTTCATGGAAGGTGTAGGAGAGAGTCCGAGCAGCGGATCTTTTTCCGGATATTCTTCTTCTATCGCTGTATGTTTCTGTACCGCATAGTACCATGCGATGCCTCCGATTCCAGCGAGCAGAACGACAAAGCTTACTACCGACCATACGACCATTGAACCTGTTGCATGATTCCCTACCAGAGTCTCGTGCGGCCAGTTATTCGTGTATGTCACAACATCTCCGGGGCGCTCGGTTACACATGCCCACGTGGTCCACCAAAAAAATGCATTCAAAGGCGGAACACGGCTTGGATCTTTGATTGCATTGTCTTGAAGCGCATAGTCGTCGCGTAATTTGGCAAATTTCGGATCGTTTGTAAAAAGGGATGTGTAATGCTGGCTGATTGCATAAAAAGCTGCTGCGCGCAAGGGAGAAATGACCAGGTCTCCGGTTTTTGGATTGTATGTATTTGTTCGGAGTTCCTTCTGCAGTCTGACTTGCAAAGCAGCTTTTGTTTCATCATTGAGCGCTTGATACGTTTTTCCGTATGAATCGAATGACCATTTGTCTAAAATCCATAGACTTTCCCGGTGCAGCCAATCGGCATTCCAATCGGGAGCGACATAGGCGCCATGTCCCCAGATTGTTCCGACTGCCTGTCCCCCCATCGATTGCCATACATTTTGGCCCGTTAAGATGTCCTGATCTGTAAATAGCACGGTTCCTGTAGTAGTTACCACCCGTTTCGGGATTGGCGGCATTGTATTATACGTTGCGCCGCCGTAATAACCGAGAACGGCAAATGAAAGTATAAATACGATTGCCAAAGCAATCCAATGTTTTGAATACTTCACATGCTCACCTCCAATATCTTGAATCGAGGATAATTTAACCAAATCAGGAGTTTTTATGCGAACTACATTTCGCAAAATTGACTGCTTCAGTTTGAACGGAAAACAGGATATGATAAGGTGGAATCGATATAGGCAAGGTGTGAATAAAAGTGGCAGCTATTTTACAAAATGACTGGTCGGAACAACTGAATGAAGAGTTTCAGAAGCCGTACTATCAGAAGTTACGTAAATTTCTTGTCAAAGAATATAAGACGAATGTAATTTTTCCGGATATGTACGAGATATTTTCTGCACTGCATTTGACCGCATTTTCTCACACAAAAGCAGTAATTTTGGGACAAGATCCCTATCATGGTCCCGGACAAGCACATGGCCTAAGTTTTTCCGTTAAGCCCGGTGTGGGTATCCCGCCATCGCTGCAGAATATCTTTCGAGAGCTGCATGCAGACATCGGCTGTCCGATTCCGAATCATGGATATCTGGTCAAGTGGGCAGAACAAGGCGTTTTGCTATTAAATGCCGTATTGACAGTTCGACAGGGACTGCCCAATTCTCATAAAGGAATGGGATGGGAATTTTTTACGGATCAAGTGATTGCCTGTTTAAATCAGCGGGCCGAGCCGGTCGTATTCATTCTGTGGGGCAGTCAAGCACAACAGAAGCGGAAATGGATCGATGAATCCCGACATTTTGTCATACAATCTCCCCATCCCAGTCCATTATCCGCCCATCGCGGATTTTTTGGCAGTCGGCCATTTTCCAAAGTAAATGAATATCTCAGGAGTATTGGTTCAGAGCCGATCGATTGGTGCATACCGAGTCTTTGATTGGAATTTTTGAAAAGAATGGTTGAGCAACAAGACAAAAGCAACATGACAAAAAATACTGGCTGAACAGGAAAGGAATGAAACATGGATGGCCGCACGATGCGGATGGGTCACAAATGACCCATTATATATCGACTACCATGATCGGGAGTGGGGAGTACCGATCTATGAAGATCAACGGTTATTTGAATTTTTGGTGTTGGAAGGCGCTCAAGCAGGATTAAGCTGGTACACCATATTGAAAAAGCGGGAAAACTATCGTCAGGCGTTTGATTCTTTTGATCCGGAAAAAATCGCCGCATACGATGATAACAAAATTGCCGAACTGCTCGATAATGCGGGAATCGTCAGAAACCGTCTGAAAATACAAAGTGCGATCGGGAATGCAAAAGCCTTTTTGCGAGCAAAAGCAGAGTTCGGCTCGTTTCGCGAGTATATTTGGTCGTTTGTTGGCGGACAGCCGCACATCAACCATTGGAGCTGCCTGGAAGATGTGCCTGTCAGCACTCCGGAATCAGACGCCATGAGCAAAGATTTAAAAAGACGCGGATTCCGGTTTGTCGGCACCACGATCTGCTATTCGTATATGCAGGCAACCGGGATGGTGATGGACCACATTACAGAGTGTTTCCGCTACCGGGAGTTGAGCAGAGAGGAATAGGCCGGCATTTGTCGACCGCATATCAATACGCTTTGCTGAGCTTATCAACGAGTGGAAGCACATGATCGAATCGATAGATGAAGGAACGATCTTTGTTGTCAAAACAAATCAGAATCGTTTCATTTGCCGGCATTTTCATGATAAATGCCTCCAGCAGAACCGTATCTTCTTTTACAATGGGAGGTTGTATGGGGATTTTGTATACAATTTCTTTGTCGGTAAATTCGATTTTGGCCTTTGGATAAACTGTGTGAACCTGACGAAGAACTTTCGATAATTCATCCTGAATTTCCTGCGTATTTTGTATGGTCCGGACAACAGTGCCTTTGCTTGCATCAAAAACCTCTATTTTCGCAAGCTCATTTGCGTAAACGGGTTGATATGTCAAAAAGCAAATGAGCACGCATGCTGCCGTTAGTTTCGTGAGTTTCATGGAAACACCTCCGAACTGTATTTTCCCCCATTTTTGTATAAATCATGATTCCCAAAAACATCAGGACGTCTATGCCGTTTTGCACGTATGTCCTGATGCTTTTAGTGCGTGTTCAAAAAGTGGTTAAGTAAGACACAAGGAGTGCGAAGCCGAAGCGCGAAAAGGCGACGAAGTGTACGTGCTTGGTACATGAGTAAGCCTTTTTGGGATTCGGCAAAGCAATCCGCCGTGGAGTTTTGACTACTTTTTGAACATCCTCTTTTAGAACATCTGTAGTTTGAACCTGAATCCTCACAGATTCAGGCTGAAATTATGATTGGGAATTCCAGTTTGCAAGCGAACTAGGGATTACTCTTCAGGAAAATGCAGGCTTGTGATCATTCGGTCGAAGCCGATTTTTGTGTTTGGAAAAATTTTTGTCGCTTCTGTCAGGTAGTCAGACGGATTGGGCATTGACGGGCTAAAATGTGTCAGCCATAATTCCCGCACCTGCCCCACTTTGGCAAGTTCGGCCGCCTCACGGAATAGCATATGCCGGTTTTCCAGGGCATTTTCATATTTGTCTTCACTTCCGTACATGCCTTCGCAAATAAATAGATCGGATTCCCGAATGAAATCAGCGATCGCAGGAAGCGGACGGGTATCTGTGCAATAGGCCAGGCGAATTCCATTCCTTGCAGGTCCCAGCACCATATCCGGCGTATATTCTGTGCCATCTGTGCGAATGGCATGTCCTTGTTGCAAGGATTTCCAGAAATTCACCGGAATTTGCAAAGCTTTTGCCCGTTCCGGCAGAAACTTGCGTCCCCGTTTGATTTCCAAGCGGTAGGCAACACAAGGAACGTGATGGTAAACGGGAAGTATGGAAATGTCTATGCCTGCGAGTTGCAAGGCGGTCGTCTGCTCGATCGGCAGTTCGATCAAATGCAGCTCAAATGGCAGTCTTGGCGCAATCACCAGCAGACCGGTGATCACTTCCCTAAGTCCCGGCGGACCAATCAAGGTGAGAGGTTCTTGCCTGCCGGAATTGCCGATAGTCAATAAAATCCCCGGCAGACCGATGATATGATCTGCATGATAATGTGTGAAACAAATCGCTTCAATCGCTTTAAATCCCCAACCGATTTGCCGCATGGATACTTGTGTTCCTTCGCCGCAATCGATCAAGATCATTTTCCCGTTATAGGATGCAAGCAATGCTGTCAGGGACCGTTCCGGCAAAGGAAGTGATCCGCCACAGCCCAGCAGGCAGACTTCAAACATAGTAAAAACTCCTTTGTAAACAAACTGTTACGCACAGTATTCATCCAGCCACTTCAACACATCCCGTGTCACTTCATCGCGATTGATTTCGTTTAACATTTCGTGTCGTCCGCCTGGATATAATTTGTATTGTACATGTTTCAACCCTAAAGTTCGATACGCAGATGCCAATTGCAGCACGCCTTTTCCGCAATTGCCGACAGGGTCTTTGGCGCCGGAAAACAGGTAGATCGGCAAGTCTTTCGGAATTTTTTTCAAATTTTCAGACTTGTGAATGTCGCGCAAACCTTTGAAGAAGTAGTAAAAGAAACTGGCAGGAAAGTGGTTGCCGCAGCATGGGTTTTGAATATACGCATCAACTTCCTGTTGATCCCGCGTCAACCAATCAAAATCTGTACGGTTCGGGGCAAAAGGCTTGTTGTATGGATCAAACACCAATTTGCGGATCCGCTCGCTTTTCCATTTGTCCCCGTTCTTTTTCATTTCCTGCTTGGCCAGATAAATGCCAAGATGGAGCATGGGGCTTTGTTTTCCATTGGTGCCTGATAAAATGACTCCCTGAACCGTGCTGCCATAACGGGAGATGTACGTTTGCGCCAAAAACGAGCCCATGCTGTGGCCGAATAACACGATCGGCAAAGATGGATGCTCCGATTGTATCAAACGATTCAATTGATGCATATTTTCAACCATTTTCGTATATCCGTCTTCTCCGATATATCCGAAATCACCTGCGCTTTTTACCGACCTCCCATGTCCGCGATGGTCATTGGCGTAAACAATGTATCCGTTCGCAGTCAATGCTTTGGCAAACCGTTCGTAACGTTCGGCTGTTTCATTCATGCCATGGGCGATTTGCACGACAGCTTTACAGCCGGAAGTGATTTCAGGCAGCCATGTATAGACAAAAATCTCAAATCCGTCTGGATCTATAAAGGAAAACGATCGCATGCTCATTTCTCCCCGCCTTTTAGGAGTTTACAATGCTAAGTGTAACGGTCGCAATTTTATACGTTCTAAGGTTATTATATCGAGTGTACCTGTCGATACAAATCAAATGAAAAAGTTTCGTACTTCATTTGTTGTATATGTTAATTTTACAATATCAGAATCAAAAGAAATCATGCCATTGGGAAAAACAATGAAAAAAAACCGTTTTGGCTGCAAAAAACTTGAAAGAAGCGGAAGAACCAAGCATTTACAGATGAACCGGTTATCCGTAGAATAGATATGATATGCGAAATTTCTGACTGCAGAAAGAACACGCGTTTCTTTCAAGTTTCACATGATCTTGCTGAAACGATTTCACTTGGAGAGGAAGTCACTATGGCACAGCCACAAACAAGCACAGGTATCGAGTATCAGCCAACCCTGAAACTGGAACGATGGAAAGGCATGATCATGGTCTTGATTGGTGCGATTCTATGGGGAGTATCGGGAACGGCAGCACAAGTATTGTTTCAAAATAACGGATTTCAACCTGCATGGTTGGTAACGGTGCGCATGGGCTTGTCTGGACTGATTCTCGTGTTGTTTTCGATGATTGGCGCAGGGACGCAAAAGACGTTTGTCATATGGAAACGGCCGAAAGACGTCTTGTATCTTGTCGTATTTGCTGTCATTGGACTGATTGGCGTACAATACTCGTTTTTTGTCACGATTGCTTTGAGCAATGCGGCAACTGCAACGATCCTGCAATATTTGGGACCTGTCGCCATTACGCTCTATCTGGCACTGCGCTTGCGCAGAATGCCCAATCGCTGGGAGAGCTTGGCAGTCGTATTGGCGTTTGTCGGGACGTGTCTGCTCATTACGGATGGACGGTGGAATGCCATAAGCATCTCACCGGGCGCTGTCAGTTGGGGACTGATCTCAGCTTTGGCACTCGCTTTTTATACGATGTTTCCGCAAAAACTGATCAAGCAATACGGTTCGGCAATTATTGTGGGCTGGGCCATGTTGATTGGCAGCGTGCTGTTGAGTTTTGTCACACATCCCTGGCGTCTGCAAGGTACATGGTCATATTGGGCTTTGGAGCTTGTCACATTTGTGGTTTTGTTTGGAACGCTTGTTGCATTTTACTTATATTTGGAAAGTTTGCGATACATCACGCCTTCGGAAACAAGCTTGCTCGGCTGTGCGGAACCTCTGTCGTCCGCTTTTGTTGCCATGATGTTTCTCCATGTACGACTGGGATTGATTGCGTGGATCGGGGCGTTTTGCATTTTGGCCACCGTCGTCATTCTCTCCCGCAAATCGGCAGGCAGATGACGATATGAGCCGATACAAACGCATTTCTTGACAAGCGGTCAAGAAAGGTGTATAAATATTTAAAATGCCAGTGTTATATCATTGACGTGATGAAGGAGATACGACATCGGAAACAGCTATGCAGAGAGTAGAGGTCTTGGCTGCAAACCTCTATTGGCAAACCGGATGGTCGCCCGACTCCTGAGCGTTTCGTGAAAAGCGGAATGGTTCCTGCCATTATCAGGGTTGAGTGAATAGAATTGTTTCTATTAATGAAGGTGGTACCGCGAAAGAGCCCTTTCGTCCTTCCAGGACGTTTGGGTTTTTTTATTTTCCCAAAAAATACTAAGAAAAGAATCTAGTGCTTGACAAAAGGATGGCGAACAGATATGAAACAACAGCGAATCGTCGTAAAGGTAGGTTCCAGCAGTCTTACCGGAACGAATGGGTTGATTTCATTGGAAAAAATTCAAGGATTGACGGCACAAATTGCGCAGCTCCAGAACGAAGGATATCGTGTCATTCTGGTGTCTTCAGGGGCAGTCGCAGCAGGACTAGGGAAGCTTGGCTGGAAGCGGGCCTCGATCACCATGCCGGAAAAACAGGCGGCATCCGCAGTCGGGCAGGGGCTATTGATTGATACATACGCCCAGCTATTTGCCGAACATGGGATTGTGATCGCACAAGTCTTATTGACACGCTCTGACATTGAGGATCGCAAACGCTTTTTGCACATTCGCAATACGCTGGAAACGTTGTTGCAGCATGGGATTGTGCCGATCATCAATGAAAATGATACGGTTGCGGTGGAAGAAATCCGCTTTGGCGACAACGATACATTAGGAAGTCTTGTGGCATTGGTGGCAGAAGCTGACATGCTGATTCTCCTGACAGATATCGATGGTTTATATACGGCACATCCGAAGAAAAACCCGGATGCCCGGCGAATCTCAGACGTTTGGGAAATTACGGAGGAGATGGAGAGAAGCGCCGGGGGACAAGGCAGCGATGTGGGCACAGGCGGCATGCGCACAAAGCTCACCGCTGCAAAGATTGCCACACATTCGGGAATTCTGGTAAAAATCGCCGCAAGTTCAGAACCGGATGTCTTGCAAAAAATTGTAAGCGGCGATACTATTGGGACGACCTTTCATCCCAAGCCCGATTCGATTGGCGGAAAAAAGTCCTGGATGATTCACGGGACTCGGGTGGAAGGTACGATTGCCATTGATGACGGGGCGGTAGAGGCATTGACTGAGCATACAGGCAGCTTGCTGATGCCGGGAATTGTGGCTGTTGAAGGGGAATTTCATGAGGGTGCTGTTGTGGAAATTGCTTCGGCAAAAGGAGAAGTGATCGGCAAGGGTGTTGCACACTTTTCTGCATGGGATTTGAAACTATTGTTGGAACAAAAAAAATCCGGTCAAACATTGCGCAATTTGCATGAAGTGATACACAGAAATGAGCTTGTGATTATAAAGGAGGGCAATGGCCATGTTTACACAGGGTGAAGAGCGAAATCGGGAAGTCATCACACAAGTGAAAGCGGCAAAAGAAGCAGCCGGAAAACTGTCCGGTGCGACAACCGGCCAAAAAAATCAGGCGTTACTCGCCATGGCAGATGCCATATGGCGGAATCGGCAGGAAATCCTTGTCGCCAATCAGCAAGATGTACAGGATGCGCAAGCGGCAGGGCAAACGGCAAGCAAGGTCGACCGCTTGCAACTGAATGAAAAGCGGCTGCAAGATATGATGGAAGGCTTGCGGAAACTGATCGAGCTGACAGATCCCATCGGTGAATTGCTAGAGACGATTCTGCGTCCGGACGGGCTTCTGATCGAAAAAGTGCGAGTCCCGCTTGGGGTTATTGCAATGATTTATGAATCTCGCCCTAATGTTACGGTAGATGCTGCAGGACTTGCGCTGAAAACGGGAAATGCTGTGGTTTTGCGCGGCGGCAAGGAAGCTCTGCGCTCCAATGCCGCATTGGTAAAAGCGTTAAAAGAAGGGCTGGAAGCGGTTCATTTGCCGACAGATGCCTTTCAATTTATCAACCGCACCGAGAGAGAATCGGTGGATGACTTGATTCAGGCGCGAGGATTGGTGGATTTGGTCATTCCGCGCGGCGGGGCAGGGCTGATCGAGCGGGTTGTCAAGCATTCCCTGGTGCCTGTCATCGAAACGGGCGTCGGAAACTGCCACGTGTATGTGGACAAACAAGCAGATTTGCAAAAAGCGGATGCGATTGTAATCAATGCAAAAACACAGCGGCCTTCCGTTTGCAATGCGATGGAGACATTGTTGGTGCATGCGGACATCGCCGAACAATGGCTGCCGGTTATCTTGGCACAACTGATGGAGCGGGGTGTGGAAATTCGCGCCTGTGAACGTGCCCGTGCGGCTCTCGCTGGAAACCCGCAACTGCGGGAGAAGGCAGTGCCTGCGACGGACGCGGATTGGTCGACAGAGTTCCTGGATTTGATCATGAATGTCAAAATTGTGGCGGATGTGAATGAAGCAATCCAACATATCAACACATATGGGACATTGCATTCGGAAGCGATTGTCACAGAGGATCCAGGATCTGCACAAATCTTTTTGCAGCAAGTGGATGCGGCCGCCGTCTATCACAATGCATCGACGCGCTTTACAGATGGGTTTGAATTCGGGTTTGGCGCCGAAATCGGGATCTCCACACAGAAATTGCATGCCAGAGGCCCGATGGGCTTAAAAGAAATGACCAGCTACAAATATCTGATCAAAGGAAATGGCCAGATACGGGTGTAATTCTCATCTTGCAGTTGTTACGCAAAAAGCATCCCAATCCACATGAAAAGCGATTGGGATGCTTTTTTCATTTGACGGATCGTACGTCTGCTATGCGCGTGAAGGTTCTTCAAACAATGTTTTCTCAATGGCATCCCATTCCGACTCGTCAGCAATATTGACGAACGTTTCCGCACCATTCTCATCCGCTACAACTTTCAATAATGCGTATTGGTCCGACTGCTCCGTACTGATAAGAAATGCATACGCCTGGTCATTTACATATAAACGATCCGCGATATAAAAAGGGTGTGATTGCCCCCACTCATCCGCCAGATACAACATTTTTGGCGTTTCACAATCGCAAGCGGCCTGACTCCCGCATGAACATGACATTCGCTTTTCCACCTTTCAAACCTGTTCAATAGTAAGGACGATCGGAACATCCCTTCATAAATTATAAAAGAAATTGACTAACAAAAGATAGGCTAAAATGCCTTAAAAATCATATATAATCCAAACGCCATGACAAGCCCGGACACAAGCCAGACACAATATTTATACAAGCCTCTCATCCGCCATTCCGGAGGCAGCGCTTTTGCTTCCAGAGCGAGCAAAAATCCTAGAACAATAGGCAACAGCATGGCATTCATGACTTCTACATCGACGGTGATTTGAACCAGGTCAAAACTTGTCAAAACCAATATTGCTCCGCCAATATGTGCAAGTGTATAAACAAGATAAAAAACCGGAGCATCCTTGCAAGAGTGATTCAAGCTGTGATTCAATCCGAATGCTTCCCCGATTCCCCATGCCCCTGCGACAGATACGACGAGAGACGCGATAAATCCTGCACCGAGCATTCCAAATCCGAAGGTGATTTTCGCCAATGTCGATCCTAAAAACGGTTCCAAGCCTTGAGAGATTTGTTGAATGGTATTGAGAGGTTGATTGGGAGAAGCTTTGCCGATTGTCGCAGCGACTGCGATTACGACAACCAGCATGATCATTTGTGTAAGGATCGAGCCGAATAACGTATCAAAACGCATCGCTTTTACATGTTCTTTAGTCAATCCTTTATCGATAACCGCCCCTTGTTGGTAAAAAACCATCCAGGGCATGATAACAGCTCCGACATTTGCTGCCAATAAGAATACATATCCCCGGTCATGAAAAGGGATCGATGTGATTCCTTGCGCCATTTCATGGACGGAAGGATGTGCAAGAAAGGCAGCCGGTATGAATAAAAGCTCCAACAAGCCAATCGCGATGCCAATTCGTTCAAATTTACGATAGCTGCCGGTTAAGCCCAATACGATTAAAACAAAAGTTACGATCGATACACTGATCCATTTGGGGATGCCGAATAGCTCGCCGACTCCTGCCATGCCCGAAAATTCGGTAACCAGGGCACCGATGGAGGCAAGAAATAAGGAACATACGGAAACAAGCGCCCACCCCATGCCAAATTTCTCCCGAATCAGATCCCCATGTCCTTTGCCTGTCGCAACACCCAAACGAATCGTTACTTCCTGTACGAGATAGAGTATCGGAATTAATATCAGTTGTGGCAAAATCATCCTGTAGCCCCATTGGGCACCCGATTGTGCGGCTGTTATCACACTACCTGCATCTGTATCCGCCAACATCACCATCATGCCGGGTCCGACGACTGATGTCAGCATAATTAGCAAACGTTTCCAGGAAAAAGGCGTGATGGCCGATGGCAATGCTTTGTCCATTTCCATGAAAGATCCCCCAAAACCGAATGAAAATTGATAATCATACTATTTATATTGATAATAATTTTCATTATCATCCGTGTCAATGGATACTCTCACGTGAAAAATGTCCGAACTTTGACAAATAAAATGCCTGCATACAAATGCAAAAACACCCTGTTCAATTGGAAACATGAAGCAGGGTGTTTTTATCCGAATTTTGGGTGTCATTGATTTGTTTGCAACTGTTGTTTGCGTTGTCGATCAAATTCTGCACAGGAACTGGAACAATATCCTTGGTGCTCCTGTTCACATGCCACGCAACAGATATGCTGGTCATGACACAAATCATTTGTGCAGTTGATATAGCGGTCTTCCGGCTTGCCGCAATGGATGCAATTGCCGATGACGACATCCTCATCGGTTTGGTTGATGCGTACAGAAATTCTTTCATCGAAAACGTAACACTTTCCGTCGAACAATTTTCCCTGAACTTCCGGATCTTTGCTGTATGTGACAATCCCGCCGTTCAGTTGAGCTACATCTTTAAAACCTTCCTCGATCAAGAACCCGGTCAGTTTTTCACAGCGAATGCCGCCGGTACAGTACGTTAAAACTTTTTTGTCTTTGTATTGGCTGAAATTATTGCGAATCCATTCCGGGAACTCCCGAAAAGATTCCACATCCGGCCGAATGGCGTTGCGAAAATGGCCGATATCGTATTCGTAGTCGTTCCGCCCGTCAAGCACAATGACATCTTCCTGTTGCAATTGTTCGTAAAATTCTTTGGGAGACAAATATTTTCCAGTCAATTCATTAGGATCCAATTGGTACTCATCAACTCGAAACGTTACCAATTCTTTCTTATGGCGAACATGCATCTTTTTAAATGCATGTCCATCCGTCTCATCAATTTTAAAAACCATATCGGCAAAACGCGGATCGCTGTGCATTTCTTGCATATACGCATCCGTTTGCTCCACGGTTCCGGATACAGTTCCGTTAATGCCTTCCGCCGCAATCAAGATACGGCCTTTCAAACCAAGATCCTTGCAAAATTGCAAATGTTCTTTTGCATACTCTTCCGGATTTTCGATTTTTACGTACTTATAATACAATAGGATTCTGTATGGTTTGGTTCGTTCCATCTTTTCCGCTTTCCTCCTTTGTTTTTGCATCCCAAATCAATATCGACAAGCTCTTTATCTATAGCAACAGCGCTCTTGCAATCACCGACAAGAATGTGAAAAAATTTTGCTAACCTTATCTGTTATACTATACTTTTTCATTCATATCAAATGTTCTCAAATAAAACCAAAATGTGCACAGAATTCCATTTTCGCGGCTCTCATGGCGTTGGTTGCCCGTATGGAGAGTTTTAAACTGGCGTTTCCAAGTCGGGTGCATGTTGCAAACGCTTTAGGATGCGATACAATGAATACAGAATGGTAGTTTATAACAAGGTAGTTTATAACAAGCTTTTGGGAGGTTTGATGATGGATTTAGGTCTTAAGGGAAAATCTGTCTTAGTGTCTGCAGCCAGTAAAGGGCTTGGAAAGGCAACTGCATTGGAATATGCGCGGGAAGGTGCGATCGTAACGATTGCCAGCCGCAATTTTGAACAATTGCAGCAAACGGCAGAAGAAATTAAGAGAATCACTGGACAAGCAGTTACTTGTGCAGAAATGGACATTACACGTGCGGAAGATGTGGAGAATGCGGTCAGCACAGCCGTTTCGGCGGGCGGTGGATTGGATGTTCTGGTGTACAATGCAGGCGGACCGCCTGCCGGCATGTTTGATCAATTTGATGATGCACAGTGGCAAAAAGCGTTCGAGTTGAATTTATTGAGTGCTGTCCGGATGATCCGTGCAAGTCTTCCACATATGCGGGCAAAAGGAGCGGGGCGTATCATTACATTGACATCCAGTTCCATTAAGCAACCGATCAACGGATTAATTCTTTCGAATACGATCCGCACAGGTGTCTATGGGCTGACAAAAAGCCTGGCTGCCGAGTTGGCAAACGATCAAATTTTGGTCAATACGGTTGCGCCAGGCCGGATTGAGACAGACCGAATCCTGGAATTGGATGCATTTTCTGCGAATCGGCAAGGGATATCTGTCGAAGAGTTGCAGAGTCAATCGTTTAGGCAAATCCCCGTAGGCAGGTACGGAACACCGGAAGAATTCGCAAGGGCAGTCGTTTTCTTAGGTTCTTTTGCCAATACATACATAACGGGACAGGCATTGCTCGTCGATGGCGGCATGGTAAAAGGCCTTTAATTTGTTTTCGAGTGAATCCTTGGCGATTGGTTAAACTGTATATAGAAGACGAACTCATGATCGGGGAGGTTTCTACATGCCGTTGGAGTTGTACTGCCCGCAATGCGGGGAACATGTGAATACAGAAACGCTAGAGATTGAACAGGCGATTTGTCCGTCATGCGGAGAGCGGGAAGCGATTAAAGCGTACATCAACTATCGGAAAATACATGATCAAGTCCATGATGGGGTCATTACAAACACCATAAAGGATTCTTAACACACAGAGAGAAGGAGCTCCTTCTCTTTTTTGCTTTGTATTAAGTAAAAGAAAAATGTTCGCATGCAAGTCTAAAGATTCCCCACATAGGCCGATACTGAAACTATATTAGCATCAGACAGAAGCGGGGGATGGTCGTGGAATTTTTCAAAGGGCTGAAATACGGAATTTTATTTTCCCTCGCGCTTTGGTCGTTTATTTTTGGGGTGGTATGGTTGTTTTTGAAATTTGTTTGACTTCTTTTTGGATGTTTTGTGACGCTTTTCACATTATGGGCGTACGTGTGATATTTATCACATGTACGCTATTTTTATCCCCAGTATAATGATGCCAGCAACAAAACGATTTTAATATTAGAAAAGATATTGTACTGGAGGAGAAATCAGAGATGTTTTGTTATCAATGTGAGCAAACGGCGCTTGGCGGCTGTACGGTTGTAGGAGTTTGTGGAAAGACGGAAGATTTGGCAAGTATTCAGGATACGATCATTTTCGCTTTAAAAGGGATTGCGGCATATGCGACACATGCCCGCGAACTTGGATATACGGATCCGGAAGTGGATGCAATCACACATGAGGCGTTGTATTTTACATTGACAAACGTAAACTTCAATCTCGAAGAACATGTGAACATGGCGTTGAAGGTAGGTTCGGCGGCTGTCAAGGTGATGGAATTATTGGATCGGGCGCATACGGACCGCTTGGGAATTCCCCAGCCTGTTCGGGTTTCACAAAATAAAGTAGAAGGAAAATCGATCGTAGTCACAGGACATAATCTGTTTGCGCTGGAAGAGTTGTTAAAGCAAACGGAGGGCAAAGGAATCAACATTTATACACACTCGGAAATGCTGCCGGCGCATGGATATCCACAATTGAAAAAATACGCTCATTTAAAAGGAAATATTGGAAAGGCATGGTACGATCAGCGCAAATTGTTTGAAGAGTTTCCCGGTGCGATTCTGGCAACGACAAACTGTGTCATGCCGATTAAAGGAACATACGCAGATCGCTTTTTCTCCTATGAGATTGCAGGACTTAAAGGAGTTGCAAAGATTGTCGACAACGATTTTACACCTTTGATTGAAAAGGCGCTATCTCTGCCTTCTGCCCATATTGAATCGGATCAAACGTTGGTGACCGGGTTTCACCATGAGACGGTGATCGGTCTAGCGCCTGAAATAATTGCAGCCGTGAAATCCGGGAAGATCAAGAGATTCTTTGTCATTGCAGGTTGTGATGCGCCAGGTCGGGGCGGTGAATACTATCGGGAATTGGCAACATCTTTGCCAAGTGATACGGTGATATTGACAACGTCTTGCGGAAAATTCCGATTTAACGATGTGGAATATGGAACGGTTCCCGGCACAGATATTCCGCGCTATATCGATTTGGGGCAATGCAACAATTCCATCTCTACGGTAAAAATTGCGTTGGCACTTGCCGATGCTTTCGAATGTCCGGTCAATGAATTGCCGGTAAGTATCGTATTGTCCTGGTTTGAACAAAAAGCGGTTGCGATTTTGCTTGGTTTATTCAGTCTGGGTATTCAAGATGTGCGGATCGGACCCAAAGCGCCTGAATTCCTTGCACCTGGAGTTGTCGAAGTGCTGCAAGAAACTTTTGGCCTGCAATTGATCGATACGGCACAAAAAGACATGGAAGTCATGCTGCAGCTCGTATAAGGAAACCGGAGAACGAAATAAAAACGCTTCATCAGCAGCAAGATGAACACTTTGAATCAGCAAAGTTAATGTTTGGCAGATTTGACTGTAAAGATTTAAAAAGACATCCCTTCCGGAAACTTGGAAGTGGATGTCTTTTTGACTTTTTGCCATGGATGGGAGCGTTATGCGTTGCCGTTCAGCACATCTACCAGACTTGCTTTTGTAATGGACCAATGAGAGGCATTCCACACCGCCTGCTTGTTTTGCAATAAAACCGTTTGCGGAGATTCATGCTTCACCTGCAGATCTGCCGCGATTTGATTGGATACAGGACGTGATTCGATTACTTTGACCAATACGTAATCCACATCCTGACGCGGTTCGCCCGCAATGTACGCCTGGCATTCGGCAAATGCGTTTGCGCTGATCGGGCATGTGGTACTGTGTTTGAATAGCAATACGAGTTTTTCCGTGGACTGTTCGAGGACGTTTTGCCATTCGTCAAGTGATTGAATTTCGCGCCATTGTGTCATGTAGGACAACTCCTTTTATCGGTATCGTTTATAAAGTAAGTTTTTAATAGCAAGTATCAATATACCCGATTATTGTAACGCACATTGGACAGGAATGCACGCAAGGATAGGAGTTGTGTTTTGACTGTATTGAGTGCACTGACCTGATTGACTGTATCTTTTATGGGTTGCGATAGATTTCCCGATGTATCACCTGTTCGATAGGATACATATCTTTTTCTTTCGGTACCATGTCCGGCTGGCCGAATCCAAGTATGGCAACCACACGCAAAGATTCCGGGATGTGCAGGAGTGCTCGCACATGGGATTCACGACTGGCAGACTCTGCCGCATCTTCCGCATGGTAGACAGCTCCCCATGCAGCGCCGAGCCCAAGGGAAGTGGCTGCCAGCCAAATATAACCGCCGGCAATCGAAGCATCTTGCAGCCAATATTTGCTCAATTGGGGATTTGCCGCAATAACGATAGAGGCAGGTGCAGTCTGCAGCCATTTCATGTAGGGTGTGGTAGTTTCTAATGAATCGAGTGTTTGTCTGTTTGTGACAAGGATAAATTCGCATGAAGGCAGATTGTTGCCTTTTGGTGAGAGGTAGGCAGCTTGCAAGACTTGTCTGACTGCATCTTCTGAAAGCGGTTCTGTTTTAAATTTGCTGATTTCACGACGGTATGTGATTGCAGATAATACATCCATAACGGGTCATTCCTTTCTCTGATTTGCGACTGATTCCTTACAAAATCAAGCGTAGCACTGTTTATCCTAGTAATCAAATCGATTTTTACTATTTTATCGTTTCGTCATTTGTATGTAAAATGTCCTGTACCTTTTGCAATAATTGCTCGGGAGAATATGCTTCGATGACGACATCATCGACGATGGCGAATAAGCATAAAAAACAACCGGCACAGCGGTTGAGGCAGGCATAGGGTACAATATCAGCATCCGGAAACATGGTGCGCAATTTTTGGATCAGATCCATCGATTCATTTGTCTCGCAAATTTCGATTACCATATGGATTCCCCCTTTTCTTCCATTGTTTCATACTGCATATAGGTGTCAATACAGCGTCAAAAGAAAAAGCCAAGTAACGATGTACTTGGCTTTTTCCGTACGACAACCAGTCGCGCCTTCATTCAGGGAATTCACGGTTTTGCTGTCGTGTTTCGATGGAAGCTGTCTGGACATCCGAAGTTTTCTATACATTCGCGTTTTTCAGGCTTATACGTTTCCTTTAATCAGAATTGTGCCGATGATGTCGGCAGCTTCATCAACGCGGTCTGCCGCATTGCTTAAATGGCGATAAATTTCCCGAATCTTCATCACGTATTTATAGTCGTCAAGTTCAAACAATTCTGCTAACGCGTGCCGATATAAATCTTCCACCGCATTTTCCATTTTCTTTGCGTGAACCGTACATGCACTGGCTTTCTCCGGATCGTTTACAAGGTGAAAAATCGCAGCGCGCAAGGAAGTTACAGAGTCGTTTAATGCTTTTACCATTTCCATCATTTTGTTTGTCGGTTCGACCTTGTACAACTCCAATTCTTTGATCGTCGAATCGGCATAGTCCAAAATATTATCAATGGTTCTTGAGAGTGCAAAGATATCTTCCCGGTCAATCGGAGTTACAAACGTACCTTTCAGATCCGTGATAATATTGCGCCGCAATTCGTCTCCGTGTTTTTCTGCATTGCACATTTGTTGGATGATTTCTTCTCGTGTGTGGTTCCCTGAGCGGTTTGTCATAAATGCCAGCAGAAGTTCCATTCCATGTATGGTCGCATCGGCCTGCTCCAGCAAATACGTAAAAAATCTTCGTTCGGTCGGGGCAAACAGGTCTTTCCATTTCATTTTATACCAACCCTCCCAGCTTGCAAATCCATGTCAAAGATGCAGCGATTACGAAGGAAATAGGCATTGTCAAAATCCAGACAATTGCCATTTTTCGTACAACCTGAAAACGAATACGTTCTTTCGCGGCTCGATAGCCTACTCCAACCAAAGCGCTGTCAACCGTCTGCGTAGTGCTGACAGGACCGCCGAAAAAGGAAGCGGCAAAAACGACAAGGGCTGTCGCAATTTGTGTTGCTACGGCGTGTGCAGGACGTGAGTGAAAGACGTGAAATCCGACTGTTTTGGCGATGCGAAAACCACCGCTGAAAAGTCCAGCGGCAAACGCGGCAGAAGAAAGCAGGATCATCCATGGAAACACATGAAAATGCTGCTCTTGCTTTGCAAGCATCCACACGATCGCCAACAAGCCAATGGATTTTTCCGCATCGTTGATGCTATAGCCAAGTGTCATCAGGAATGCGCTGATATATTGTATGGTTAATATGCGAATTCCCGTTTTATAGGAAAATCGCCGCAAGAGTTGAATAAGAAAAAAATACAATCCGTATCCGACGATCGATCCACAGGAAACAGATAAAAACAAGGATGCGAATACTTTTATGAATCCTCCCCAGAGAATGGAAGACGTTCCTGCTGCGATGATGGATGAACCGATCAATCCGCCTACAAGTGCGAATGTTGTACTTGTCGGTATTTTTACATACCATGCAATTCCGAGTGTAAGCAGTGTTGCAAGCAACGCAATGTTTACGATCAGGATCCCGGCGCGGGGAAGATTGACGATTTGCGTGCCGATTGTCTTGGCAACAGCCGTTCCGAAAAGCAGAGGACCTAAGCAAAGAGAAGCAATGATAATAAGAATGGCAACAAGCGGTCGAATGGTCCTTGTATTTGCAAGAATCGCCAATAAATTGCCGCCATCATTAAATCCTGATAAAAAATTAAATCCCAAGATGAAAAGAGTAGCTAGTACATACACCATGTCTAGCCTCCTATACGAATATAAATGGATGCGATAAGATGTTTGAATCTCTTATCGCAACTTCATTCCACAAAATAAGCCAAAACAATGGAAGGGATTGCAATATACTATGATTTTGCATGCGAAACATATACCGATTGTTATTGGAACTATTTTTTCAATGGGATTGAAAATTATGCAAATGGATAAAGTCATTGTCGTGTGAGCACAGGGAATCGGATATGAAAACCTCACGAATTCGAAACACAGTAAAAAGTGTTTGAAAAACATGATATGATTAGCAATAATATGCAGGGAAGTTGCTCATGGTAATACTATGGCACTTGAAGCAAGTGGAACGAGTGATCTTGTGAAGTGAAATTGCTACAGTTTGGCGGGAAGGCGGGAATTTTTTTGACACATTTTCAGCAACAGCAGATCATACCGGCTGCACGGAAAGTGAAAGACTTTGAAGAAGTCTTGAATTTGCAGTATGAATACGTAATTTTGTTGGAATCCCCTCTTGCCCAATTGCATCATCTCGTCCGAATGGCAAAAGAACATAAGAAAAAAGTGCTGCTGCATGCAGATATGATTAAAGGATTGAAACATGACGAACATGCTGCCCAATTTTTGTGTCAGGTGATCAAACCGGCCGGGCTTATTTCCACACATCCCGCTGTCATTGCCGTTGCCAAGAAGCATAAATTGATTGCCATCACAAGACTGTTTTTATTAGACTCACAAGCACTGGAAACCGCTTATCGGATGATCGATTCTTGCGCACCCGATTATATTGAAGTGCTTCCTGGAATTATCCCTGGGATTGCCAAGGAAATCAATGAGCGGACAGGCATTCCGATCATAGCCGGCGGATTTATTCGCACCATGGACGATATCCGTACAGTTCTCGAAGCGGGTGTTACAGCTGTGAGCACATCGTATAACGTGCTTTTGAAAAGCAAGATCATTCGAAAATAGAACTCGATTTTCATCGATAGAATTTCATATTGACATGACTTGCTCCGATCGTTTAGATTTAATGTATAGAGTTTATAGAGGTTGGATTTGTGAGAATCCTGTTTTGACGAGTATGCAGCAATGCAAAAGTTTGAAGCAATTTGCAAGTTGGTCAATTTTCGGAAGTTGGAAATATACAAGTTCATAGATTTTTGGAGATCGAGAGAGCCGCAGACGGATCTGATAACATGGAATGTTATCAGCTTGTTTGTGGCTTTTGTTATAGGAGGCTGCATCTGTGGGAAAAAACTATGTGCTGGCGATTGATCAAGGAACGACAAGCTCTCGTGCGATCGTTTTTGACAAATCGGGAACGATTGTTGCAGTTTCCCAAAAAGAATTCACGCAATACTTTCCGCAAAGCGGCTGGGTGGAACAGGATGCCATGGAAATTTGGGACTCCGTCTGTCATGTGATCCATGATGTTCTCTCTTCCAATCAAATAGAGACGAAAAAGATTGCAGCGATCGGGATCACCAACCAGCGGGAGACTGCCGTCGTATGGGATGCGGCAACCGGTTTGCCCGTTTATAACGCGATTGTATGGCAATCCAGGCAAACGGTTGAAATATGTGAAAATTTGAAACAGCAGGGATTTCAGGAACTTGTCCATTCGAAGACCGGGCTATTGATTGATGCGTATTTTTCCGGGACGAAAGTAAAGTGGATTCTTGATCATGTGGAAGGGGCAAGGGAGAAAGCGGAGCAAGGGCGGCTGCGATTTGGAACCATCGACAGCTGGCTTGTATGGAAACTTTCCAACGGATCCGCACACGTCACAGATTACTCCAATGCGTCCCGGACGTTGCTGTATAATATCCATGATTTAAAGTGGGATGAAGAACTGCTGCAGATGTTGACGGTGCCTTCCTCTATGCTGCCAAACGTTCGCTCGTCTTCGGAAATTTATACACATACGTCACCAGCCGTGTTGTTTGGCGAGTCGATTCCTGTAGCAGGAATTGCCGGCGATCAACAAGCGGCATTATTCGGGCAGACGTGTTTCGCTCCTGGGATGGCAAAAAATACGTATGGTACCGGCTGTTTTATGTTAATGCATACAGGCGGCAAGGCAGTTCCCTCAAACCATGGATTGCTCACAACGATTGCCTGGGGATTGGATGGCAAAGTCGAGTATGCGCTTGAAGGAAGTATATTTGTTGCCGGTTCTGCCATTCAGTGGCTGCGGGATGGCCTTGGCATGCTGGAACGATCTTCCGATAGCGAAACATATGCAGAGAAAGTGGATTCCACAGAAGGTGTTTATGTGGTGCCGGCATTTGTAGGACTTGGGACTCCTTATTGGGACAGTGATGCAAGAGGGGCTGCATTCGGATTGACTCGCGGTACGCAAAAAGAGCATTTTGTACGTGCGACATTAGAATCGCTGGCATATCAAACAAAAGATGTAATACGAGCGATGGAAGCCGATTCCGGTATCGAACTGCAGTGTTTGCGCGTTGATGGCGGCGCTTGCGCGAATCAGTTTCTGATGCAATTCCAAAGTGACATTCTCGGTGTGCCTGTTGAGCGGCCCGCAGTTTTTGAGACGACTGCGCTCGGAGCAGCCTATTTGGCGGGATTGGCGGTTGGTTTTTGGAAAAGCAAAGAGGAGATTGCACAGCATTGGAAGATCGACCGCATATTTGAGCCGCAAATGGTTGAACAAAAACGGGATGATTTATACAATGGATGGCGAAAGGCCGTGCAAGCAACCAGAAGTTTTAAGTTATAGAAACGGAAGATGTCTCAAATTTCTATAAACCAGAGAAATTTGAATAGAATTGCCAAGTTCATAGATTGGTCGAGAAACGGAGAAAAACCACGCAGATGTGTTTCCACGTATTTGAAAAAGGAAACATGTCTATTCGTGGTTTTTTCATTTTACTAAGGAGTGGAAGATATGACAAAAGGTTTTTCAGCTTTGCAACGTACAGAGGCAATCACCGCACTTGCTGCGAATGAATACGATTTGTTAATTATCGGCGGCGGGATTACAGGAGCAGGAATCGCACTGGATGCGCAAACAAGAGGTGTGCAGACAGCGCTGATCGAGATGCAGGATTTTGCCGCTGGTACATCCAACCGTTCCACCAAGCTTGTTCATGGCGGTTTGCGCTATTTAAAACAATTGGAAATCAGGTTGGTCGCAGAGGTCGGCAAAGAGCGGGCGATTGTGTACGAGAACGCCCCACATGTCACTGAGCCACAGTGGATGTTGCTGCCGCTGATCGAAGGCGGTACATTCGGCAAATTGGCCACATCTGTGGGATTGTTTGTGTATGATTATTTGGCTGGCGTAAAACGCAGCGAGCGCCGCTCGATGTTAAACATTGAGCAGACACTGCAGAAAGAGCCATTGTTGCGCAAGGATGGTTTGAAAGGCGCCGGATGTTATGTGGAGTACCGTACGGATGATGCGCGGTTGACGCTGGAAGTGCTGAAGGAAGCCGTTCATCGTGGAACAACCGCCCTTACGTATGCGAAAGCGGAACATTTGCTATATCGTGACGGGAAAGTGATTGGAGTCAAAGTACGGGATGTTCAGACAGATCAAACGTTTGCCGTGTATGCCAAGAAAATCGTGAATGCAACTGGGCCGTGGGTAGATGAATTGCGGGAAATGGACGGCTCCAAGAAAGGCAAATACATTCACCATACGAAAGGCGTCCATATTGTCGTCGACGGCAAGCGGTTCCCGCTGCACAATCCCATTTATTTTGATGTTCCGGATGGACGCATGGTGTTCGCCGTTCCGCGGGATGGCAAAACATATATCGGCACAACAGATACCGATTACCACCAAGACCTGTTGCATCCGCGGATGACTAAAGGGGACTTGGAGTATCTTGTAAATGCAATCAATTTTATGTTTCCATCCGTGCGATTGACACCGGAGGATGTGGAATCCAGTTGGACAGGTGTACGGCCATTGATTCATGAAGAAGGAAAATCCCCTTCGGAAATTTCACGAAAAGACGAAGTTTTCCTATCTGCCAGCGGCTTGATTACGATCGCCGGGGGGAAATTGACCGGCTATCGAAAGATGGCGGAAAAAGTTGTGGATATTGTGACAGCAGACCTTGCAGCAGAGAAAGGCAAACCGTATCCATCCTGTACGACAGATACGGTTCGGCTGTCAGGCGGAGATTTTGGCGGTTCACGAAACTTCAAAACGTTTGTTGAGAGAAAGACGAATGATGGTCTTCAACTCGGGTTAAGCAAAGAAGAAGCGGAAAAACTCAGCAAACGCTATGGTACGAATATCGATGTCCTGTATGACATCATCCGCAATCGCAAACAAGATTTGGAGATATCCGGTTTATCACTGGAAGTATTCGCTTCTCTCATCTATGGAATCGAACACGAGATGTGTTTGACGCCGAGCGATTATTTTATTCGCCGAACGGCCAGCATGTACTTTGATATTCCGTGGGTGCATCAATGGAAAGCAGGAGTTATCAAGTACATGGCGCAAATCTTCCAATGGAATGAAGGGACAACACAAGCGTATACAGATGAATTGGAACAGCGAATCCGCGATGTGACAGAAGCTGTTTAAATATCGTCCTGAATATTGAGTTGCCGCAACTTTGCGTACAATGTCCCTCTTGAAATTCCCAATTCTTTGGCGGCCGCCGCTTTGTTGCCGGCCGTTTTTTGCAATGCCTGCAGAATTGCGCTGCGTTCCATATCTTGCAGCGCAACTCCTGTATCTTGTGAATTTGGAGTTGGCTGTTTGTATTTGTCTTCGAATTCCTGCTCCAAGTGATCCAATGTTTTGAACGGAATGGAAGGAGGAAGCTGATCCAATGCAATTGTCTCATCCGTTGCAAAAATCACCAACCGTTCAATTGTATTGCGCAATTGTCGTACATTGCCAGGCCAGTGATAGGTAGTCAGAGCCGCGATGACTTCCGGTGTCAAAAGCGGTATCGGTTTATGATATTGTTGGGCAAATCGTTGCAGGAACGATTGACTTAACTCCAGAATATCCTCCGGCCGTTCCCGCAAAGGAGGCAGATGAATCGCCGCACGTTCCAATTGATAATACAAATCTTCCCGGAATCGGCCAGTTGTCAATAAGTCTTTCAGCGGCTGTACAGTTGTAAACATCAGCTTTGTCTGCAGCGGCATGGGCGTATGGCTGCCGACGCGATAATAGATGCCGTGCTCCAAAAGATGAGCCAGTTTGATTTGTAAATCTTCTGCCAAATCATCTACCTCGTCCAAAAGCAAACTTCCACCTGCAGCAAGTTCAATTTTTCCCGGTTTTGCTTGTGTTTCACCGCCAAACAGGTTTCCCTGATACCCGAACAGTTCGCTTTCAATAAGGGAAGGAGGCAGAGTGGCCGCGTTGATTTCAAGAAACGGGCAGGCTTCTCCGTGATCTGTCATTTGTTCATGTATGGCCTGTGCCAAAAGGCGCTTGCCAACACCTTTTTCCCCTGTTATCAGGATGGGAATCGGTACGTTTGCCAATTGTTTCGCTTGCCGAACCGCAGCTTGAATCACATGGCTGCAGCCTTTTATCTTTCCGAAAGGATCGGAGCTTGTTTCGTCCGGCATGTGCTCGCTGGAATTTCGATTCATCAATTCTTCACTGACTTTGACGATCTGTGAAATGTCTTGCTCAGTAGCTACTGCTCCAATCAATTTCTTTTGCCCATCGTATACAGGTGCTGCATTGATCAATACATGTTTATCCGGGCGGGGATGGTGATACACATGTCGGATCGGGCGCCCTTCATCAAGAATGTTGAACAGCATGATCGATCCTTGTGAAAAAAAGTCGCCAATTCGCTTGCCGATAATCAACTCGCCAGGTACACCATAAAACTCTTCGGCAACACGGTTCCAATAAAAAACGGTACCTTCCCGATCGACACATGTGACCGCATCGTTGACAGAATCAAGCAGCGTATCCAGAAACGACTGGGTTGTTTTCAATTGGTCAAACAGGAAATTTGCAACAGCTTGTTTGCTTAAAAATCCTTCGATCTCTCCGGATGTCCGAATCACCAGCAAATCCGCATCCGGTTCAAAATTCAATGTTTGAATATCGTCGGAGGAGACTGCTTGTAAGGGTTTCCAGGGGAATCGTGTTAGATCATTTGGCAATGAACCATGCAACGGATCATCTGAAACGGACATAAATCCAATATATTGATGGTCTTCTTGCAATACGACAATCTTGGCTGCTGATGTTTTTATTTCACTGAACAAGTGTTCATGGTGGAATCCGGAGCGAAATGAGGATTCAATCACCAGTATGTTTGTTTCCATTGGAATTTTATCAATCATCGCTGTATTCTCCTTAACAGGTTGCAAGCGTAGTTTGTTCGTTGTTTCGCACGATCAAGTTTTCTTTCATTGTATCATACCATTGAACTGTATAAACAAAAATGAATAATTGAACATTTTTGTTTAAATAGTGTACAAAAATAAATTCATGATGTACAATTTAAATACAGATGTTCAAAAATTGCACATATACATGAGCGGACATATGTAAGAGACATATGTAAGCGGCAGCACCGATCTGCAACCGGTTTCTGTTTGTATTTGGCATTGTTTGTATTTGGGTATTTCCAGCGCAACGGGCATCTGTATTTGTTCAAGGAATCAGAAGGATTGACAGGCTCGCACGGGGAAGGAAGACGGCGGGCAAAAGGGAAACGGGAAGGTGGAACCATGGAGCAGGCATTGCGTGATTTTTTCCTGTTCTTATCGAAAAATCAAACAGCCAACACGGCGGCCAAAAAATGGGGATTGCGTTTTGGGGCGAGCCGTTTTGTGGCCGGAGTGACGATTCAAGACGCGATTGATGCCGTGAGGGAATTGAACGGCAAGGGGATTCTCGCGACACTCGATCATCTGGGGGAATTTGTCTTTACGGAAGCGGAAGCGAATGAAAGTGCCGACTATTGCATGTTGACGCTGAAAGAAATTCAAAAAGCTGGAGTCAAGTCCAATCTTTCATTGAAGATGACTCAATTGGGGTTGGATATATCCAAAGATTTGTGTGTGGCCAATATGCGCCGCATTCTGGATACGGCGAAAGCGTGCAACAACTTCGTGCGGATCGATATGGAAGATTATGCACATAACGAAGTGACGCTCGATATTTTGAAACAGTTGATTGCGGAAGGTTATGACAATGTAGGGACCGTTTTGCAGGCATATCTGTACAAGACAGAGCAAGACATTGATGACCTGAATCCGCACCATCTGAATTTGCGGCTTGTCAAAGGCGCGTATAAAGAACCAAAAGAAGTGGCGTTTCCGGAGAAAGCAGATGTAGATCGCAATTATATAAAAATTATTGAAAAGCATTTAAAATACGGGAATTATGCGGCGATCGCATCACATGATGAAGCGATTATCAAGCATGTCAAACAGTTTGTAAAGACGCACAACATTCCCAAAAACCAATTCGAATTTCAGATGCTGTACGGCATTCGCACACAGTTGCAGCAGCAATTGGCCAATGAAGGGTATACAATGCGCGTCTATGTTCCATATGGGAATGACTGGTACGGATACTTCATGCGCAGGTTGGCGGAACGTCCGGCCAATGTAGGTTTTGTCATGAAGAGCATGGTGAAAAAATAGGATTTTATCGTTATCAGCATGTGTTCAAAAAGCGGTGAAGAAAGTCCTTGTGAAGCAAGACGCTATGGAGGTTTTGCCGCTTTTTGAACAGCTTCTATAAAAACAAGAGAAAGTGGGGATACAAACATGATCGTCGAATTCAAAAATGAACCGTTTACCAATTTTTCTGATCCGGCCAATAAAAAGGCCATGGAAGCTGCATTAGCCAGTGTAAAAGAGCAATTCGGCAAAGAATATCCGCTCGTGATCGGCGGCGAAAAGATTGTAACAGATAAGAAAATCAAATCCGTCAACCCTGGCAACGTGGATCAAGTTGTCGGATATGCGTCTTCAGCAAGCCGCGATTTGGCTGAACAGGCGATGCAGGCGGCGCTTGCAACGTTTGAAAGCTGGAAACTGGTAGATCCGGCGACTCGCGCAGGCTATTTATTCAAAGCGGCAGCGGAAATGCGCCGGCGCAAATATGAATTTTCTGCATGGATGATCTATGAAGCGGGCAAGAACTGGGCGGAAGCGGATGCAGACGTTGCAGAAGCGATTGATTTCCTGGAGTTTTACGGTCGTGAAATGCTGCGCTTGGCACAACCACAGCCGTTGACACGGATTTTTGGCGAAGAAAACCGTTTGACCTATATTCCTTTGGGTGTTGGCGTGATTATTCCGCCATGGAATTTCCCGTTGGCCATTATGGCTGGCATCACAACATCTGCGGTGGTATCGGGCAACACGGTTTTATTGAAGCCGGCTTCCACCACGCCGATTATCGCAGCGAAGTTTGTGGAACTGATGGAACAAATCGGTCTGCCAAAAGGCGTGATCAACTTTATTCCAGGCTCCGGCGCGGAGATTGGCGATTATCTTGTCGAACATCCCAAGACTCGTTTTATCTCTTTCACAGGCTCCCGTGAAGTAGGATTGCGGATCAATGAATTGGCATCGAAGACACAGCCGGGGCAAATCTGGATCAAGCGTTTCGTTGGAGAGTTGGGCGGAAAAGACGGGATTGTCGTCGATGCCAACGCAAACCTGGAAGAAGCGGCAAGTGCAATCGTGGCGTCTGCATTTGGTTTCCAAGGCCAAAAATGTTCGGCCGGATCCCGGGCGGTTGTTCATAAAGACGTCTATGATGTCATCGTTGAAAAAGTTGTGGAAAAAACAAAGGCGCTGCAAGCAGGACCACAGGATGAGAACTTCGCGGTGGGTCCGGTAATTGATGCAAAAGCATATGAGTCGATTTTGAATTACATCGAGATCGGCAAAGGAGAAGGCCGTCTCTTGGCTGGCGGCGGCAAAGCAGAAGGCAATGGCTACTATATTCAGCCGACTGTCATTGCGGATGTCCCGGAAGATGCGCGAATTTTCCAAGAGGAGATTTTCGGACCTGTCTTGGCGATTTCCAAAGCGGACACATTTGAAGAAGCGATCCGCATGTTCAACAACACGGAATACGGTTTGACCGGTTCCGTATTCTCCAATGACCGGGAACACCTTGAGTACGCCCGCACACACATGCATTGCGGCAACTTGTATTTCAACCGCAAATGCACAGGCGCTCTTGTCGGCGTGCACCCGTTCGGCGGCTTCAATATGTCCGGCACAGACTCGAAAGCCGGCGGCCGCGACTATCTGCTCTTGTTCACACAAGCGAAAGTCGTGAGTGAAAAGCTGTAAGACCGCAACATAACAAGGGAATGAAAAAGGAAATGGACAAAAAGGCCTGCGGAAGAGTCGATCTTCCCAGGTCTTTTTGTGTTCCATCTCTAAACGAATAAATTTTCTTGCTTTGATTACATGCAGTAATGAACCTGTTTCGTTGTACAATACTCTTGACATGTTATAGTAAATAATTTAGTATACGAAGTATTATTATTGGGATACTGTCCCAATAATATTGAATGAGTCATTTGAGTGAGTTATACTAGTAAATAGTATCCATATTGAATAAGAAATAGTTGTGAAATAAAATTATGTTTTAAAATGAGGTTTTATTATGCAAAAGGATGAACAATTAAAAACAAACTCAACGTTGGAAAGGGCTTTACTTTTATTAGAGTGTCTTTCGCTTGCTGATGGAAAGATAGGAGTCAGAGAATTAGCTGAAGCTGTTCGCTTACCCAAAAGCACAACACATAGAATATTGGATACATTAGTACTGGCAGGATTTGTAGAACAAGATCCTATAACGGAAAAATATTCTATTGGTCTTAAAGCAATCGAAATAGGAATGTCGGGATTAAAAAATGTTGATTTGGTTGATGCCGCAATCCCACATACCAGGGATCTTGTGGCTCTGACAAAGCAAACCTCATTTTTGGCAGTTTTTAATGAGGGAGAGATTGTATATATTTACAAGACGGAAGGGACGTCATCCGTTATAACAAATGCGAATTTAGGTACAAGAAATCCCGTACACTGTACTGGACTTGGAAAAGCAATTATGGCTTATTTCTCTTTGGAAGATGTTGAAAAAATCATCAGCCAAAAGGGGTTGAAGCAGTATACAAAGACTACCATTATTGATCGTCAGCAATTTTTAGAGGAACTTAGTAAAATCAGGCAAACAGGAATTGCCTTTAATTATGAAGAGTATGATGAAGGCCTGAGTTCAATTGCAGCCCCCATTTTTAATTTTACTGGTCATGTTGTTGCTGCAATCAGTGTAGCCGGACCGACCGACAGAATCTATGATGAGCAAGAATATATCTCTAATCTTGTCAAGGAAAAAAGTATTCTTATTTCCAAAAGACTAGGCTTTGTTTCAACAATGCGTTCATCCATTTTATAGAAGTTATGTTACGAAATACAGCAGAACCTCCAATCCCACTTTCATTGTGGTTTTGGAGGTTTTTTCGTTCTAGTTTTGGGACCATTTCATTCGGTGTCGGCCTTCGGGGAAAGCCACTTTTTTTGTTGTGGGATACATGTCTGAGTTGATAGAAAAAAATAAATATTGACTAAAGATATGCATTGTTATACCATAAAAACGGAACATAATTCCGTTATAATGGTAATATAAATAAAAATAGAAATTATATTCCGTTTTATATTATTTAGTAACGGGGAAATTTTCAATTTGCAAAATATTTAAACGCTCGATCTGACAGGTTTTAGGAAAAGGAGACTTTAAAACATGTCGAATGCAAGAAATATTATTGATGTAGTTACCGAATTTTACCGAATTCCGTTGGCAGAACAAATGGGCGATGCTAAACATGGGATTCACACACACTTTGAATTGGTAATCGTAAAGATCATTCTTGAAAGCGGTAACCAAGGAGTCGGCTATACGTATACCGGAGGGGTTGGTGGCAGAGCGATTTGCAATCTGATCGAACACGATTTAAGGCCTTTTCTTTTAGGAAAAGATGCAAGTTGTATTGAAAAGATTTGGGAAGAAATGAACTGGAAAATACATTATGTTGGAAGAGGTGGAATAGCTTCGTTTGCAATTTCCGCTATAGACATTGCTTTGTGGGATTTACGCGCGAAAAAGGCGGAAGAACCATTATGGAGGTTATTGGGTGGGACCAGCAATAACACCAAGGCTTATGCAGGTGCAATTGATTTGAATTTTCCTATGGAAAAGCTCCTGAAAAATATTCAAGGCTACTTGGATAGCGGGTTCCGTGCCGTAAAAATCAAGTTGGGACAAGAACGGTTGGAAGAGGATATAGAACGTGTTGCAGCTGTACGTGCTTTAATTGGTTCGGATATCGTATTTATGGTAGATGCAAACATGAAGTGGTCAATTGCAACAGCGATAAAAGCAGCATGGATGCTGAAAGAGTTTGATATTTTCTGGCTTGAAGAACCGACCATTCCTGATGATTATGATGGATATCATCGGATTGCGAAAGAGGGCGGGGTGGCTATTGCCGCAGGAGAAAATTTTCATACAATATATGAATTCCAGAACATGATTACTCGTGGTAATATTGATTTCCCACAACCGGATGCTTCCAATATTGGTGGAATTACAGGGTGGCTGAAAGTCGCGCATTTGGCTCATGTGCATAATTTGCCTGTTTGCACACATGGAATGCAGGAGCTTCATGTCAGTTTGATGTCGGCGATGCCGCATGCATCGTATTTAGAAGTACACAGTTTTCCAATTGATAGATATACTACACGACCACTTGTTTTGGAAAACGGGAAGGCAGTAGCTCCTGATACTCCAGGAATTGGTGTGGAATTCCGTCGGGATCTTTTACAAGAATATAAAACGGAATTTTTAACGGATAAGATAGCTGTGAATCGATAGAAAAGGATTCTGAAGTGGAGGAATTTTAAATGAAAGCGGCTTTTTATGAGGGAGATAAAAAGATCCGTATAGGAGAGTGCACTTGTATTGAGCCTGAAGATAATGAAGTGCAAATAAAAGTCTCCTATGCTGGAATTTGCGGAACCGATTTACATATATACCTTGGACATATGGATAAAAGAGTTAAGTTTCCTCAGATTATGGGTCATGAAATGTCCGGAGTAGTTCATGCACTGGGAGGAGAAGTGAAGCATATTGCAGTTGGAGATCGTGTAACGGTAATGCCGTTAGATCCCTGTGGAAAATGTCAAGCTTGTCTATCCGGTCATAGTCATATTTGTAAAAATTTAAAATTTTTAGGAATTGAAACACCGGGAGCCTTTCAAACCTATTGGACTGTGCCTGCATTTGCGGTTTTCCCAATACCGGATCAATTGCCAATGGAGCATGGTGCTTTAATAGAACCCTTGGCAGTAGCCTGCCATGATGTTCGAATTGGAGATGTGAAGAAAGGAGAGTACGCTGTAGTACTTGGTGGGGGCCCAATCGGAACACTTATCGCATTGGTTGCCAAAGAAGCGGGTGCCAGGGTTTTGGTATCGGAAATTAATCCTTTCCGCTTGGAATTACTGAAGGAACTAGGTATGGATACGATAAATCCTAAAGAGAAGGATCTTGTAGAGTATGTGAATCTTCAAACACAAGGAACAGGTGCTGATGTAGTGTTCGAGGTAACCTCCTCGGCAACTGGTGCTGAAGTTATGACACAGCTTCCACGTACAAGAGGAAGAATTGTGGTTGTAGCGATTTTTAGCCAACCTCCTAAAGTTGATCTGCATCGTTTCTTTTGGAGAGAATTAAAACTGTTAGGGGCAAGAGTATATGAACGAGAAGATTTTGAGAAAGCAATTCAGTTAGCAGCGGCGGGAAAATTACCATTAGATCGGGTAATTTCTGAAATTTATCCATTAGAAGACTTGGAAAAAGGTTTTAAGCAAATGGAAAGCGGCGGCCAAGCTATGAAAATTTTACTTAGCTGCTCCCGATAAAATCCGATACTGGTATTGGTAAATTAGAAAAATCTAAAAAATTCAATTGAATAAATGGGAGACAAGAATATGGGTGTACTTGATTTGTTTAAGCTCGAAGGAAAAGCTGCGCTAGTCACGGGAGCAAAACGTGGTATCGGAAAAGCAATGGCGCTTGCTTTAGCGGAAGCTGGTGCGGATATCATTGGAGTTAGTGCATCTTTAGAACCTGAAAGTGAAATTGAAAAAGAAATCAATAGACTGGGACGTAAATTTAAAGGTTACTCCTGTGATTTTTCGGATCGGAATAAACTTTATGAATGGATTCATGAATTAAAAGATAAGCACCCAATGATTGATATTTTAGTAAATAACGCTGGCACTATCTTACGAAAACCTGCAACTGAACACCCAGATGAATACTGGGATAAGGTCATGAATGTTAATATTGACGCCCAGTTTATCTTAAGCAGGGAAATTGGAAGAGATATGGTAGCTCGAGGCTCGGGCAAAATTATCTTTACTGCATCACTTCTCACGTTTCAAGGCGGAATTACGGTGCCCGGTTATGCAGCGAGCAAGGGTGCTATCGGGCAATTAACAAAGGCGCTTGCAAATGAATGGGCAAGTAAAGGAGTACAAGTGAACGCAATAGCTCCAGGCTATATTGCAACAGATAACAATACAGCCTTAAGGAACGATCCCGAAAGATTCGAGACGATTTCAACACGCATCCCGGCAGGCAGATGGGGGAAACCGGAAGATCTAAAAGGTCTTGTAGTTTTTCTGGCATCAGAAGCCTCCAATTATATAAATGGAGAAATAGTGGTAGTTGACGGAGGTTGGCTTGCCAGATAGATAGATTTCTAAAGATGGAGTGAGAATATTGGATGTCGTTACATTTGGCGAAACTATGGTGCTCTTTACATCTGAATCCGTAGGCCCGCTGCGTTATGTCACAAGATTTGAAAAAGCGATTGGTGGAGCGGAATCCAATGTGGCGATTGCTTTGGCGCGATTAGGCCATCAAGTTGGATGGGTCGGAAGATTGGGTGATGATGAATTTGGATTGTATGTACGTAATTACATACGAGGGGAAGGAGTTGATACTTCTCGGGTAATTTTTGACAAAAATCACCCGACTGCCGTGTTTTTTAAAGAGCGGCAGGCAGGCAGAGAATCAAAAGTTTACTATTATCGCAAAAATTCAGCTGCCAGTTTCATGACAGAACATGACTTGGATGAGAATTATATAGCGCAGGCCAAATATTTGCATCTTACAGGGATAACCCCAGCTCTGAGTAGTTCTTGTAGGGATTCCGTTTATAGGGCAATTCAATTAGCAAAAAAGAATCGTCTGATCATTGTATTTGATCCTAACATCCGATTAAAACTTTGGTCCAAAAAAGAAGCTGGAACTGTATTGACGGATATTGCGAGCCAATGTGACATTATTCTTCCAGGGCTTGAAGAAGGTGAAATTATGACGGGGGAAAGAATTCCTGAAAAGATTTCTGAAACGTTTTTGCAGAATGGTGCCAAAGCAGTTGTAGTTAAACTTGGGGATAAGGGGGCTTTTTGCGCTACATCTGATAACGAGGAATATGTTGCTGCTGCTCCAGTTAAGCAAATTGTAGATCCAATAGGAGCTGGAGATGGGTTTGCTGCTGGATTTTTATCAGGACTCATACGGGGATGGTCTCTTCGGCAAGCTGTCGCATTAGGCAACAAGGTAGGCGCTTTTGCACTCACTGTAGCTGGTGATGTAGAAGGGTATCCATATTGGGATCAGGTAGATCCAGGCTTGAAAAATGAAGAGGTATTTCGATAGTAGAAGAAAGGAAATTCAATATGTTACCCAAAGTAAAACTATTGCAAAAAATGGTTGAAAGCGGAGTTATTGCTGTTATTCGCCGAATGCCAGCAGATAAAATTGATCAAATCGCAAAAAGTCTGGTTGAAGGGGGAGTTACCGCACTTGAAGTAACTATAGATTCTCCTTTGGCTTTCGAAATCATTCATAGACTTTCCAAACGTTTTGAGAATCACGCCGTTGTTGGAGCCGGGACGGTTATCGATTGTGAATCAGCGTATATGGCGATTCATAATGGAGCTGACTTTGTTTTTTGTCCCAGTCTACATGAAGGTGTAATAAGAACAACGCTGCGTTACGGAAAAGTAGTGGTACCGGGTGTGATGACACCAACCGAAATGATTACTGCGGTTGAATGGGGAGCAGATCTTGTTAAAGTTTTTCCTGCCGGTGGTCTTGGTGTTAAGTATATAAAAGATATTAAAGCACCGTTTTCGCATATACCTATTATTCCGACCGGCGGGGTGAATCTGGAAAATGTAGATTCATTTATAGAAGCAGGAGTAGCTGCAGTTGGAATCGGTGGAAAGCTGATCGATTCACAGGCGGTAAAAGATTCAAATTTTGATAAAATAACAAAAACAGCTATCCAATTTGTTAATGCAGTCCAAGCAGCGAGGTTACGTATTTGGCATGATTGCAATCTTTAGAAAGTTGGTAAAACAAATAAAATTTTTAAAATGAT
This sequence comes from Fodinisporobacter ferrooxydans, assembly GCF_022818495.1. Taxonomy (GTDB): domain Bacteria; phylum Bacillota; class Bacilli; order Tumebacillales; family MYW30-H2; genus Fodinisporobacter; species Fodinisporobacter ferrooxydans. Next base: position 4,815,372 of record NZ_CP089291.1, on the reverse strand, counting down.
CTATTGACATAGTGTTCTATTAAAAATAATATATAAATATAAAAACGGAATGATATCCCGAAAAATTATCAAATAAAATAAAAATTGGTTTTTTATTCTGGATTAAATGCTGTACTGGATTATTATTCATTATTCTACAGGTATGGAGGTGATGGTGTGACGTTTAAAGACCACAATCCAGATGGTCAACGAAATACGGCAATCGATAAGACTCTTTCCATTCTTGAAATGGTGGCAAGTACCGAAGAGGGGATTGCGTTAGCCGAACTGGCTAAGCGGTTGGATATGCCAAAAAGTACTGTACACCGTCTCATGGAAACTTTAAAGTCTCGTGATTATGTTGAATACGATCCGGCAAATGAGAAGTACATAGTTGGTTTGAGAGCGGTTGAAATTGGAGTATCCGGTTTAATGAATCTAGAGTCAGTGGATGTTGCGAAACCTTATTTATCAGATTTGGCATTATCGACAGGCGAAACATCCTTTTTCGCAGTTTATAACAATGGTGAAATTGTATATCTCTACAAAACAGAAGGAACACGATCGATTCGTACAACTGCTCAATTGGGAATGAGAAAACCTGTTCATTGCACTGGTCTTGGGAAAGCAATTCTTTCAAGTTTCTCAGTGGAAGAAGTCGATAAGATACTGAATGTAAAAGGAATGTCTAAGTTTACCGAGAGGACAATAACAAGTCGCAGAGAGTTTCATGAAGAACTGAGCAGAGTACGACTGAATGGGTATGCTGTAGATAGAGAAGAGACGGAAATCGGACTAACTTGTTTCGCTGTCCCGATTTACAACTATACTGGACGGGCGATTGGTGGAATTAGTATCGCAGGGCCAAACGTTCGGATGTTTGAGAATCAAAAGGCGTTTGTTCAGAAACTAAAGGATGCAGCTTTGCATATATCCAGGCGACTTGGATTTGTTCCAAGCATGCGAGTGTATGGCACTTAGTAAATAGAGTCGAAGAGTATTGCTGTGAAAGATTCTATTCATACCAATTTTTATATTTAACTTTAAAGGAAATTGAAAGCGTTGTCTTTCGAACCGTAAAAAAGAAAGGTGATGAATCATTTTGAAAATGATTATAAATGGCCAATATCGAGATGCGCGTAACGGAGAGACAATACCTGTATACAACCCGGCTTCGATGGAAGTTATTGATTCAGTACCATTAGCTTCGGCAGAAGATGTTGAAGAGGCATTGGATCATGCGCAAAAAGGTAAAGTTGTTTGGGCAAAAACACCGATACATAAACGATCGGAAATTTTAATCCGGTTTTCTGAATTATTGCAAGTACATCGTGCGGAGTTAGCGGATACTTTATGTCGCGAAGTAGGAAAAACACTTGAGCAGGCAGGGCTTGAAATTGATACCGGAACTCGTTTGTTCCGCGGTTTTGCCGAAAAAGTAAAGTCCTTGTACGGACAGACAGTACCGTTAGATTCTCAAGCAGGGCTCGAGCGCGACGTATTGTTGACTCGTCACGAGCCGATTGGTGTATTGGCCGGAATCTTGCCTTTCAACTTTCCAATTGACCTTTTTTCGCACAAAGTAGCTCCGGCGTTAGCTGCAGGAAATGCGGTCATTATCAAGCCGGCATTAGAAGCGCCTTTGACTGTGATTAAAGTAACCGAGCTGCTGCATGAAGCTGGAGTGCCAGGCAACGTGATGCAAGTAATCACGGGTGATGGTCAACTGGTTGGTGACATTCTAGCTGGCAGTCCGAAAGTTGATCTTATCAGTTTCACTGGAAGTACGAATACTGGTATTAAAGTAGCACAAAATGGCGCAAAACATTTGTCACGAGTATTTCTTGAATTAGGTGGCAATGACCCGTTAATCGTGTTTGACGATGCTGATCTCGATGAAGCAGTGCAACATGCTGTAGTTGGCCGTACATGGGCAAACGGTCAATGTTGCTGTGCAAATAAACGTTTGATTGTTCAGCAATCTGTAATGGATGAATTTACACATAAATTGTTGAAAGCTATTGCTGAATATACTGTGGGAAATCCACTTGATCAAACAACCAAGGTTGGTCCATTAATTACCGAAAAAGCTGCGAATACTGTCAAACAACAGGTGGAACAAACCGTTCAAGCAGGCGCACAAGTATTATACGGTGGCGAACGATTTGGCCAATGCTTTTATTCACCTACAGTTTTGGGGAATGTTACACCGGATATGGAAGTAGCAAGGGATATGGAGATATTCGGACCGGTTTTTCCGCTTATCAGCTTCACAACAGATGAAGAAGCGATTCAAATTGCAAATAACTCCATTTATGGACTCAATGGTTCCGTCTTTACGAAAAATATCAATCGCGCGATCAATGCATCATTTGGGATTCAATCAGGAGTTATATCCGTAAACGGATCTGGGTTGTACCGCCCAGATGCAGCGCAGTTTGGCGGATATAAGATGAGTGGACTTGGTCGTGAAGGTTTAACGATTACACTCGAGGAAATGACGCAAGTAAAAACTGTTGTATTACGGAATGCTCTCAACATTCAATAATTACATGATGCATGATAAATAGTGTCAATATATTAGCAAATCAATTCGATTATTATTAAATCTACTAATAATTTGAAGTGTTTAAATTAGAAAAAAACATGAATTTAGAAGCGGAGGATATGGCAATGAGTAAACCATTAAGCGGAAAAGTAGCAGTTGTAACAGGTGGGGGTCAAGGTATTGGTCGGGCAATCAGTTTAAGGCTCGCCCGGGATGGTGCTGATGTAGCGGTTTTGGATCTTAAGGAAGAAAATGCTGCGGCGGTCGCCAAAGAAATTCGCGAGTTAGGGCAAAAATCAATGAGTTTGCAAGTAGATGTACGAGATCGAGAAGCAGTACGTTCGGTAATTGATCAGGTTATAGCCGAGTTTGGAAAGATTGACCGTCTCGTTAATAATGCTGGAGTAGGTATTTTTAATCCGATTTTTGAGATTACCGAACAAGAATTGGATCTTCAATTTGATGTAAATGTAAAAGGATTATTCTTCGCTTTGCAGGCAGCAGCAGAACATATGGTGAAACGAGGTACGGGCAAAATTGTAAACTTGGCTTCTCAGGCTGGACGCCGAGGGGAAGACATGGCATTGTCCTATTGCATGAGTAAAGCAGCAGTGATTAGTGTTACACAGTCAGCGGCACTAGCTTTAGCACCACATAAAATCAATGTAAATGCTGTAGCTCCTGGCGTAGTAGATACCCCATTTTGGGTAGAAGTCGATAAGAAATTTGCAAAATTAAGAGGATTGCCTGAAGGAGAGCCAAAACGTCAGGCTGTTGCAGCAATTCCATTAGGACGAATCGAACAACCCGAAGATGTAGCGAATGTTGTTGCGTTCCTTTGTGGTCCGGATTCTGACTATATGACTGGTCAAACAGTAAACGTTGACGGTGGAAATGTTCTTAGCTAATTTTAATGTGAAATTAAAATAACTGTTTGTAATAATTCTTTAATAGACCTGAAAAGATTTTAACTGGTATTTACACTAAGATGACTTTGTAGCAAAAGATTTGGACTTCAGTAACTATGGTATACAAATTTGAACGTGTCTGATCATGATGAAGTTAAAGTATTAGACAGTATTGACTAAATGAATTTAAAGTTGCGTAGTGGGGTTGAGTTTAACTTGACTTAGCCCTCACAACGTATACAAGGACAGATGCTTGCGTAATTATTTGTTTATTCATTGGTTTTTAAGTAATTGTATTTTCACGAAGCCAAGAATTTGAAGAATCCCCTATACTAATAAACAATCAACGTGTTATCTGGGATTATGCCTTAAATAATTTTGAAATCGGTTGCAATAGTGCTAAAACGAATGACTAATTGAGCCGACATGTGAGAATGTAGTTTGGGAATAATGAAAGGTGGTGTTCAGGATCTCTGAAATCGCTTACTATACAATTCAACAATTAAGGTGGTCAAATTTATTGTAATCTTGGTAGATTACAAGTTTAATGGAAAAAAGAGAGGGGAAATATGGAAATGAATAAGACTAAAAGATTATTTACATTTATGTTGATACCAGTAATGACGATGTTCACCGTTGCCTGTGGTGCTACTGGTGGGAGTCAGGCGACTCAGTCTAACGCAACATCAAGTGGAACTACGAGCAAACTTACACTTCAAAATGCGGTCGTTGGTTTTTCACAGTCACAGAGCGAAATTAATCCGTTTCGTGCGGTTGAAACACAATCTATTAAGAGTGAAGCTCAAAAATTGGGTGTTAAAAAGTTATTTGTTACGAATGCACAGGGGGATGTCTCTAAGCAAGTATCTGATGTGGAGGATATGATAGCACAGGGTGTAAACATTTTAATTATTACACCGGAGAGTTTTAATGGATTGACCCCTGCTTTAAACGCTGCCAAATCTCATCATATTCCTGTATTTCTTATCGATAGCATGTCTTCCGGAAAAGCCGGTGTTGATTATGTAACTTTCTTGGGGTCAGACTTCTATAAGCAAGCGCAAAGAGCGGCAGATGGACTTGTTCAGGCAACGGGAGGAAATGCTAATATTGCCGTCTTAACGGGGCCTTCTGGAGATTTTGTTACTACACAACGAACAAACGGATTTACAGATTACATGAAGAAACATCCAGGTATGAAAATTGTGGCTACACAACCGGCTAATTTTATTCAATCTAAAGCACAAGATGTCATGCAACAAATGTTATTAGCTAATCCGAACATTAATGCAGTTTATGCAGAAAATGATACTATGGCTTTAGGAGCGATTTCTGCCATACAAGCTGCGGGTAAAACTCCTGGTAAAGATGTAAAAATTGTATCCATTGATGGCATTAAGCAAGTGGTAAAAGATGTTGTATCAGGCCAGGTATATGCAGATGTTGAAACCAATCCGCGGTTTGGTCCACTTGTTTTTGATGCTATTAAGAAATACTTAGCTGGCGAATCTCTACCAGCACAAATAGTAAGTGATGATCAACTGTATACCAAAGCGAATGCTCAAAAAGCTTTAGATGATGGTCAAGCATATTAATTACATTTTTTAAGAAAAATCAAAGGCTCGGTGTTTAGGATACGGGGGTGTATATATGGCTCAAATGAAACATATTCTCCAAATGAATAACGTAACGAAGAGATTTCCAGGAGTCCTAGCACTCGATAATGCAACTTTTTCCCTCCAGCCGGGCGAAGTACACGCATTGATAGGTGAGAATGGTGCAGGGAAATCGACCCTTATAAAGATATTGACTGGTGTTTATCAACCAGATTCCGGACAGATAATATACGATGGAAAACAGGTTATGTTTAATACTCCGGGCGATGCTCAGAAAGCTGGTATAAGTACCATTTATCAAGAGGTGAATTTAATTCCACTTTTCAGTGTTGCCCAAAATATTTTTCTCGGACGTGAGCCCCGCTCACGTCTGGGATTAATTGACTTCAAACGAATGAATCAAGAAGCGGCTACAATTCTTGAACGGTTAGGAATCTACGTTGATTTAACCCAGCCTATAAAAAATCTAGGTTTAGGAGTTCAACAAATGGTGGCTATCGCAAGAGCTGTGTCAGTCAATGCACGTGTTGTTATTATGGATGAACCGACTTCATCTCTTGACGCCCAGGAAGTATCAGTTCTTTTCCGGGTTGTAAATCAGCTACGTGAACAAGGAATAGGCATCATATTTGTAAGTCATAGACTTGACGAACTTTATGAGATTTGTGAGACAATCACCGTAATGCGTGACGGGAAAGTGGTTCGAACAGGTAGAATACGGGACATACCTAAGGTTGAACTCATTTCTCTAATGTTAGGTCGTGAACTTATTGAGACTAAACATGATGTTTCAAAATCCAAATCAAGTGAATGTCGAACGAGTCAGCCAGTTTTATCCGTGCGCGGATTAAAAAGGGAGAATGTACTAAATGATGTTTCATTTGATGTGCATCCAGGAGAAGTACTTGGGTTAGCTGGGCTGTTAGGCTCAGGAAGAACTGAAACAGTGAAAGCGATTTTTGGCGCAGATCCTGTAGACTCGGGAACGATTGAAGTGAGCGGAATAGAAACAAAAATGCGGTCGCCCGCCTCGGCGATTAAATATGGTATCGCCTTGTTAAGTGAAGATCGTAAATCAGAAGGAATTCTTCCAAATCTATCGATTCGAGAAAATATTATTGCCGCTGTACGTCCTCATTTAGCTAAGGGTGGCTTAGTTTCAAAAGATAAAGAAGATGAAATCGTCGAAATGTTCATAAAAAGATTAAATATTAAAGCATCAAGCCCTGAACAGCCTGTTCGTGAGTTATCAGGAGGGAATCAACAAAAGGTTTTACTAGCACGTTGGCTAGCTATTAATCCAAAACTCTTAATTCTTGATGATCCCACCCGGGGTATAGACGTTGGTGCAAAGGCAGAGGTTCAAAAACTTATTCAGAACTTGGCAAAACAACAATTTGGGATTATTCTTATCTCTTCCGATACAGATGAGGTTTTGGATGGATCGGATCGATTGGTTGTTTTGAGAGAAGGAACAACTATTGGGGAAGCGGATAGCGATTCTATTACAGAAGGTGATTTGATGAACATGCTAGCTGGGAGTGTACAGACGGGGGTGGCGAGTAATGAATAATATAGCTGCGCAGTCCCCATCACGGCAAGGGGCAGTAATAATTGATTGGATACAACATCAAGGTGTCTACATTGCATTCGGGTTATTGCTTCTGATTAACCTAATATTTACCCCTCACTTTGCTTCGATGAACTCCTTGATAACACAGGTTATAGAAGTTGTACCTGTTCTCATTGTTTCTCTTGGGATGGCTTTGGTTATTGGTACAGAAGGAATTGATCTTTCTGTCGGTGCAATAATGGGATTAACTTCAGCTGTTGTGTCTATGAGCATTGGATTAGGCTGGTTGACGGCGATATTAATCTCTTTAGTTGTCGGTGCCCTGTGCGGACTATTTAGTGGTGCGGTGATTGCATTTACTGGAGTACAGCCTATAATCGTAACACTTGGTCTTCTAGTTGGTTTACGGGGATTAGGCCAAATGCTTGTAGGTGGTCAGCAGGTTAAAATTACAAACATGATTTTTCTGGGCTTAGGACAACATAAAGTACTCGGCGTTCCTGAACAAACATTTATTGCAGTTTTTTGCATTGCAATTATTTGGTTTTTGCTTAAACGTACTACATTTGGTAAATACGTTATTGCAATTGGTAGTAATCGTAAAGCAAGTTTCCTCGTTGGATACCCAATCCGTAGTACTTTACTGTTAGTGTATATTATTAGTGGTGTGCTATCAGCTTGCGCAGGCGTTATCGAAACAGCAAGAGTGTCTTTTAGTGATCCATCAAATATTGGGCTTTTAATGGAATTAAATGCAATAACGGCCGTAGTTGTTGGTGGTACGCCTTTAACAGGTGGACGTATTCGATTACTAGGTACAATTATTGGTGCTCTTATCATGCAGTTACTTGATTCTACCTTTATTATGAATAACCTTCCAAATACGTGGGCGGAAATTATGGAGGCTATCATTATTCTACTCGCTGTATACATTCAAAGAGGGAGGGGATCCAACTGATGTCTACTCAGATTGAGAAAACTCTTGGGAACTTTAGGCAAACAGCATCGATGTCTGCAAGAGGACATGAACGTATTTTGGGAATGATACAAAAACGTGGTGCAATTGCTATTCTTGTTTTAGTTATAATTATAGCCTCATTTTCATTTCCGGGATTTTTTTCAGTAACGAATTTAGAAACAATTTTCTTACAGAGTTCTTTTCTAGGATTAATTGTGGTTGGTCAGACCCTTGTAATTATTACAGGTGGTATTGATCTCACGGTTGGATCCCTAGTGGCATTTTCCTCAGTTGCTGCTGCACTTTTAGTGCCTGTTTCCTGGTCGTTAGGAATCATTGTACCGATTTTACTTGGTGCAATCATTGGGATGATTAATGGATTTCTTATTGCAAAGGCCAGAATGGCGCCGTTTATTGTTACGCTTGCTGGATTGCTTGGTGTGAGTGGTCTTGCACTTGCTTTATCCAATCAGCAGGATATTTCGATTAATTCTACTACGTTTTCCTGGATAGGGCAGGGACTAATTGGTGACATTGGTGTTCCAGTATTTTTTATGGTGGCAGCCTATTTAATTGGTGCTGTTGTATTAAATTATACTAAATTCGGACATGCTATTTTTGCAATTGGTGGAAATGAAGAGTCAGCTAGATTAATGGGAGTTTCCGTGAATCGTGTTAAAATTATCACTTATACCATTAGTGGTGCTTTAGCTTCACTGGCTGGTGTTTTACTTGCATCGGAGTTGTCTGCTGGCCAACCCACATTAGGCACTGGTTGGGAGTTAAATTCAATTTCTGCTGTTGTCGTTGGTGGAACATTGCTTACCGGTGGCTCTGGTACAATAAGTGGCTCTTTTGCAGGAGTTCTATTACTTGGTGTTTTACAAGACATAATCAATCAGGCTGGAAATTTGGGTACTTATGCTCAGCAGGTGCTAAGCGGAGCGTTCATAGTTGCTGTCGTTTTACTTCAAGCTTATCTCACACGAAAGCGTAGGAGGAAAGGAAAGTTGACAACGTCGAAATATAACATTTAAGGATTCAAAATGGGAGAAGCCTAAAATACCATCAAATCTGGATCACAAGAAATAATCGATCAACCAAGTATTTCTATTATTTGTATGATGAGCATGGTTCCAGGTGAGAGATTTGTCTATTTTAAATGAAAGTTTTAAATTTTAGGTCTTGGTACTCGTAAATCTGTTAAGCATCTCTAAAAAGCAAGCAGCCGTACATGAAAAGTTTGATTTAACCTTTCAAATTCGGCTGCTCGCATCGCATTTTTTTATTGTGCAATTTTCTAGTTCATCCGATTGTCCAATTATTTCACACGATCATTAATTTCTTTTATTTTTGCCAGATCGCATTTTGGTTTGCGGTCATACGTCAAAAGCCCGTTAATTTCTTGTTCCACGTCTGTCAATTGCGTGTAGCAGAAGCCTTGCAGCACAGGGCTTTCGAATAACGCTTCCGTAACGGCACGATAAGCTTCCACCAATTCTTCTGCGGAATTCACGGCAGAGTAGCCCCAGCCGTTTGTTTGATCGACTTGATAGGCGATTCCGCCATATTCGGTGATGAGGATAGGTTCCCCACGATAGGCATACCCTTGTGCGTAAATCATGCGTCCGGCAGGTGTTGTAGAAATCGAAGAGTCTATTGATTTATAGGCTTGCTTCATTTTTTCGGCATCTTGATAGTTGTGAATGGTACATAAATCTGAAAATGTATGTTCCCAGCCGTCATTTGACATCACCAACCGCGTCGTATCCAGGGATTTTGTCAGATAGTACAGGGCTGTTGCGTGACTTTGCTGCCTTGGATCGAGGAGAATGCGCGATACCCCCCAACTTTCGTTAATGGGAACCCAAGCTACGAGTGAAGGATGGTTGTAATCCCGCTCTACAACTTCGATCCATTCTGTCGTCAAACGGCGAATGGCGTCTTCACTAAACTCCACGCAATTGGCCATTTCTCCCCAGACTAAGAATCCAAGCCGGTCTGCCCAGTATAGATATCGCGGATCTTCTACCTTTTGATGCTTGCGTGCGCCGTTGAATCCCATTTCCTTGGCCAATTCAATATCCCTTTTTAAATCATCATCCGATGGGGCAGTTAATAGACCGTCCGGAAAATACCCTTGATCCAACACAAGTTTCATATAGTATGGTTTGTTGTTTAACAGAATTTGACCGTTTTCCACAGAGATTTTCCGCATGCCGAAGTAACTTTCCACTTCATCCAGTACACGATCGTCATTGCGCAATTGAAATACCACGCGAAACAGATTCGGAGCTTCCGGCGACCAATACCAGCCAGGTCCATGTGCGTTGCTGCGATCGATACGCCGATTACGGAGATGATATGTTTGTTTCGTATATGGTTCAAGAACTGTGGAATGGTTTGCAACTATCAATTGATCTTGAAAATAAATCAGCGTTTCCAATGTAAGCCGACTTGCCGAAGACGCAACTGGACGAATCGGCAAACGTACATTGCATTCGACGGTGATATCTCCAGTGTCAATATCCGGGGTGAATTTCACCTGATCAATCCTGCAGGACTCTACAGGTTCCAGCCAAACGGTTTGCCAAATGCCGGAGGTCCTTGTATAAAAAATCGATTCCGATTGCTCATGCCAATATTGCTTTCCGCGTGGAATTGTCTCATCAGTTGAAGGGTCCTCTACCCGAACGGCAACCTCATTCCCGTCCTTTTTCAACAAGTCTGTAATATTTGCATGAAACGGCACATTGCCACCTTCGTGATACTTTACAAGTTGACCGTTTACATACACCCAAGCACGATAGTCCACCGCGCCAAAGTGCAAAAGAATTTCTTTGCCATTCCAAGCGCCAGGAACATTAATTGAACGTTTGTACCAAATCACATCGTGAAATGTAGGATCAAAAATCCCGCTGAGTTTCGTCTGATAAGCAAAAGGGACTTGGATTTCTAAAGCATTCGGGAATTGCAGATACCATTTTTCTTGAATCCCGATATTTTGATCGTCAAACGCAAAATCCCAGCTTCCGTTTAAATTCAACCACTCTTTACGCTGAAACTGCGGACGGGGATATTCATTTCTAGGCTGATTCATGGTTTCTTCCTCCTGCTCCTACTTGATTCCTGATTGTGTAACACCTTTAATAAAATACTTTTGTCCGATGAGAAATACGATCATAATCGGTACTGTTGCAATGCTTGTCAATGCCATCAATTTTCCGAATGAGGAGACAAATGTCCCTTGCTGCATAATCGCAATTCCGGTTGAAATGGTTCGCATGTCCGGGGAACTTGTAGCGACAAGCGGCCATAGAAAGTCATTGTAAATGCTCATAAATGTAAAAATTGCCAATGTCCACAGCATCGGTTTTGCCGAAGGAAGAGCAATTTTCAAGAAGATTTGCCACTTGTTCGCACCATCCAAATGGCCCGCCTCTTCCAATTCATTGGGAAATGAACGGAAAAACTGGTACATCAAAAATACGCCAAATGCATTCCCTGTATATGGCAAGATGAGAGCGGCATATGAATTCAACAAATTAAAATCGCTAAATTCCATATACATCGGCAAGAACGTAACCACCCATGGGATCATAAGTGTACTAATGAAAATTGGAAATAAGAATTTTTTGAACGGCACATCCAAGCGTGCCAATCCATATGCCGCCATTGCATCGACGGCGACAACCAGAATCGTACCGGCTACTCCCACAAACACCGAGTTGAAAATCCAGCGCAGGACCGGAACGTCCGAATTGTCGCCTGACAAGGAATACGTATAGTTTTTAAACGTAAATTGTTGCGGAATCCAGTGGATATTGGCGGAGATCGCCTCAAAATCATTTTTAAAAGAGGTAGATAACATCCACAGCAAAGGAAGTAAAAACAGCACCGCAATAGCAATGGCGATTACGATCAGAAGACCTTTTTTCGTGTTGTTCACCTGTCATCTACTCCTTCTTTAGATTTGTTGCTTTGAATTGAATAATCGAAATAATGATCATAATCAAAGACATCAGAATTGCCATGGCTGAGGCAGACCCTAACTGTCTGTCTTGAAATGCTGTGTCAACAATATTCATCAATAAAACTTTTGTGGCAACGCCAGGACCTCCCCGTGTCATTAAAAATGGTTGGCCATACACGTTGAAAGAAGCAATTGTTGACGTGATTACCACAAAGATTAGAATCGGCTTTATTGCGGGAAGCGTAATGTGAATCAACTTTTGCCAACTGTTCGCCCCATCCAAAGAAGCTGCTTCATACATGTCTTCCGGTACATCATTCAGGGCATTAATAAAAATGATCATATTAAAACCGATGGTCCACCAGATCGTGGCAAGAACCAGAGCTACCCATGCATAGGGCAATTCCGTTAACCAAGGAATTGGTTTGTGCAAAAGCAAGTTCAGCAAGCCGCTATTTGTGTCAAGAATCCACAGCCAAATGACGGCTACGACAGAAACGGAGATTGCATACGGTAAAAAGTAAATGGTTCGAAACAATCCTTGGATCCGTTTTGGCAAAGCGTTTACCAGCAACGCAAACAAAAGTCCCAGAATCACCAACAAGGGTACGGAGTAGATGACGAATTGGATCGTACTCCACATTCCCTGGAAAAACTTCTTGTGAATGTTTGTAGAAGAAGTAAAGATATCCACATAGTTTTGCAATCCGACGAACTTGTGATTGGCAGCCAACAAATCCCAATTGTGAAAACTAATCCAAATCCCGTACAGGATCGGAACAAGCAAAAAAACAACAAACAAAAACAAATATGGGAGGACAAATAAGCTGGAAGTAAATTGTGACTTCCAATGTTTCTTTTTCAACGTTATTCCTCCGATCCTTCAAAGCATATAGTTTATAAGGCGCGGGCAGGTCTTCTGGAACCCGCCCGGATGTACTTTCGTCGATCTGTTCACTAGCAAATGGATCTTTATTTGCCCATGGCTTGCCGGGATTCTTTCGCTGCATCATCCAAAGCTTGCTGCGGGCTTTTTTGACCCAAGAGCGCCATGTTGATTTCCTTCCAAAGTGGATCGGAGATGCTTCCCCAGTTTGCTACTTTTGGTGAAAATTGAACATAATCAAATTCTTTTGCCACGATCGGTTGTTGTGTCAACTTTTTAAATGCTTCGGTTGCGCGGACCTTGTTGGAGGCCACGGCTTGGCCGGATTTTGCCCAATCAATCGAATTTGCAGTTGCGAATTTCAGGAAATCGGCAATTCCAGCCAGCTTGGTTTTATCTGTTTCCGCTTTTGGCACGACAAAGTTATGACCGTTTCCAAATACCGCTTGTTTCACCGTTCCAAGTTGAGGGACAGGTGCCACGCCGTAATTGATGTGTGCCTTATCCCATTGGTCTTTCATCCATGGACCGTTCAAGTCGATCGCGTTTTTTCCTTGCAGGAACAATGTAATTTCGCCGTCTTGTTGCACATTTGCCGGAGAATAGTGTTTGTCGATCAAGCTTTTCATAAATTGCAAAGCTTCAACGCCAGCTTTGCTGTTGTAGGCAATGTGGCCTTGATTGTCCATCAATTGACCGCCATTCTGAAATAATATGGTTGGAAAAATGAATTGTTGCGGCCAAAGTGTCGGGACAACGTAACCATATTGACCTTTTGATGGAACTGTCAATTTTTTCACATCATCCAAAAATTCCTGGCGATTTGTCGGGGGATTCGTGATTCCGGCAGCTTTGAACAAATCTTTGTTGTAATACATGATAAGCGGATGGATATCGAGCGGCATTGCGTACAACTTCCCGTTAAATGTGTCATAATTCCAAGAAGCTTTCGCATAATCATCTTTGGTAATTCCAGCTTTCTGCGCCAGTTGGTCAACCGGTTGCAACAAACCTTTTGAAACGTATGTCGGGATTTGGTCAAGATGCATAATTAATAAATCAGGGCGTGTTTTCTGTCCGTTAAACGCCAAATCGACCGTTTTATAATAGTCATTTTGCGGTACAATTTGCAGTTTTACATCGTATTTGCTTTGCGATTTGTCGTATTTATCGACCAAAGATTTCATGAATGGACCGTCGGGACCAGAGAAAGGCGCCCAGAATGTAATAGCAGTTTTTCCACTGTCAGATCCTGACGAAGCACTTCCACAACCTGTGAGCACAAGTCCTGCGATGAGTGATGTTGATACAGCAATACCAGCTAATTTTGAAGCTTTCATTTGATTGACCTCCCTATCATTATGAATGGTTGATTTATACTTCAATAAAATATGAATTAAATCCATATTTATTGGAATAATGAATAAAAAATTTTGGGTATGAAATACCCGAAAGAAAATCTGGCAAAATCCATTGCAAACAATGATCAATCCATTTTGCTTTCGTAAAATTGTTTAAGAATGATGTCTTGCCCGTAATTGCCGAATAACCGTCCAAACAGATTCACGCCGCCGCAATTGACTGCATCTTCTTTGACGCCAATGCGCAGTGTGATATAAGAAGAGCCATCAATCTCCAGATCCTGAATCGTCGTGTCTGACAGTGGATTGCCATCAATATAGGTGCCGTCATTGCTGACACTCCATTTTTTTAACAGCCCATATTGTGAACTGTCGATATCCCACCATGTGGGTGTGAGATGGCCGCGTGTTCCGCCAAAATCACCGGGACTCATCCATGTTCCGATTTCTTTGCTATTGATCCACATCGTGATATCGGATGGCCAATCATTCTTGTGCAAAGGGGCTTCCGAACAGATTTCCAACGAAACTTCAAGCTTTTTTGCTTTGGAATCAAAAGGAATTTTGTTTGGAAACCGGTATTCCACGTATCCGTTCCGAAACCACAGCAATTGTGCATTCACATGTTCCGGTTCATAAAACGTGCGAGGATCATCAAGCATTCCGATTATGGCTTCTGCACTTAACAGGCCGCAGGTAGGAGTTACATGGCAATCGACATACAATCCGATTGGCATCTGTGTAACGATTACATTTTCTTCATTTGTTTCTTTGCTGCGACTCGTTTCAATTACAATTTTATCGTACACGGCGGAACATACTTTCTGAGATCCCCTCGCGCCCGGCAACAATTCGGATCTTACCAAACCTGCCTCCTCCAACTTTTGAATGTTGACTGCAACACTGGAAGTTGGCATGTTTAAATGTTCGCTGATTTCATTAATATTCATCGGTTGATGAAGCAATAGTTGAAAAAGTTCAATCCGAATCGGGTTTGATAAGGCTTTTGCAATTTTTGAATAATCTTTGATGTTTACAGTTAGGACGCGATGCATGCAATCCTCCCTTTAACTAAATGATTTAATAAATTTTGATTTAATTCATATTTTTATATATCAATCGCTTTCATGTTATCACCATTTGAAACCGCTGTCAACGGATGGGTGGTGATATCCCATATGCGATGTGGCTTTATCCCAAATGTTTAAGGAATTGAAAAGATATTTACTGGAATCAAAACATTATAAAAATTCAAGTTGTATATATTACTTAAACACAATTAAAATACTAGGAGAGGATGTTCAAAAAATAGTAATAACTTACCTTTTTGAACATGAACTTTGAATATGCACAAGTATTTTTTAGTAAAATTCATTCCGGGAAATGTTTGAGCAAGCGAACACATGGATTGCCGCTTTATACAGATTTTGGCATGAACATGTGTTGCCATGAAACTATGTTGCTATGAAAATGTGGAGGATGAAACAGGATGAAAGTAGAACAAAAGCCATTTGGCACTCTTGATGGACAACGCATACAAGCATATACCATCCGCAATGATCATCATTTGGAAATCACCTGCTTAAACTATGGCTGTGTCATCACCAAGATCCTGACACCGGATCGAACTGGCAATTTTGAAAATATCGTGTTAGGGTTTGCAGACATCGAAAGCTACGAAACTGAGTCTCCGTACTTTGGCGCAGTGATTGGCAGGGTCGCAGGAAGAATCAAAGATGGACAATTTGAGCTCGACGGCAAAAGCTATACAGTAACCAAAAATGAAAATGGAAATCATCTGCATGGCGGGCGGAAAGGGTTCCACCGCGTCGTGTGGGACGCTGCGGTGATCGACAAGGGAGGCGATGAAACAGGCGTGCGATTTGCCTATACAAGCCCGAATGGTGAGGAAGGATATCCGGGAACCGTTATGCTGACTGTTTCGTATACATTAAACAACAACAACGAGTTTCTGATTCATTATCAAGCGCAATCCTACCAAACAACACTGTTAAATATGACGAACCATTCCTATTTTAACTTAAGCGGCAATTTGCAACGGGATGTATTGCAACATCGATTAAAAATCGACAGCGACAAGTTTTTGGAATTAAATGAACAGTTATTGCCGACCGGCAAATTGCTGGATGTGTCCGGAACCGTTTTTGATCTGAGATCTGGCAGGCAGATTCAGGAAGGGGTATGTTCCGATCACCCACAAATTGAATTGGCGGGACGCGGCTATGATCATCCATTCCTTTTAAACAAGAACCACGATCGGGAAATTGTATTGTGGGAGGAAGAAAGCGGCCGCACGCTTACAATCGAAACAGATGCTGTTGGCGTTGTCCTGTATACAGGCAACCAATTGTCCGAGACCATGGATGTTCATGGCGTGAAGTCGAAAAAGTATTTAGGGCTTTGTTTGGAAACACAGGGTCTGCCGGATGCGATTCATCACTCGAATTTTCCGTCTTTTGTACTTGAAAAGGATGAAACATTCTCTTCCAGAACCAAATATACTTTTGGCATCGCATAGGAGAGGGAATGGCTATCGATTGATTGAAAGGAGAAGAAACGATGCGCATCGAACGAATCGAATTGCAGTTGCTGAAAATGCCGCTGAAGTCGCCTTTTACGACAAGCTTCGGCAGTCTTTGGGAAAAGCATTTTATCCTTGTAAGCGCACACGGGGAAGGCGTGACAGGGTATGGAGAAAGTACAGCCATGCCTTTTCCGTTTTATAATGAAGAAACAACAGACACCGTTTGGTACATGCTGGAGAATTTTTTGATCCCGGCGCTGCGCCATGTTGAACTTTTCCATCCCGATGAACTGGAGCCTGTATTTGCCAATATACGGCGCAATTTTATGGCGAAGGCGGCGCTGGAAGGAGCCATATGGGATTTGTACTGCAAACAGCAAGGGATCCCGCTGTCCCGTGCGCTGGGTGGAACGAAAACAGAAATTGCCGTCGGTGTCAGCATCGGCATTCAGCCGACGACAAAGCAATTATTGGAAACCGTCGAAAAGCATTTGGCTGAAGGCTATAAAAAAATCAAAATCAAGATCAAGCCGGGCTATGATGTGGAACCGATTCGAGCGATTCGCAAGCAATTCGGCGCGGATGTGCCCTTGATGGCTGATGCCAACTCGGCGTATTCACTGGACGATGTACCGTTATTGCAGCAATTGGACGAGTATGGATTGCTCATGATCGAACAGCCGCTGTCCCACGACGACATCATCGACCACGCCAGGCTGCAGGCACAATTGCAGACGCCGATCTGTCTTGATGAAAGCATTCATACGGTGGCGGATGCGAGAAAAGCGGTGGAACTTTGCAGTTGCAAAATCATCAATATCAAAATCGGCCGTGTGGGCGGACTTACGGCAGCCAAGCGCATTCATGATTATTGCCAAGAACAAAACGTTCCCGTATGGTGCGGCGGCATGCTGGAAGCCGGAGTCGGCCGCGCGCACAATATTGCCATCACATCGTTGAGCAATTTCAGCATACCGGGTGACACGTCCGCTTCCAATCGCTATTGGCAGGAAGATCTTGTGGAGCCGGCCATTGATTTTGTACGGCCCGGATACCTGGCAGTTCCGGGTCGGGCGGGCATCGGTTATACATTGCGGCCACAGGTCATTCAGAAATACCTGTTAAAAGAACAGAGTGCGACTCTCGCATAGGGGAAACGGAGGCACAATCTTGAATACGAATATTTCCTATCGAGTTGTAACAGATCTTGCCGCGATTTCTGATATTGTACATTTGCAGGAGCAGGTATGGGCAGCCAATGTTGTAACATCACTGCCCCAATTGGTTGCAGCCATTCATCATGGGGGTGTCGTGATCGGAGCATTCGCCGAAGATGTGGTTGTTGGCTTTTGTTATGGATTTCCCGGATTTCATAACGGCGAGATCTACCTGTTCTCGCATATGATGGGGATCGATCAGGCATACAGGGATCTCGGGATTGGCAGACAATTGAAATTTGAGCAGCGCACATGGGCGCTGACGCATGGGTATACGAAAATCCGCTGGACATTTGACCCTTTGGAAGCCCGCAATGCCTATCTGAATATCATGAAGCTGGGCGGCTATGTGGATACATATATCGAAGCATATTATGGGGAAATGAGCGATCCCATCAACAAAGGTTTGCCGACTGACCGTTTTCTTTTGGAATGGGACTTGCATGCAAAATCGGTCGAGCAAGCGGCGCAAGGACAGAGTCTTGCGGATCCGGCATGGAATTCCTATCCCTCATTGGTACACTTTGAACCTGCCCTTGGCGGGGTGTTTGCCAGGCCTTTGGGATTTTATCAAAAGGATTTCGCTCAAAGTTTGCAAGGAAATGAGGATGGCTTTTTGCTGCCCGTTCCTGTAAATATTCACTCGATCAAGCAGCAGCAACCGGAATTGGCGAAAGAATGGCGCTTCGCCTTGCGCCATGCCTGTACGGAAGCTTTTCAAAACGGCTGCCGAATCACAGGCATGCTGCGGCGGGAAGGGCCCGTACACGCATATGTTTTGCAAAGACAAACGTAAACAAGGAGAATAGAAACAGAAAGCAGCAGTCATTTAAACATCAATCACAGGAAAAAGGCGAATCGCCGGTTCAAAACTAAACCGTCAAGATTCGCCTTTTTTGCCTATTGTTGCCGCATTTCCCTTTGCAGACTAAACAACCTTTACTTTATACTCCCGCATCCATGTATCCACTTGCGCCAGGTATGCAAACAATGCAGGCACGTTCATAAGCTGCCCAAACCAGGGAAAATCCAGTTCTCCATAACTTAGTTCCATAATATTGCGGATTTCTTTTACATTAATAAATTCCAATACAGGTGAAGTCGGATCGTCGAGAATGCTGCGCAGCCACTCCCGGCAAGCAGCAAGATAGGACGGGTTGTGTGTCTTCGGATACGGGCTTTTGCGGCGATACAATACATCATCCGGCAAATGGCCCCGTAAAGCCCGGCGCAAAATCCCCTTTGCCTGTTGATCGACCGTTTTCATTTCCCAAGGAATATTCCATACGTATTCGACAAGACGGTGGTCGCAGAATGGAACGCGGACTTCCAACCCGCTGTACATGCTCATCCGATCCTTGCGATCAAGCAATGTCGGCATCCAACGTGTCAGGTTCAAGTAAAACATTTCACGTATACGGGCATCTTTTCCAGTCTCGCCTTCCAAACGCGGAACTTCTGCTAACGCTTCTTGATAGCGAGTTTGCACGTATTCTTCCGGTTTGGATTTTTTGATCACTTCCGGTGACAATAAGCGCACCCGGTCTTTTAAATTGCGGGACCAGGGGAAGATGGTCGCATGTAATGCATCCTCGCGGTGGAACCAAGGATATCCGCCGAACACTTCATCTGCACATTCTCCAGACAACGCGACAGTGGCTTCTTTTTTAATCTCCCGGCAGAATAACAATAGTGAGCTGTCCACATCGGTCATGCCCGGCAAATCACGAGCAAATACGGCCATTTTCAATGATTCGATCAATTCCGGCGTGTCAAACTTTATGTCGTGTTTCACCGTTCCCAAATACTCTGTGACTCTGTCGATAAATGGCGCATCCGGATTTGGCTGAAATTGATTTGGCTTAAAATGAATATCGTTATCGACATAGTCCACAGAGAAGGTATGCAGTGGTTCGGAGCCGATCCGTTGATAGTATTCGGCGGCCAGGGCGGTGATGGCGCTGGAATCCAGGCCCCCGGAAAGCAATGTGCAAATGGGCACATCGGATATCAACTGGCGTTCTACTGTATCCCGGAATAATTCTTTTACCTTCTCTGTCGTTGTTTCTACATCATCCGTATGCGGCAGGCTTTCCATAATCCAGTATTGCTCCGTTTTTACCCGATCCCGATTGTACATCATGAAGTAGCCCGGTTTTAGTTCGGATACGTTGCGAAAGACGCCATGGCCCGGTGTTCGGGAAGGACCGATGGAAAAAATCTCTGCCAATCCTTCTTCGTCGATCTCTGCCGGGATTTTCGGATGTGCCAGCATGGTTTTCAACTCGGAGCCAAAGATCAGGGAGCTGCCGCGAATGGAATAAAATAAAGGTTTGACACCGAGACGGTCCCGGCATAAGAACAATTGCTGGTCTCTTTCATTCCAAATGCCGAATGCGAAAATGCCGTTTAACCGATCCACACAAACGGGACCCCACTCAATAAATGCGGTCAACAACACTTCCGTATCGGAATGTCCACGAAATGTATGACCCAGCAACAATAGTTCTTTTCGAATGTCTTCTGTATTATAAAGTTCGCCATTGTATACAATGACATAGGTGTTGCCGCCAAATTGGCGGATCATCGGCTGTCGACCTCCTTCGATGTCGATAACAGCCAGACGACGGTGTGCAAGCGCACAAGTACGCGATGCCCAGAAACCCGATGCATCGGGGCCACGGTCTTTTAACGTATCCGCCATACGTTGTAAAATCGTTTCTTGTGTTGTAAGATCTGCATCCCAATCGATCCAGCCAGCAATTCCGCACATACAAAAACCCTCCCGCATGCAAGTGTTTGAGACAATCATGAACAATCAAGCCCAATTTTTGCCTAACATAGACTATGCAAAGGGAGGGAAATGTGCTATTTTCGAAAAAATATTGAAGGTTGCCTAAAAATATGGAAGGTTACCTTTGGGTCCTTTTTACATCCGTATGATGTGCATCATTTTTCTGCTGCTGCCACTGCTGACGTTCTTGTCCATTGGGCAACGCTTGCTTTGCATCAATTTCCTTGATTTCGTTTGCCAAAGTTTTCCGGTCGTCGATCGGCTTTTCCGGGGGATTATCGTTAAATGGCGCCAAACGAACACACACTCCTTCCATTGCAATTTTGTATTATTCCATTCTTTCTACATCGACTAATGCATTGCGATGAATCGGGGCGCCGAGAGGTTCAATTTGCTCGACAACCCCGCCACCTTCATCTTCCATGCGGCTCATGCCTTCCTCAATGTCCTCTTCGGGTGGTGATTGGTATTTCCACGATTCATTCGGGTCATCATAAGAACTCATGGAATCATTCATAAACGAACCTCCTCGTAATACGTTTCAAAATGAATTTGTCTTTTCTAGAAAATAGCTTGTATTTTTACGAAAGGATTTATGTACTTGAATTCCGATTGCCACAAACGGATCAAATCTGCTGAACATTGCAAACAGAGCCGATCCTGTCCAATCATCGACAAGTATTGTCAAGCATTGACGATATTTGCGATATATTAGATTTCAAGATATAGTAATATTGCATAAAATTTGGTTTACTATTCATTTTTTATTCTTTTTTCGTTTCATATAATGAAATACTCGTGCGTCTGATAAAACTTTTTTTATAAAACTGGGCATTTTTCGGATGCATTACGAAGGAAACATGGTATTATAAGAAAGGAAAATAAATCGTGTCGTAAAGTGAGGGGAAAACATGTCAGAAACGAGTCTTAAATCACAGGCACGTTCTGCGCTGCAAGTAGGCAATCAGTCCTACAGTTACTATGATCTCTTGAAATTGGAAAACCTCGGCGTAGGACCTGTCTCCAAACTTCCAATCTCCATCAAAATTCTGCTGGAATCTGTTGTAAGAAAAATGGATGGCCGTGTCATTACAGACGAACATGTAAAAAATCTGGCAAATTGGCAAGATACATCTTCCAATGAAGATGCGAAAGAAGTTCCGTTCATGCCTGCACGGATTATTCTGCAGGACTTCACCGGGGTGCCGGCTGTTGTTGACTTGGCTGCCATGCGCCAGGCAATGAAAGATCTCGGTGGAGATCCGAAAAAAATCAATCCTTTGATTCCCGTCGATTTGGTGATTGACCACTCGGTGCAAGTTGACAACTTTGGTTCCGATGACGCCATCAGCCGCAACGAGGATTTGGAATTCCAACGCAATGAAGAACGGTATAAGTTTTTGCACTGGGCAACGAAAGCGTTCGATAATTTCCGCGCGGTTCCGCCATCCACCGGTATCGTGCACCAAGTAAACCTGGAGTACCTGGCAACGGTTGTGCAACAGAAAAACGTTGACAGCGAAGTGGAAGTATATCCGGATTCCTTGGTCGGTACAGACTCCCATACAACCATGATCAACGGTTTGGGTGTTCTTGGCTGGGGTGTTGGCGGGATCGAGGCAGAAGCAGGAATGCTTGGACAACCTTTATACTTCATTACACCGCAAGTCGTCGGCTTCAAATTGACAGGACAATTGCCGGAAGGTTCGACAGCGACTGACTTGGCCTTAACGGTAACAAACATCTTGCGGAAAAAAGGCGTTGTCGGGAAATTTGTGGAATTCTACGGTTCCGGTTTAAGTTCCATCAGTCTTGCCGACCGTGCGACAATTGCCAACATGGCTCCTGAATACGGCGCTACCATGGGCTTCTTCCCGGTTGATGCAGAAACTCTTAACTATCTGCGCAATTCCGGACGCAGTGAAGAATTGATCGCATTGGTGGAAGCATATTGCAAAGCGCAAGGATTATTCCGTACAGATGAAATGGCAGATCCCGTATTCTCCGATTACGTGGAACTCGATCTTTCCACAGTCGTTCCGTCTCTCGCAGGTCCAAAGCGCCCGCAAGATCGGATCGAACTGACAAACATGAAGGAAACATTTGAAGGAGCGCTTACACGGTCCATCAAGGAAGGCGGCTTTGGCGTCAGTGCGGAAGACAGCAACAAAACGGTTGAAGTAAAGTTTGCAGACGGCGCGACGGCAGATTTGAAACACGGTTCTTTGACAATTGCCGCTATTACAAGCTGTACCAATACTTCCAACCCATCCGTTATGCTCGCTGCCGGCTTGCTTGCCAAAAAAGCGGTGGAACGCGGTTTGAAACGCAATCCGAACGTAAAAACAAGTCTCGGGCCTGGTTCTCGTGTAGTGACTGACTATCTTGAAAACGCCGGGGTACTCCCATACCTGGATCAACTCGGATTCAACGTTGTCGGCTATGGCTGTACCACCTGTATCGGCAACAGCGGTCCATTGATTCCGGAAGTGGAAGCGGCTGTCCGTGAAAACGGCATGGTCGTGGCATCCATCCTTTCCGGCAACCGGAACTTCGAAGGACGGATCCATCCGGCTGTTCGTGCCAATTATCTCGCATCACCACCGCTTGTCGTGGCATATGCAATTGCCGGTCGTGTCGATATTGATCCGATAAATGATCCATTTGGCTATGACAAAGACGGCCAGCCGGTCTATCTCCGCGATATCTGGCCAACGGCAAAAGAAGTTTCGGACGCCATCCAGGCAACAGTTACACCGGAGCTCTTTAAACAACGGTATAACAATGTTCTTGAGTCCAATGAGCGCTGGAATGCATTGCCAACTCCAGAAGGCGAAATTTATGAATGGGATCGTACATCCACATATATTCAGCAACCGCCATTCTTTACGAATTTGGCTCGTCAAGCGAAGCCGATCAACCCGATCGAACATGCTAATATATTGGCATTGCTTGGCGATTCTGTAACGACAGACCATATTTCACCGGCTGGTTCGATCGCACCTGGCAGTCCGGCAGGCAAATACCTGCAAGAACATGGTGTCGAGCCGCGCAACTTTAACTCCTATGGATCTCGCCGCGGGAACCATGAAGTCATGATGCGCGGTACGTTTGCCAACATCCGTATTCGCAATGAGGTAGCTCCTGGAACAGAAGGCGGCGTAACGACACATATCCCGACCGGGGACGTTGTTTCGATTTACGATGCGGCTATGCGGTATCAGGATGCCGGTCAATCCACAGTCGTTATCGCAGGCAAAGAATATGGAACAGGCAGCTCCCGCGACTGGGCGGCGAAAGGTACCAACCTGCTTGGAGCGAAAGCAGTGATTGCAGAAAGCTTTGAGCGGATCCATCGCAGCAACCTGGTTGGCATGGGTGTACTGCCATTGCAGTTCCAAAACGGCGACAGCTGGAAGTCTCTCGGCATTACGGGCACTGACAAAGTTGACATTCTAGGCCTCACTGACGACTTGAAACCACTGCAGACAGTGACTGTACGGGTGACTCGGGAAGATCAATCCCAATTTGAATTCCAAGCGACCGTTCGTCTTGACAGCCAAGTGGAAATTGACTACTACCGCTACGGTGGAATTCTGCAAATGGTGTTGTTAAACATCCTGTCTGAATAATATAAGTCGGATTCGTATAAAAAACGAATCAGATCACTCTGTTCAAAAAGGGTCAGGCAATGTCTTGCACCCTTTTTGGACGATTTTTTATATTTCTAAATGTGCAGGGATTCAAACGTTAACTGAAAGCTTTTACGCTTGTACACACGCATAAATGAAACATGAAGCATCTCTGTCTTGTATCATACATTTGTTTCATATAGAATAACTAGTAATACTATCTCACTATATGAAAGGGAACACTGTATGTCAGTAAACGCAGGAATTCCAAACATTCAATTCATTTCTACCATTGTTGCCGTTTGCATGGCTTTGCTTGTAATCGTTGTGCGCATGAAAGCGAGTAAAAAACCGACTTCACTGACAAAGATTCTGATGCCGCCCATCGGTATGAGTACCGGGTTTTTCATGTTTCTTGCACCTGAAACGCGCCTTCCATGGCTGTATGTTTTCATTGCGGTCGTCGTCGGGGGCATTTTTTCGCTTCCGTTAATTGCAACATCCAAATTTGAATATCTGAACGGCAATATATATCTGAAACGTTCAAAAGGCTTTCCTTTGATCCTTTTGTTTTTGCTTGCTTTGCGCATTGGACTGCACAATTATGTTGAACAGTATATTTCATTGCCGCAAACAGGCGGGGCATTTTTTATTCTTGCATTTGCGATGATTGTTCCTTGGCGGTATGTGATGTATGTACGCTATCGGGCGTTGCTTCAGCAAGTTCCCAAAACCATGTTGTAACAGGTTGCTGTAACAACTTGTGGCAAACAATTCCTTTTTGAAAACAGTATACAGGTGAAAATCAGGAAGTTGCAACAAAAGCATTTTGGTTGCAGCTTCCTTTTTTGTGCCCAAAATTTATTTCCCAAACCAAAATTACGTGAAATTTGATTCCAGTGAATTGCCTGTGCTTCCACAAACGTGTATGGAAACCAATGATTGAGGGTTTTAATGGGCAATTCCATATGGTAAGGTAGGTTCATGCCGAATCTGGGCGAACATGGTTCGCTTGGTACGGGGGATGTAAGATCTGTCGCTATTCAGAGAGAAATACGAAACGAAACTCAATGAAGCGGCTTTGGGGTGAATCGCAAACATTCGCGTAGGGTGGTCCATCATCCGAACCCGACAACTAACCTCGAAGGTAAAAGGGAGCGTGTAAAAATGAAAAAGTTGATTGCAAGTGTTGCGTGTTTGGGAATGATCGGAATGAGTTTGGGAACCTCACTTCCAGCCTTTGCTGCCACGAATGGGACAGCCATGAGTCAAGGACAAGCTTTCCGTTTGCCGCCTGGCGTATCGTTGGACTCTTCGATTCGACCGGTTGCCGGAATTCATGCGAGCGAACAGGCAAAAGCAGCGGCAGTTCTGGAAGTAGCCCGCAGCAAGATGGGAACTCCATATATCTGGGGACACAATGAAGATCGCGGTCAATATGGCTTTGATTGTTCAAATTATACTGCATATGTGTATCATCATGCACTTGGCTACCGCATGAGCGGTGCAAGCCGTACGCAAGCGAGAAGCATCGGGACACCGGTAGCGCGCAGTCAAATGAAGGTTGGCGATCTGCTGATTTTCGATCATGGAGCACATGTCGGCATCTATGCGGGTAATAATCAAGTCATCCAAGAAGGCGGCGGCCTGAAGAAAGTCGGTTATTTGTCAATCGCTCCCGGCCGTTACTGGAGCAAACACATTACAGCTGTCAAACGCATGTTCTAATTCAGGCATGAAAGATTCAAGATGCAACAATATCGAAAATGAACGATTCCGAAAAAGCAAAAATGAGCAAAAAAACACAACCAAGCAGCACAAGAAAAGACAAGGGATTTGCTCTTGAGCGCCCCTTGTCTTTTTCATTACTCAAATACGATCGTCTTGTTTTGATGGATGAGAATCCGGTCTTCCAAATGCCAGGAAACCGCCCGGGCCAGAACGGTACGCTCAATCTGGGCGCCAATTCGCTTTAATTCTTCAATGTCATACTGATGTGTGACGCGCTGCACATCTTGTTCAATAATCGGGCCTTCATCCAAATTTTCTGTTACATAATGGGCGGTTGCCCCAATGAGTTTCACACCCCGTTCATATGCCCGCGCATATGGATTGCTGCCGATAAATGCAGGCAAGAAGGAATGGTGTATGTTGATAATTTGGTTCTTGTAAATCTGGTTGAAATTGGACGACAGGATTTGCATATAACGGGCAAGTACTACAAAGTCTACTTGATATTGCTCGAGAATTTTCAGTTGTTGACGTTCTGCCTCCGCTTTCGTATCACGAGTAACGGGAATATGAAAAAATGGGACGCCTAACGATTCGACCGTCTTTTTGGCAATTGGATGATTGCTGATAATTACAGGGATTTCCGCGTATAAATCGCCATTTTGCCACTGCCAAAGCAATTCGCGCAGACAATGTTCTTCTTTTGAGACAAAAATCGCCATACGTTTTCGCTGATTGGCCAACGATAGTTTCCAGTCCATCGCAAATTTCTCGGCGATTGGCTGAAACTGATTGTGTAATGTATTTTTATGTGTATCCAGGTCGGGAATATCAAATTCCACCCGCATAAAAAACAATCCGCTCTCCGGATCCGTGGAGTATTGATTGGAATGGACGATATTCGCTCCTTGTTCATATAAAAATTGAGAAACATGTGCAACAATGCCCGGTTGGTCAGGACACGAAATCAAAAGACGGGCTCGATTCGCTTGATGATTCCCGTGCACGAATGAATATGTCCGGGAATGTGCTCGTTCTTTGGCGGGAACATTTGAAACATGTGTGTGTGTATTTGAAACGATCATCGATTTCCTCCACTTTCTACATACATACAAACATACAGTAAATTATACCATAAAGCAAAACTTGAATCAGTGGAGTTTTACTCCATGAGTTGAACATTCACTGATAAATTTCTACGAATATCAGGAATTCAGACTTCCTAATTGAGGATTTTCGATGTAACATTAAGTATGTGAAATTCGGATATAGAGAAATCCCGAAATGGAGTGAAACCAACGTATGAATCAAACAATGACACGCGCTTGGAATTTTAATGCAGGTCCGTCTGCATTGCCATTGCCGGTTCTGGAAAAAGCGCAAAAAGAACTTGTGAATTTTCGCGAATCCGGCATGTCAGTCATGGAATTAAGCCATCGCAGCGCTCTATATGAAGGCGTACATAATGAAGCGATCGAATTGTTAAAGGAACTGTTGCAAATCCCCGATGGGTATCAAGTGCTATTTTTACAAGGCGGGGCAAGTTTGCAATTTAGCATGATCCCGATGAATTTCTTGCAGGAAGGAATGCGGGCCGGTTATGTGTTAACAGGTTCCTGGTCAGAGAAAGCACTGAAAGAGGCAACCATTTTAAAGCAGGAAACATATGTGGCAGCATCTACAAAAGAAGAAAGTTATCGCAGAATCCCTGGTTTGGATGAGTTGAAGCTGGAACAGGGAAGCGCCTATTTGCATATTACGTCAAATAATACGATTTATGGTTCTGAGTGGGCGGAATATCCCGATACAGGCGAGATCCCATTGATCGCGGATATGTCCAGCGATATTTTGTCACGCCCGGTCGATGTAAGCAAGTTCGGGATGATTTATGCCGGAGCACAGAAGAATCTCGGTCCTTCCGGCGTTACGGTTGTGATTCTCCGATCTGATTTGATCGAGAAAGCGAGAACGGATATTCCTACGATGTTGCGGTACGATATTCATAATAAAAATAACTCCCTTTACAACACACCGCCGACATTCGGTATCTATATGCTGGGCTTGGTACTCAAATGGGTGCAACAATTGGGCGGTGTCCAAGCAGTCGAAGCGCGAAATCAGGAAAAAGCCCAGTTGATTTACAATGCAATTGATGAGAGCAACGGCTTTTATACAGGTCATGTTTCGGATAAAATGAGCCGTTCGCTGATGAATATTACGTTCCGTTTGCCATCGGAAGCATTGGAGAAAGAATTCCTGAGTCAGGCAAAAGCGCAAGGATTTGTGGGATTGAATGGACACCGCTCTGTCGGCGGCTGCCGGGCTTCCGCATATAATGCGGTTCCAGTGGAAGCATGCCAGGCATTGCGGGACTTCATGATCGAGTTCCAACGTGCACATGGATAAATATAAGAAGGTTGCCCTTATACTATCACCTTTAAAAATTTATACTTTCCGATAGTACAAAAAAGCCGAAGTTGAATACTTCGGCTTTTTTAAAAGATTTTTTAAATATAAGCATTTAAACGAATTTTTCTTAGAAAATCTTCTTTGGATGAATCGACGGATGACTTTGTTTCCTCAGGCTGCTTTGGTCCCCCGACAAGCTGTTCAAACAATTCCTTATTTCCTGTCGCTAATGCGTAATCAATCGAAGCTTGTTTTTCGACTTCTTGAATCATCGTTTGAATAACAGTTTCTTCTAGTTCTATATCTTGCGCAGGGACGTAAAATTGCCGATTTTCTTTTGGAACCCGAATCACATAATCGAACACACTATCTGTATCGCGAATTCTGGCAATGACATAGGCATATTGACCGATAGGAAGAGATTGCTCAAAAGAATCATTCATGATAATTACTTTTTTACCAAGTAAATTTCCAGACATATATATCACCAATTTAATTATACAAGGAATTGTGGTTTATGCACATAGCAAATTTGCAGTTGTGCGTTCAAATCAATCCATTTGGGAATAAAATCTTCTCATTTCTCTTTTGCCGGCATGTTTGGTATACTAAGGACGATCATAGATAGGGAGTGAAAAAGCATCATGGAACAGTATTTTGAGAAAATGAAAGAGTATCTAAATATGGAAACTGAGATTTCCTTTGCGGAATTCCGCGATTATTATAACGCTTTTATTGAGCATTTAAAAGGAACCTACGAATCGTTGGATCAGGATCAAAGCATTCAAGCGTTATTTGTCATATATAACTTGGAATCCAATTGTGAGTATCGCGCAAAAAGAAAGGATTCCGAAGCGAAAAAATACAAAAAGATGCAGGCAAGCTTAAATATCTGGAGTGCTGCGATGCGCCTTCGATTAAATAAACAAGGCTTGAGCGAAAAAGAGATTTCGGAGCGTCTGGATGCCGTTATGACTGCAGTTTAAGTATTGGAACCGGGATTGGGATGAAATTGTAATACGAAGAAACGGCAAAAGGTTGATGCACAGCTCCTGACTGGAACGTGCACCAACCTTTTTTTATTGAAAATCCTTGAAAATCCTTATCGTTTTTTGGCTTATTTGTTGAGATGATACGGAACTGTCGTGATGACTACGTCCTTATGCCGCAGTAACCAGGCTCTAAGCAGCAACGCGCTTTGGTTGTGCAAAATATAATGCCACCATTTTCGCGGTATAAATTGCGGCATGATGATATGTACGTGATCCGGTCTTCCTTCATGTGTTTCAATTGTTTTAATAAATCGGGAAAGTGGACTCAAAAGAGAACGATATTCACTTTTTAATGTAACCAAGCGACAAGGAGCATCCCATTCATTCCATTTTTCTTTCATTTTTGCTATGGAGTCGTCATCAAACCCTACATATACGGCAATCACGTCTGTGTCCAAACTCTTGGCAAAAGAGATGGTGTTAAGTACCACTCGATGTACGCCGGATATGAGAACAATGGAAACAACGTGATGTGTTGATGGGCGCATAATCTCTGGTATAATTCGCAATTCTTCCGCCACTTGATCGTAATGCCGGCGTATGGTTACGGAGATTAACACTAAAATCGGCAAGATAATCAATACAATCCATGCGCCATCGATAAATTTCGTTGAAGCCACAATCACGGAGACAACGGCAGTTATAAACGCCCCAATCGCGTTAATCGCCAGTTTTACCTGCCACAAGTTGCCTCTCACTTTTAACCAGCGCCGAACCAGTCCAATTTGAGCGATCGTAAATGATAAAAATACTCCAATGGAGTACAAGGGAATCAACGCATTTGTCTGTGCGTTAAATGCTTCAATTAATAAGCCGGCCATGCCTGCAAGGACAATCATGCCGTTGGAGTAGCCCAGGCGGTCGCCGCGAATCGTAAATGCCCGCGGCAAAAACCGGTCTGCGGCAACCAATGCGGATAATTGGGGGAAGCCGGTAAATGTCGAATTGGCTGCTAATATCAAAACGATAAAGGTCAGCCAGATAATCACTTGATAAATCATTCCATGACCAAAATATGTACTTAATAATTGGGACTCCATCGTATTATTCGGATCCACGGATATGCCTTTGACGTAAAGGTGATAGGCAAATCCCATCAATGTAAAAGCGGTAATCGAACCAAGGGCAATGTATGTTTTGATTGCACTTCTTTGCTGTGGCTCGCGGAAAATCGGTACCGAATTGGAAATGGTCTCGATTCCCGTTAACGATGAACAAGCCGCACTAAACGCCTTTAAAAGCAATAGTGTTGTCAGTCCATGGGGAAATTGTCCGAATACAGGTGTCGCGTGCTGGACAAATCCATGCTGAATCTCATCTGTAAAACCATAAAAAATGAGAAATATCATTCCAAGCATAAATAATAAGGTAGGCCATGCAAACACTAACGCAGATTCGGCAACGCCGCGCAAATTCATGATTAAAAGTATAAATACGCATAACAGGGACAAAGCTGTTTGATGTGGGGCTACAGCCGGATATGCGGAAGCAATGGCTTCAATTCCGGCAGAAACGGACACGGCAACCGTCAATATATAATCGATGAGCAACGAACTTGAAGCGATCAGGGAAGCCAATGGTTTTTTGAAATTATCTTTCGCAATCGAATACGCCCCGCCGCCGTTCGGATACGCGATAATTCCCATAATATAAGATGTAATAAGAATGATTAACAATAAAATGGTGGCGAGAGTGATCGGTATGATCAGCCATTTGGCATTTGCCCCAAGGCTTATAAGTTCTGTAATACCAGATTCGGGCCCGTAAGCAACGGATGAGTATAAGTCCGCCGATAAAATAGGAAGAGCAATCAGCCAAAAAAGTTTGTTATGACTCGCATGCAATTCTTTTGTGCGCATCGGGCGGCCGATGATGACCCGTTTCAGGCTGCTGAAATTTAAGATGGCATAGAAAATTGCAAGCACTGTCAATACGACAAGAACAGGATGAAGCCAAGTGAATTGCTGGTTCATAATGATCCTCCAAACAAGCAGTGATTTCAACATTCCTTAGAAACATGAAAGAAAAATAACTTCTTGATCAAATCAAGAAGCGTATGTAAAAAAGATATACCGAGAAAGAAAAATAAAAACATGTTTATTGCAAATGGTAAGGAACAGTTGCGATTACGACATCTTTTCGCGAAAGCAACAAGGACCGAATCCGAAATGCGGATTGATTGTGCAAAAACTGCTGCCACCATTTACGGGTTACAAATTGCGGCAAAAGCACCATCACCGTTTCCCGGTTGGCAACTCTTGAATCAACACGCTCAATAAACTCAACCAGCGGTTTTGTTATCGTTCGGTACCGGGATTTGAAAATGACAAGTCTGACACCAGGATTCCATTGTTCCCATTTCTCTTCCATTCTTCTTGCATCTTCTTCGGAAAACGCGACGTAAAATGCGACGACATTTGGCGAAAGGGTTTTGGCGTATGCGATCGTCGAAGCCACAACCCGATGGATCCCCGCTACAGGAACAATAATAACCGTTCCTTTTTGCGGCAATGGATCCTGCAAGTCGATTCGCAACTGTTTTGCCACTTCATCATAATGTCTATGAATTTTTGTAATGAATAGCAGGAACACCGGTATAAGGCAAACGACGATCCAGGCCCCTTCGAGAAATTTGGTGATGCAAAAAATAGCTAATACGAAACATGTAACGATGGCGCCCAGACCATTAATGAAGATTTTTCCGGTCCATCCTTTCTGGCGTTCTTTCAGCCATTTGCGCACAAGGCCGGTTTGTGCCATGGTAAAGGACAAGAACACGCCGATCGCATAGAGCGGGATCAATTGATCCGTTTTTCCGTTAAAAATAATCAATAAAATACTCGATAAGATACCGAGTGTGATGATCCCATAATGGAAGGAAAGACGATCGCCGCGGTTCGCAAACATGCGCGGAAAATTTTTATCTTGCGCCATAATGGATGTTAAAATCGGAAAACCGTTGAAACTTGTGTTGGCTGCCAATGTAAGAACCAATGTAGTAGCAATCTGTGTGGCAAAATAAAAAGCACCGCGTCCATACGCTTGCTCTGTCACCATCGAAAGCACGGATGTATGCCCGGTCGGATCCGGTGCAACGCGATATGCCAGAGACAGAATCGTAATGCCGCCAAAAATAATGGCAAGCAATATCCCTAATGTGGCTAACGTCATTTTCGCGTTGCGCTGAGAAGGTGTGCGAAAATGCGGAACCGCATCGGATATTGCTTCAATCCCTGTTACTGCCGAACATCCGGATGAAAATGCTTTTAAAAGAACAAATAATGATAGACCTGCAGGTATAGCCGTTGGAACATGTACGGGATGAATGCTTTGCGCCCCATGAAGTACCAAATCATAGAAACCTTTCGCGATGATCAGCAGCATACATCCAATGAAAAAGTAAGTTGGAAACGCGAATATCGTGCCCGATTCGGATGTTCCCCGCAGATTCAGCCAGACCATAATCCAGACAAGCGCCAGTGCAATTGGGACAATATAGGGTACAGTAAATGGAAATGCGGATGTGATCGCTTGCACTCCGGCAGAAACGGATACTGCAACGGTAAGCGTGTAATCGATCAACAACGATACACCGGTCAATCTCCCGGCTATTTCACCCAAGTTGTCTTTTGTCACCATATACGCTCCGCCGCCTTGCGGATATGCTTGGATGACCTGCCGATAACTAATGACCAAGATTGCTATAAGCAATAAAATGACAAGCGCTACGGGCAAAGCGAAGTTAAATGCTACTGCACCAACGGTTGCAAGCTCGATTAGTATCTGTTCTGTCCCGTATGCAACAGAGGAGATTGCATCCGAGGAAAGAATTGGCAGTGCCTTCCATATGGGCATTTTTTCTGCTTCCATTTCACTTGACTTTAAGGGCCTGCCAAGTAAAATTCTTTTCAATGTATCTGCAGCCATTAAGATTGAATCCTCCTAAAATCATACAATTCAAGCATTCCATATCCCCTTTGCATGAATGGTCGTTCGATCAATGTATACATATTACGCTATCAGCAGTGTTCGATGCACGCGACAGTTATCGATATTCGGGGCGAATATGTTTCTAAATAAGGGGAATATAGATTATTTTGTTACAATACTGTAATTTTCTCCACTTTTCAAGGGAATTCACAGGTATTTAATGATATATATAAATTTAAGATTTTGCTTAGGAATTTATTTTTAAAAAAAGCAGTTTATGTAAAAACATTTGGATGGAAGAAACCTGATCATCGAAAAAGATAATCAGGTTTCTTATTCATACGATATGTTTTTAACTATATTTTAATTATTTATAACGCGTCCACTTCCGGTCTTCATTGGTTGTATCCGGAAACCGATCCCCTTTATGCAGTTTCATTTTTTTGGGATTGGACACGCCAGTTACTTCTGCCCGTTCGCCAATTTCAATGTAAACACCGTTATTTGGAACTTTATCTCCTGGTCCAAATTGATTTCTTTGACCCATTTGCAGAACACCCCATTCCATCATGAGTTAATTCTAGTATGGACATAAGGGAGCACCCCCATGTATAACAGATTCCTCCATTTTTCTGAAAAAATCATACAACATCTTGTATTTTTTGGCTTCGCAACAGAGATTTCTATGAATCCTGATTCGAGCATGATATGATAGCAAATGATAGAGAAAATTGTTAGATAGAGTCGAAAACTCGTTTTATCGGAAAATGGCAGACTTCGTGGAGGATCTATCGCTCAAACGCTTGCCAAACTACGAAAATCAGGAATTTAGACTAAACTGCCACCAAGGAGATCGTATGCGACAAATTGTCAAAAAAGGCCGAAACAATCAATCAAGCCGAAGATGGACTGTGTGGATTGTTGTTTTTTCCATTTTTCTATATGGTATGATTTCTACCAGTTTATTGGTATTATATGGACCCTTTGAGAATATTCGAAGAACTGTGATCGGAGCCATTCTTACCAGTCGGCATCCCTGGTTGATCGAGCCGTTTTATTCAAAAGCGGCTCTTGCGAAATATCAGCCGGTTTCTTTCAACAAAATGGAAAAAGGAAATTTGCAGACGAAAAGCTTTGCAAATGTTCATGATTCGAAAATTGACGTGATACCGATTCATAGCGCCCGTTATTCCGGTCAGCTATTGATCATTCATGATCCCAAAAGGATTCATGTAGCAGTAACAAAGCAATTAGGCATTGTGGGGGAAACGGTCAGCCAAATGGCGCAAGATCATCAAGCAATCGCCGCCATCAACGCTGGCGGATTCTACGACGGATCCGGCAAAGGGACGGGCGGTATGCCGATGGGTCTGACGTTATCAGATGGAAAGTATGTTGCTGGCGATACGGATACACATGCAGCACAGCCAATGATTGCCCTGACAAATCAAGGGGAATTAAAAATCGGACAGTATACATTAAACCAGTTGAAAGAAATGCATGTCACAGACGCTGTTTCTTTTGGACCTCAGTTGGTTCAAAACGGCAAACCGTATTTGTCTGGCAAAGACGGATCTTGGGGGTTGGCGCCACGTTCCGCGATTGGGCAGAGGAAAGATGGCAGTATTCTCCTGCTTGCTCTCTCCGGGCGCGGGGATGGAGGGATCGGTGCAAGCCTGTTGGATCTGGAAAAAGTCATGCTGGATAACGGTGCCTGGACTGCCGCCAATCTGGACGGCGGCTACAGTTCTGAACTGTATTATAATAAAAAACTGCTTGTGCCGCCTTCCAACCCTTTAGGGGAACGATATGTAGCCACATCATTTATTGTAACGGGCAACAACCAGTGATCGATTTTGAGGTGAAGATTGTTTGAAATGGAAAAAATGGCTGGGGATTTTTTGTTGTATTTTAGTTTTGCAGTTTGGAAGTTTGGTGTATTTGAATTTCTATCTAAACCAACCTGCGCTGCCTGTCGCAGCAACAGCTGACGCAAAGCAGAAAGACAGTGCGGCTTCGGAAGTTTCCGTACCGGATCAAGCTGTTGATCCTTTGATCAGCCCAGATCGGCAGCATATTGCATATAGTACGGATCAGCATCAATTGTTGGTAGATGGGCTAAATGGCACGGTATTTCACACAACAGTCGGCCGAATTGTTTTCAAAAAATGGCTGGATGATTCCACACTCTTGTATTTCGATCAAAGAGGGAACCTTGCTTGCTACATTCTGCAATTGCAAGGCAGCAAATCCGTTTTGGTCGATACATGGCCGACGACGAAATGGATCGTGGCAGATGCTTTCTTCTCCCCCTATATCGAGTTGTTGTATATCGAGCTGACCGATTCACAAGGGTATGCCCACATATACCGGTATGATGCTGTAGTGGGTACAACAGAACTGCCATTTGGTTCGATTCGCGTGGACCACGTCGAATATGATCCGGTCACAGATACGATGAAAGTATTTGATGCGCTTGGACGGGTTTGGACGTATAAAAACAATCGAATTACACGTCCGGATGGCTCGACTTTGGATGTTCATATCAACCAGGCACCGCCTTCGCAGCATGATGTGCCGAAAGCGAACAAGAATACGTCAAAAAAATCCAATTCGACCGGATTTGAGATAAAAAGCGTGAATGGAAAATAAGCGGCAACAATATCAAGCGACAATATCACTTTCCAGTAAAGGATCCTGCGGGGTCCTTTTTTCATCCATGTAGAAAGGGAGGGAAGGCAGGTTTTCTTTCGATCGTTCGTTTATAATAGAGATTGCATACAAAAAATCAAGAAACAGGCATTTCTAATACATGCAAGGAGGTTATCGGATGGCGAGGGATTTCCAAGGAACATTGCAATCCTTTCAACAATATTTGCGCAAAATGCAAGATATTTCGGATGCAAGCTCTGTCCTCTATTGGGACGCACGGACGGGTATGCCGAAAAAAGGTGTGGACCGCCGTTCACAAGTGATCGCAACATTATCTGCAGAGGCGTTTCGAATGTCAATTTCCGATGAAATGGGGAACTACATCGCCTACTTTCTGGAGCCGGAAAACAATGAAAAGCTGGATGACATCATGCGCGCGGTTTTGGCAGAATGCAAAAAAGAGTACGATCGAAGCCGGAAAATTCCGGCAGATACGTTTGAGGAATATGTCCGATTGACGGCAAAAGCGGAATCTGTGTGGGAAGACGCGAAAGACACAGCCGACTTTTCCATGTTCCGTCCGTATCTGGAACAAATCGTTCAAATGAATGCAGAGTTTATCGAATATTGGGGGTATACAGGGAATAAGTACGATACATTGCTTGAATACTACGAACCAGGCATGACGGTTGAGAAGTTGGACCGGATCTTCGGAGATCTGCGGAAAGAATTGGTTTCGTTGTTGCAGCGTGTGAAAGAATCTCCCCATAAGCCGCGAACGAAAATTTTTGAACAATATTTCGATCCGGCCAAGCAGCGGGAATTCAGCATCTATATTTTAAAGAAAATGGGCTATGATTTTCACGCCGGACGAATCGATGAAACGGTGCATCCGTTTGAAATCTCGTTTGGACCGGGAGATGTCCGAATCACGACAAAATATCTTCCAAATGATTTTCGGAGTGCATTATTTAGCTCCATGCATGAAGGTGGGCATGCGCTCTACGAACAGAATATATCCGAGCGGTTGATTGGAACGATTCTCTGCAGCGGCACGTCCATGGGAATTCATGAATCCCAATCCCGTTTCTGGGAAAATATTGTAGGGCGCAGCAAGACGTTTTGGTCCCATTTTTTAAAAGCTGCAATCGAGCATTTCCCCGAACAATTCCGCGGTGTCACGCTGGAGGAGTTTTATCGGGGCATCAATGAGGCAAGGGAGTCTTTGATCCGGATTGAAGCAGATGAGCTTACCTATAATTTACATATTATGATTCGTTATGAAATTGAAAAAGCTTTGTTTAATGGCGACTTGCAGGTGAAAGATCTTCCTCTGGCATGGGCTGAAAAAATGCGGGAATATCTTGGGGTCGAACCGCAACATGATGGAGAAGGCTGCTTGCAGGATGTCCATTGGTCAGGCGGAAGTTTTGGATATTTTCCTTCCTATGCTCTCGGCAATATTTACTCTGCGCAGTTTTTGCATGCGATGAAAAAGGAAATGCCGGCATATGATTCCTATGTAGCCGATGGCCGGCTCATACCGATTAAAGATTGGCTGGCCGGCAATATTTATCAATACGGAAAAATGCAAACACCTGAAGAGATTTTGCGCAGAGTGGCTGGGGAAGAAGTAAACGGGAAATACCTGGTTGACTATTTGACAGCGAAATATACAGACGTGTACCAACTCTGATGTGCAGGATCCCCCTTGTACGGGATGTGATTCCGGACATAAAAATACAGAATAGCGAAAAACGGGAAAAGCGGTATAGAAAAGGAGCAGACATGACATCTGCTCCTTCCTTGCTTCGATCAATCTTAGCTTTCCACTGTATATGGCATTAAAGCAACGATACGCGCATTTTTGATGGCACGAGTCAATTCACGTTGATGAACGGCACAAGATCCGGTAATCCGGCGCGGTAAAATTTTACCCCGTTCAGAAACATAACGGCTTAAACGATGTGTATCTTTGTAGTCGATAAATTTCACTTTATCAACACAGAAGTTACAGACTTTGCGGCGCTTGCCCCGCTTTTTCTTATTAAAACCACCGGAACGTGGTTCACGCTGTTCACGTTGTTCGCGTTGTTGTTCACTCATGATCAAGATCCTCCTTTTTCGAATCGATATTTGTTACGCTGCCGGGCGAACGGTTGTCAGATAACGGATGATGCGTTCTTCGATTTTTAAATTGCGTTCCAATTCTGCCGGTGTTTGAGCAGCAGCGGTATAATGGAATACAAGATAAAACCCTTCCCGGTTATGGCCGATTTCGTAAGCCAAACGGCGTTTTCCCAGACGCTCTGTCTTCTCAACAGTGCCGCCGGTTTTCACAATTACCTGTTCGAACTTCTCGATAAGAGAATCGCGGAGTTCTTCTTCAATGTCTGTTTTAAATACAATCATTGTTTCGTATGCTTTCATTCTTCCAACCTCCTTGTGGACATTTGGCCCCGAAAATGGAGCAAGGGGTAACACGAAAAATAATTATACAGGATTGCTGAATA
Organism: Fodinisporobacter ferrooxydans; assembly: GCF_022818495.1. Taxonomy (GTDB): domain Bacteria; phylum Bacillota; class Bacilli; order Tumebacillales; family MYW30-H2; genus Fodinisporobacter; species Fodinisporobacter ferrooxydans. The sequence continues at coordinate 4,777,095 of NZ_CP089291.1, read as the reverse complement.
AAATACAAGCATGTGCAAGAGAATGATATGTAAGGGGGGAATATTTAGGTTGCGGTTAACTATTAGGAGAAACAGTTAAGAGCGACCGGTGATTTTTCCATCCTGATTTTGACTAGATTAAAAGCATATGGTATAATTCGTAACATAAACGTTTTAATCGTTTCAACCATAATTCATCATGCAACCTTTTTGAGTGAATGGCAGCAGTACTTTGGAAAGTTCGCAATTGGTTTCGAATGTTTTCTTAATGTACCGCTTGCATTTATGGTTCAGGAAGTAAGGCATGTTAGTATGGTTAACACTATTTGCTTTTGAAAAGCAATGCAGGAGGTTTATTGTAAATGCAAGAAGGTACAGTTAAATGGTTCAATGCTGAAAAAGGTTATGGCTTTATCCAAGTTGAAGGCGGCGACGATGTATTCGTACATTTCAGCGCAATTCAATCCGATGGCTTCAAAACACTCGAAGAAGGACAACGTGTAAGCTTTGAAATCGTTCAAGGAAATCGTGGTCCTCAAGCTGCTAACGTTGTTAAATTATAATCGATTACCGGTTCTGATCGACTTACCAATTTAACATAATTCCTTTCGTTAAAGGATGAGAGCTCCCGTTATGCTTACTCGTATCGGGAGCCTTTTTCTTTCCATACATTCCACACTTGCAATTCAATCCATCGACTGATATTCGGATGAGGCAGCAACGCTTTGCCCGTATATTTGTAAAATAGCCCTTGCAGCTTTCTTGGTATCAGTGTTTTTGTAAAATGTCCCTCACTGAGAAAGTACGGAATGACAATGGGAATCTTTTGATTCGCCGCTTGTTCGACTACAGATCGAATCGTTTCCGGATAAAACGTTCCGTAATGAACAAAATGAACGCTGTGTGGATCGAATGCAGACAATGCTTCCTGAATGGATGTTTGCAAATGTTCCATCAACTGCTGATAACGTGGAGCGGCAGATTCTTCATTGACCCCATGTGCAACAAGTACGATTTCATCCGTTTTCGGATGATACAGTTCCTTGATTCGCTCAAGCAAGATATCCACGATCAATGGATGGTCATCCAAAGGTTCACAAAAATGAATAACTGCATGATGAATAATCGTTGTCACGTCTGTTTCAAATGATGGTTTGCCGCCGATGCCTAGCATATAGCGTATTTCTTCAATATGTGTTGTGTAACTGGATATGAATAATGGAACGACGATGATCTGATGAAGCTCTCTTTTTTCCATTCGCGCTACCGTAGCGGGAATGGATGTCTCCGCATCTCCTCCCAGAAATGCCAGTTCGATCGGCACAGAAATACGGACTTGTCGCACGATTTCGCGAATCATTTCACACCAGGCATGATCGGGTGATCCATGTGCGATTACTAACACGCCGAACTTCTGATTGAGCAACGGAAAAGCTCCCTTCTCAGCAAATTGATTTGAGTTTTGACTGCTTTTTGAACATCCTCTAAATAGTATAGTAGGAAAACAGTTCGTGGTACAATAAATAATACCATATGAGGAAGGGGATGCTGCGAATTGAAAGCGATTTTAATACGTGAACCCGGAGGAACAGACCAACTGTATATTGGTGAAGTGCCGGATCTTGCAGCAAAAGCAGACCAACTGCTCATCAAGGTGCATGCAACGGCGCTAAACCGGGCAGATCTTTTGCAAAGACGCGGTTTGTACCCGCCGCCAAAGGGCGAATCGGAAATTATGGGCCTGGAAATGGCTGGTGAAGTGGTGGCTGTCGGAGGACAATGCACAGGTTTTTCGTTGGGAGATCGTGTATGCGGATTGTTGCCGGGCGGCGGATATGCGGAATATGTAACACTTCCTTATCAGATGGCAATGAAAATTCCCGAGCGCCTCTCTTATGAACAAGCGGCTGCCATCCCGGAAGTTTTTTTAACCGCATATCTGAACTTGTTTCAATTGGGCGAGCTAACGACCGGGGAAACGGTTGTCATTCACGCGGGTGCCAGCGGTGTGGGAACGGCAGCCATTCAACTGGTGCGGGAAGCGGGTGCAACATCGATCGTAACTGCGAGCACGAACGAGAAGCTGGAAATGTGCAAGTCTCTCGGGGCTGGCAGTGTTCTTTCATATCTTGATGGCCCGTTTGCTCCAAAAGTTTTGGACATAACGAAAGGCAAAGGCGCAAACATCATTCTTGATTTTATCGGAGCTCCTTATTGGGAACAAAACATCCAGTGTCTCGGATATGACGGGAGGCTTTTGATTATTGGAACGATGGGCGGAGCAAACGTACAGAATGTCAATTTGGGAGAGCTTTTGCGCAAACGGGTGAAAGTGATCGGTACGGCCTTGCGTTCCCGTTCGGTCGATAGCAAGATCGATTTAACTCAGAAATTTATGCTATTTGCGTGGGAGAGATTTGGTGACGGCAGGCTCGTTCCGGTGGTCGATCGGGTCTTTTCCTTCGCAGATGTGGCGGAAGCTCATCGATATATGGAGGAAAACAAGAATATCGGCAAGATTGTATTGCGCTTGTAACGTTTGAGAATAGAGTGTAAGGAATGATATTCATATGAAATTTTTCTTTGATATGTATGCTTCTCCGATCGGGGAGATCCACGTGATATTGGATGAACGGGGAATACGGAAAATTTCCATGACAGAAGCCGAATGGCAGCAAGATCAACAGGAGTTAAGCCAATTCGGTTCCCTTTCCCATGCGCCCGGCAACTGTAAAAAAGCGATGGAGCAACTCGATGAGTACTTTAAAGGGAAGCGAAAACAGTTTGACCTTCCTTTATCCATTGTTGGTACGGAGTTTCGCAAAAAAGTCTGGCAACAACTATTGGATATCCCCTATGGAATTGTGAAAAGTTATAGTGATGTGGCAATTGCTGTGGGGAATCCAAAAGCGGTGCGAGCGATTGGACAAGCCAATCGGGCCAATCCCATTCCGATTGTGATTCCTTGTCATCGCGTCATTGGCAAGCAAGGAGCGCTTGTCGGTTATGCGGGAAATCGTACAGATGTAAAAGCGTTTTTATTGCAACTGGAAGGCGCCATTTGAAACGACAACAATTTTAAAGCAAACAAATCGAAAGGGAACTGCAAAGGAAAATAAAAACCTTGTGCGCATATGTATGCACAAGGTTTTCCTTTCAGTGACCCGTTCTTAGTTTCCATCATGCGTACGTGCAATCTGTTTCCAAGGTATCGCAACAAACTGAGCGTTATCCATTTGCAGGTCGGTTCTGGCAACGACCTTCTCCGATTGATAACTGTTCTTTAACTGATTTTTTAATGTCAGATAGGAATTGTGGTTTTCAGTGTGTTTGTTGGACATTCGGATCACCTCGTCAATAGTATGTTACAATAACTGCTGTTCTATGAAACGGAGGCGCGTCCTTTCGTTTCCAGTCCCCAAATCCAAGCCACAAGCGCAGCAATCAATGTAATGACAAAGAACATTCCGAAAATACTCGATATCGCAACATGTGTACCGACCAAAATTCCAACCAGATACGGTGCGATCAATCCGCCGATCCGGCCAAATCCCATGGCCCATCCCATCCCGGTGCCTCGATAGGCGGTTGGATACTGTTCGACAGAGAATGCATAAAGGGAACCGATTGCTCCAAGATTAAAAAATGATAAGCCAAGTCCTGCGATTAAAAGGACTGCCGTGTTGGGAGCGAACCCGAACAGCAACGAAAAAAATGCGGATAAAATCGAATACAACACCAATACTTTCTTTCTGCCCCATGTTTCCACCAAATAAGCGGCACTGATATAGCCGGGAAATTGGGCAAGTGTCATAAGCAATGTATATCCAAAACTTCTTACGACAGAAAACCCTTTTCCTACCATGATGGACGGCAACCATAAGAACATGCCATAATAGGCGAATAAAATACTAAACCACAATACCCATAAGACGATGGTTTGGGTGCGATTGGTCTGACTCCATAGCAGCGAAAATTTTGACCATGGGGATTCTTTTTTCGTTTTGGACAATTTTTTGAACAACGGTGATTCCGGCAGCTCTCTGCGCAAAACAATGGCGTATAATGCGGGTACTGCACCGATTAAGAAAGCGATGCGCCAACCGAGAGTAGGAATGACGAAGTAGCTTAAAATGGCAGATACCAAGGAACCGAGTGCCCAAAAAGATTCTAACCAGACAACCCTTCGTGCGCGCTCTTGTTCCGGCGATGATTCAAGTACAAATGTCGTAGCTACAGGCAACTCTCCGCCAAGCCCCCATCCGACCAAAAACCGCAGAACAAACAAAGATGCGAAACCGACGGCCAATGCACTGGCGCCTGTTGCGAGACTGTATACAAGCAATGTCCATAAAAATACGTTTTTACGGCCAAATCGATCTGCAAGCATACCCGCCATTGCCGCTCCGACAGCCATTCCTACCAAATTGATGCTTCCTAGCATTCCTACTTGTTGTGCTGTCAAATGCCAGGCATTTTTTAATACGACGACGACGAACGCGAGAATTCCAACGTCGAGGCTGTCGAACATCAGTCCAATCCCGGATGTTACAAGCATGCGCAACGGGCTTATTTTTGCTTCCGCTTGTGTTTGCAACATGAATACCCCTCCTTTAATCAGCAGTGTATGCACTTGCCCAGAAAAGTGTGAAGTATGTGAAACGGACGGAAATGAAAAACCCTGTTCATACATTTACAAAAAAATGTAAAAGGATGGACAGGGTTTTGCCAGATTTACTCGTTTAAAGTGAGGATTGCTAGACAGACACAGATTCTGCCAATTCCCCTCTTGCGTGTTTTGCATCGAATTTGATCAAGAAATACTCGAAACTATCAACAAGGGCTTCACAGCTTGCTTCAATGATATTTTCCGATACACCGATCGTTGTCCAGCTGTGTACGCCATTTGTTGTTTCGATTAATACCCGAACTTTTGCAGCTGTGCCGTCGGATCCGTCCAACACCCGTACTTTATAATCGACCAAGTGTGTAGAATTCACAGACGGATACTCTGTCGCAAGTGCTTTGCGCATCGCGTGATCCAAAGCATTGACAGGTCCCAACCCGGTAGCCGTCGAGCGGAACACATGGCTATTGATACGCAGTGTTACCTGGGCTTCGGCCAAACTTTCCTGCATGGGAGATCGCTCGCTCGTAACACGGAAGGAAAGCAGTTCGAACCGATCCGCTTCCGGCGCAAACGTCTCGTAGATCAACAATTCCAGAGATGCTTCCGCACTTTCAAATTGGTAGCCTTTGTATTCCAGATCTTTAATCTCCTGCAACATTTTGCGTGTTTTCGGATTTTGACGGTCAACTTGAAAGCCAAGTTCATTTGCCTTATACACCAAATTATCTCCAGCGGACAATTCGGAGATCAAGATCCGCCGATGATTCCCGACTTGATCAGGTGAAATCGATTCATAGGTTTCCGGATTTTTCGCAATCGCGTTTACATGCATCCCGGCTTTGTGTGCAAAAGCGCTAGCTCCGACGAACGGTTGCGAACGAGACGGCGGTACATTCGCGATCTCACTCACATAATGGGCAGTGGATGTTAAAAGAGCCAAGTCTTCCTTTGCGCGTAAACATTGTTTCCCCATTTTCAGCATAAGATTTGGCAGGATGGAGCATAGATTGGCATTGCCGCACCGTTCGCCGAATCCATTTATCGTACCTTGGATATGTGTTGCCCCGGCGCTGACAGCCACCAAAGAGTTGGCAACGGCAAGTTCCCCGTCATTGTGTGTATGAATTCCCACAGGTACTTGCAATTTGCCGCATACATCCGTAACTGCTGCCGCAATTTCATGTGGGAGACTACCGCCGTTTGTATCGCATAATACGATCGAATCGGCTCCTGCGCGCTGGGCTTCCAGCAGACAGGAAATGGCATATTCCTGATTTTGTTTATACCCGTCAAAAAAGTGTTCTGCATCAAAAATGACTTCCCGGTTGAAAGACTTCAAATATCTCACGGAATCATAGATTAACTCCAAATTTGACTCAAGAGATGTTCGCAATGCTTCTTCCACCTGGAAGCTCCATGTTTTACCGTAAATGGTAATCACGTCTGTATTTGCCGCAATCAAAGATTGCAGATTGGGGTCGTCTTCTACGTTTATACCTACCCGTCTCGTACTGCCAAACGCAGTGATTTTGGCATGCGTCAACTGCAATGTATGACAACGCTGAAAAAACTCGAGGTCCTTTGGATTCGAACCTGGCCAACCGGCTTCAATATAATCTACACCCAATTTATCCAGATGAGTGGCAATTTTTAATTTGTCATCAACGGTAAGACTGATTCCTTCTCCCTGGGTTCCATCCCGTAATGTCGTATCGTAAATCCAGACACGGCTCATTGCTGGTTCCTCCTAATGTGGGGACGTTCCCCGACAGAATTTGTTTCTCCCAAAACTATATCTTTCTCTCTATATTATCGGATTGTTCTGAATATATCAATTGCCTGAAGTCCTTTTGTGTGATGAGCCATATATTTTCAATACTGATCTTAGTATAACGAACGGATACTTGGTAATGCTATATGCAAAAAGAAGCAATAAAACTATTTACTTGTCAATGCGTGGAAAGGATGGTCTGTCGATATGCAGTGGAAACAATTGTGGACAGTGCCTGCACAAGGTGGAGTCTGGATGCTGCAAAAGGTTGGGAAATGGATGGAAGATGCCGGGCGCTTTGAATTAAGTCAATGGGATCCATATTATGATTCGACATTGGAAAATTCGGCAATGATCGAAGAACCGTCAAATGGAAAATCATCGTCAGTGGAATAAGGCAGAATGCACATAAATAATGAGTATGATAAGAGGGAAGGGGATATTGTCCTTTCCCTCTTTTACTTGGATGCTTTTACTGAAAGATGTGCCTGCCTGAATTTTGCCTTGGCAGGTTAGGAATGGTGGATGGTATGATTCACCACTTGTCGCAAATGTTGTTCATCCGCCATTGTCTCGTCATATGTCACAGTGGCAATATTTTGCCATAGATCAATATCCACACCGGAAACACCTTGAACCCCTTTTAATGCTTTTGCAATGGCATTCATGTTCATTCCTTTTACGGGAATCGTGACACAATTCATATCATCAGTCCTTTCTTTTCAGTTTCACCGATCTTCCTATAAAATTCCCCGTTATCTTGAGGAATAATCATCGCTGTCATGAATAAAAAGGCTATCAACCGTTTCCCGCCGCTTGCGAAAACCATATTTTATGTTAATAAGAGGATGTTCAAAAAGTAGTCAAAACTCCACCTTCAGCACTTTTTGAACACGTACGAATAAGAAATTCCTGCGAGGATGAGGGAGCCGTTGTATGGAGAATCAAGGCGTTTCTATTATTACTTGCACAAAAAAACCACAATTCATGGAAATGATTTTTAACAACTACAATAATCAAAAATGGGATAAAAAAGAATTGATTATTATATTAAATAGAAACAATATGCGTATGCAAGAATATAAAAGAAAAGCAAGCCAGTTCAAAAACGTAAAAGTTTTCAAGCTTCCGGAAACGGCAACACTTGGTGCCTGTTTAAATTATGGGATTCAAAAAGCTGTGTATCCATATATCGCAAAGTTTGATGACGATGACTTTTATGGTGCGCGTTATATCGAGGAAGCGATGAAAACTATGAACCGAGTCAAAGCGGATATCGTCGGGAAACGAGCGATTTATACATTTATCGAATACAAAAATGTGCTGCTTTTGCGTTTTTCGGGAGGGGAAAACAAATTTGTCAACTTTATTGCCGGCGGCTCGATTTTCATGAAAAAGTCAGTCTGGCAAACTGTCCCTTTTCGAAATATCACGTTAGGAGAAGATATTGATTTTTTACAGCGGGCACGCAAAAAAGGATACAAAATCTATTCGTCCAGCAAAAATCATTTCATTGGAATTCGCAGAAAAAATCCCATTCACCATACTTGGTTTCCCGATATAAATTATTTGTTGAAAACAGGAAAACGGATCGGAACTGCGCAAACATATCATGCATTGACCATGCGTTTCTTGCAATAAGGTGAAATTTGAATCTGGGCGGAGTTTTTTAACCAATCTTCTCCGTTCCTTCTGCAATTGGCGGCTATTGACACGGATTCAGGAAAAATCATAGAGTAAGAATCTCTGCATAAAAATCAAGAATTGCAGGCATACTCCCAAAGAGGGAGGCTTGCCATGAAAAGACAGGAAATTGCGTTATCTCCTAATTTGTTCTTTTTTCTCTTGCTTGTATTCCTGTTTGGAAGTACGACGTTGCTGCCGATTGCCCCAGATGTGGGACATGATGCATGGATTAGCATGTGTATCGCAATCTTGCTGGGAATCTTGTTTGATTGTATTCATGCGTACGTGTTTAATAAATTTCCGGGGAAATCATGGGTAGATATCATGAAAATTCTTTACGGAAATATAGTCGGGACATGTATCATCATTCTGTTCATCATCATTTGTATATTTTTGGTATCTTATATAATAAGGGACTTTGAAGCATTTTTGACTTCCGTTGCATATTTGAGAACTCCTTTTAGTGTAATTGGAGTTACCTATATAGTCGTCGTAATATACAGCGTGTATCATGGGATCGAATCGATCGCACGTTGTTCGATTGTTATCGCTTTTTGGATGCTGTTGGAAACCTTAATTACGACCATATTGCTATTTACCAATTTGTCCGCACATCCGATACGAAATTTCCAGCCTTTTTTCGAAAAAAGTACACATGATATTGTAAGCGGTGCGATTGAAATTTTCACGTTACCCTTTGGAGAAAGCATTCTTGTGTGGGGGATCGCACATCATGTGAGAAATCAAAAACAATTATACAAAGTGTCAATTTTGGCAACCAGCATTGCAGGAATCATTTTTTTAATCAATGTAGTCAGAAATACGGCTGTTTTTGGCGATTTGATCGGCCGCTTGTTTTATCCTACATATGAGGCAGTACGGTATATCATGGTTGCAGATTTTATTGAACGAATCGAGATCCTGACATTGATTACATGGATTGCCGGCGGATTTATCAAAATGTCGATTATCTTATATGTTGCTGTACATAGCATGGCAAAATTATTCGGGTTGCAGGCGGCCAATCGGCAGTTAATTCCTTTGGGCATCTTTATTTTGATTCTTTCCATGCAGGTTTCTGCGAATTTATCAGCGTACTTTGCGTTTATTAAATTTGGTTGGGTCCCAAGCAGTCTCTTATGGCAAGCACTATTTCCCTTGCTTACAGTACTGCTCGTATTTTTTCGATTTCGAAAAAAGGAGCAGAAAACGGGTTAGAGATTGTGTAACATGCTATAGTTCTTTTAGTTATAAATCGTATGGAAATGTCAGATGACAGGCATGCAGGGATTCCCGTACCGGGGGTCTTTGCTTTTTTGTTTTGATCGGTCGATTCTATGACCTGTGAACATGGGGAAATAGGGGGTACTCGTTTGATAGTTTTATAAGAGAGCCGCAATATTGACTTTGCTGATACGAGGTTCTATACTTCTTACAGTGTATACCATGAATTGGATTTTTTATGAAATTCTGAATCGATGGATTACCTAAACAGTGTATTACATTCATGATTTGTCAACTTTTAAAAGCCTCAGGTCCCTCTGGCACTCGACAATTATTGTCGCGGATTCAGGGAATTACATTGTTTCTGAATTCGTCCTATCTTTCTTATATTTCCAAGAATACAAGGAGAGAGAATACCATGAAATTTAAAATTCGAACAAAACTTTTACTTACTTTTTTTGTCGTATTGCTATTATTTATTGTGAATGGCTGGTTTAGCATTCAAGCGTTCACAGGCATGCAGAATGAAACGAAAAAAATAGCAATCGATGTAATGCCGCTTCGCATGACTGCTGATCGACTGCTGACAGATCTGGTTAACGAAGAAACAGGAGTTCGGGGGTATCTGGTAACGGGACAAGACAGTTTTTTAGATCCATATCGATCTGGCAAACAACAATTGGAGAAAGATTTGGCATATATTCAAAAGAATGCGAATGATGCAATCATAAAAACTCTTATCGATCAAAAAGCAATTCCTGAAAGCAATACACTGCAAACGTTTTTTGATACGCAAATAAAATTAATTAAAAATGGAAATGTAGAAGCCGCGCGCAGTCGGATTAACGATGGAAAACAGTCGATGGATGCATTTCGCTCGATCGTCGAGCAAATCGATACGGAAACTTCCAAATTGACCGGCAGCTCTTGGGCAAGTGTCCAACATAACACGAATCAATCCAAACGATTGATATTTGCATTCGGTCTGGTTGCCATACTTTTTTCGGTAATCATTGGAATATCTTTGATTCGCTCCATTCTCCGTCCGCTTGTTACGGTCACCAAACAGTTAAAGGAGATTGCGGAAGGCGAAGGGGATCTGACAAAAGAGTTGACAGTTCGCTCAAAGGATGAAATTCTAGATCTTGCCAATGCGTTTAATCAGATGTTGGGGAATTTGCGTATGATCATCGGACAAGTCAAGCAGAGTACAGAGCAAGTGGCAGCGTCTTCCGAACAGTTGCTGGCAAGCTCCGAGGAAACCAGCCGGGCAACAGAGCAGATCGCAGAGTCTGTCCAGACAGTTGCTTCGGGTTCTCAACAACAGAATCAGGAAATCGATCAAACGGCGCAAACCATTCATGGAATGGCATCAGGGATTCAGCAAATTGCAAGCAGTACGCAAACGGTATCCGTGACGGCCAATCATGCGATTGAAGCATCTGTCGCAGGAAATCAAGCAATCGGAAAAGCGATTCAGCAAATGAATTCAATTAATACAACGGTATTGGACGCTTCTCAATCCATCCAGCAATTAGGAGAGCATGCAAAAAACATCGGCAAAATAGTCGAAGTCATTACCAATATTGCAGGTCAAACGAATTTGCTTGCATTAAACGCGGCGATTGAGGCGGCGCGGGCAGGGGAACATGGGAGGGGATTTGCTGTCGTTGCGGATGAAGTGCGCAAATTAGCCGAAGAATCCTCCAATTCCGCAAAGCAAATCGCCGAATATATCACGACCATTCAAAGCGGGATCCAAACGGTTGTACAAGCAATGGAATCAGGAACCAATGAAGTGAAAAGCGGAATCGAGATTGTAAATATGGCTGAACAATCCTTTGAAAAGATTCAACAATCGGTGCAGGAAGTTACAAAACAAGTGCAAGAGGTAACGGCAGCGACGCAACAACTATCTGCCGGAGCAGAAGAAGTAGTCGGTGTAGTGGAGAATGTTGCGGCAGTTTCCGAGAAAATCACATCGGAAACGCAAACGGTTTCTGCGGCTACGGAAGAACAACTGGCTTCCATGCAGGAAATCTCTGCATCTTCCAGCGCACTGGCAAATTTGGCCGGCGAACTGCAAGAACTGATTAGTAAATTTAAGGTGTAGTGATAAAGTTTTACCATACATATCCGTTTCCCGAAGGATTTCTGATATTATCAGAAATCCTTTTTCCACTTTGTTTAATACTCCAATAGTCCCCTTTCATAAAAATTTTTTATTGACATCGATAAGGCTGTCCGGATTGATGATGAAGCGCTATTTGAAGATGAATTCGTAGCCGTAAAAATGCTTGCAGCGTTTGCGCGCCAAGAGCGGTATGAGCTGATTTTTGGCGGCCAAATGAGCGTAGACAACGGATCTGCCCAGACCGGCCCGCGCCTGGCCGAAGAACTTGGGATTCCGTTGGTGACAGCGATTCGGCGTCTGATGCGGGAAGAAACATTCCCTGAACCCAAGTCGCGTGCCCGTTGTACTGATTGCGAGTACAGGAGGTACTGCAATGATGTACGGTAATGATGTATGTATGGGGACGTTGGCAAAAGCACTACGGGAACGAAAACAGGTTCTGTTCATAGGGAGTCATCCCCTGCTGATTGAACAACGAAAACAGCAGTTTTTGCAGCTGACAGGAGGTTATATAGGGATTTATTGGACGACTCCGAATCAGTTGGCTGATCACATACTCGAAGCAAGCGGAAAAGCGTATGTTCGGATCGATCAGGCAACCCGACAGGATCTTGTGGAAAGTGTGCTGTTGTCTATGGATGGACAGGGTCAAGTGAATCACCTGCGAACAGGATTGAAATATCCGGGGATGTATAGATCCATCGCTTTATGGATTGAGGATCTAGAGAAAGGAGGAGGCAGGGAGTGCCTTTCATTGTTAAAGAAGACAAAAGATCCTGTTTTGAGAGAGTTGACCAGTATCTATGAAAACTATTTGATTTGTCTAAGTCGATTAGATTTTCCCTATAAAGAAACTGAGCAGGTCTTTCAAATCGCGAGCGGGATTGTTGAGGAAGAACAAGACAAGTGTACTCAATTGGGGGAAATGGTGATTATGGAAGGAGTTTTTCCGGATAGCCCAGAATTGCAACGCTTCCTGGAAGTTGTCAGAAGTGCGATTCCGGAGTCATTTACTCTTCATCCCTTGGAGGACAATTGGTCTGCCAAATCGGATAGGGTTCGTCTGAAGTATGGAAACACGGCTTACGAGGAAGTTCGTGTGGCAAGTTCTGATATTCAACGCCAAATGAGCTTAGGGTATCGGGAAGATGAAATTCTGATTGTAACACCCAATTCCTACTATTCACAGTTAGTGAAAAGAGAACTCTACAGCAAAGGTATAAAGGTTCATGGCACAAAAAATGTCCCCATGTTGAATCTTTCAGTTTCGCAAAGAATTTTATCATTGCTGGAATTGAGAAAAAAGGATTGGGAAAGAGAAACACTGTTGAAATGCGCTCGGTTGCATGGAGCGTTCGAAGGTTTATTGGAAGAAGAGATTGCCTGGGGTAGAAAAATAATAGAGGAATCGGGAGTTTTGACAGGATTCAGTAATTGGATGACTCTTTTTCGCGGGAATTTGGCAAGAAGCAAAATTCGTTTGGAGTATTTAGATGGCGATGGAGATACAGTACTGGTTGAACAACGACGGGTGTCCGCGAGGAAGTGGTTTAGGTTCCTGGTACAAATTAACCGGATAACTCAACACATAGCTGAGCGTGATTCATGGGGCAATTACCTGGATCATTTACTTTCTTTTATTGAAAAAGACGAACGAACCATTCTTCGCTCACGAAATGACAGCTTACAGGTATTGCATTATGAGAGTCTTCGAAATTGTATTCGGACACGTTATGAAATTGTGATGGCATTTCCTGTCGAAGCGGGACGGAAGATATCTCTTGAACGCTTTATGAAATGGTTAACAGAACGGCTTTCAACAGCCATGTTGCCAATTGGGAGGGAAGAAAATGGAATTCAAGTGTACAACACGGATGAAATATACGGAGTTACGTTTCCGAAAGTCTATGTTCTTGGACTCATTGAGGATGTATGGCCGCGTTCGTTTGATCCTCATTGGATCTGGGATTTATGCAAACGGGAGGAGGCTGAATTTGGGCTGAAAATCCCGAATGCCAGCAAACAGGAACTGGAGGATCGTAAGCTTTTTGAATGGGCGGTATCCGCAGGGGGAGAGAAACTTGTATTGTTTAGTTCGCTTCGGAATGAACGGGGGCATGCAACCACTTTATCTAGGTACGTGACAGAATGGTTAGGATATCAGGAACGTATTGTAAATGTAATTAGATTACCGAAGAAAGATCTTTATCGCGATACTACACCGGTTCAATTTTTTGATCAGCATAAACCGATTTCGGTCACGGGAATCAATACATATGCCAAATGTCCTTTCAAATACTGGGCTAGCGGTGTTCTCCATGTTGGTGAAAGAATTTATCGGAAAAATGGTCTTCTGCCCATAGATAAAGGAAGCTTACTCCACCGAGTTTTTCGGGAACTTGTTGAGAACCCTGTCTTTTCAAAGGAAGAACTTACCCAACGGGCGGAATTTTTGGTGGAAGAAGAATTCAGGCGGTTGGAAAGTATGTATGGATTCTCCGGTCCGAAGTGGGAAGTACAATGCCGGATGCTAAAGCGGGATTTGCTCGAATTTGCAGCTAGAGAAGGTGGGGGACTTCTGAAACAAGAAGGGATTCAACATCTCGCGGAATGGGGATTTGGACGTGTCCATGCTGAGAAGATGGCCGTTTCCTCCAGTGAGCAACCACTGCTACTAAAATGGGAAGGCTTGGAATTATGGGTATCAGGTAGCATTGATCGAGTGGATCTTGGCAAAGAGGGATTTTGGGTGTTAGATTATAAGCTTTCATCGGGACCGTCTCGGAGGGACATTGAACACGGACGGGATCTGCAAATGGCTTTGTATTTGCTGGCATACTCTCAATTATCGGGAACGGGGATTAGCCCTTTGGGGGGACAATTCGCAGTTGTCAGGAATCCAGGGGAAGGAGGAAATGTGGGATTTGATTCCCCGGAAGATTTTGCTGAGTATGCCGAGCGAATCAATGACCAACTGTTTGAGCTGGTAAAGCAAATGTTAAAGGGGGATGTGGCGCCTCGTCCCCGAGAACGTTCTGAATGCCAGAATTGTTCGTTCCTAGGGATTTGTAGGCGAGATGAATATGGTTATCGAAGGGGGGAGGTTGTATGAGCTACCTGACAGAATCGCAAAAATTAGCTATTCGGGCAAAAGGATCTCGAATTCTGGTGGCGGCGGGGGCAGGTTCCGGCAAGACCCGAGTCTTGACAGAAAGAATAAGCTATTTGGTGAATGAAAAAGGAATCTCGCCGGAAAACATCCTTGCACTTACATTTACGGATCAGGCCGCGCTGGAAATGAAGGAACGAGTAGAACAAAAGCTGGGATCGAATCAGGTGACGATTCTGACCTTTCATCGTTTCTGTGGCCGTATCGTTCGGGAAAATCCGCTGCTTGCCGATGTGGATCCCTCATTTTCCTTGATTGATGAAACCACTGCACAACTATTGTTGAAGAGCCTTACAGAACGGTTGCTTTATGAATCGGGATTGCCAAGCGTGCTTCGTTGGGCGGAAGCATGCGGCCTGGATTTGGCCTGTGGACTGTTGGTTTCGCTTTATGAGTGTTGGCGGGAGCAGCCCTGGGATTTCAAATCCATCGGCGAAAGAACCGAAAGCACGATTGAATCCCTAAGAGTAGTTCTTGAAGAGGAATTGCTGCGGGTGATGGAACACATGGAAAGGCTCCATCAATCCGGGACCATTACAGCGAGCGGGTCGGTTGCACGCATGAGTACGATACTTGATATTTGGCGCCAACTCCCTATAAGAGCAATCCACGTATGCAGGGAAGATGAGAATGATAAGGAGGACGCAAATGCTTCTATTTCCCAAATGAAAAGCGGACTCAAGGCACTGTTTTCCCAAGTCACCCGAAGTGTGGCTAGAGAAGCCAAGCCGATTTTTGAAAGATTGACGCGATTGAAAGATGAAAATCTTTGGCAAGAATTGTTGGAAGATCAGACCGCTGTTGTACGAAAAGAAATTCTTGCGCTGCTGGAGCAGATGGATTTGGCCTACAGCAAGGAGAAAGAAACGAATGGGTGGTGCGATTTTGCAGATTTGCAGAGAAAAGCCCACCATGTTCTCCATGAATCCAAGGAAGCCCGCGCTTACTATGGGAAACGTTACAATCATATCCTGGTGGATGAGTATCAAGATACCAATCCTCTTCAGCAATCGTTGCTGGAACATTTGGAGGAAGGTGCTGCGGGTACAGCCTCTTTGTTCATGGTTGGGGATTTCCGTCAGTCCATTTATCGGTTTCGCGGGGCGGATGTCAAAGGGTTTGAAAGGTTGCGCCTCCAGCTTGAAAAGTCGGATTCTTATATCCAACTGAAGGAAAATTTCAGATCGTGTCCATCGTTGGTAGCTTTTGCATCGGATATGACTCGGGCTTTGTTCGGAGATGATGGAGTGGTGGCCGGGCTTAAGCAGCCGTTCGAAGAAGAACCTGTTGTGGAAATGTTGATTCCTGTACTTACTGAAGATAAAGATCCGCATAAAGCAGAAGCGGAACTTGTGGCCCGAAGAATCCTGGAGATGGGGTCAGCCCATTATGGGAACATCGGAATCCTTCTACAAACTCGAACTCATTTGGAGAAATACGAAAATGCTTTGTCGAAATACGGCATCCCGCATGTGGTGTACGCGGGCAGCGGATATTGGGAACGGCAGGAGGTCCGGGATTTGCATCATCTGCTTCGACTGGTGGACGATCCAGGAGATGAATTGGCTTTATTGGGATATCTGCGGGGACCCTTGGTCGAAATGACAGATGATGGAATCAGCCAATTAGCCAGAAATAACGGACTTCATAAAGGGTTTCTGGAGTTCTTTAGGGATGGAGAGTCAAGGGATGGAAGGTCAAGAGATGGAGAGTCAAGTGTATTGGAAGAAAACAGGGGATTGCAAGATAATAGGGTATCGGAAGAAGATAGGGAGCGTTTAGTACAGGCCAGAGAATTTTTAACACACCTTCGAGAACGGTATGCAGAAATGGGGTTAGCCGATTGGCTGTATCACGTGCTTTACGGAGAATCAATCGCAGAAAAGCTTGGTGGGACAAGTTTTGATCGCATTGTGCGGTTGGCGGAGGAAGCCGAAAAAAGGGGAAAAATCCACCTTTCCGATTTGCTCGCTTGGTGGGAGCAACTTCAAAATCAGGAAGAAAAAGACGGGGAGATTCAGACCGATGTTACCAAAGGGGCAGTTCGGTTTATGACCATCCATGCGGCCAAAGGGCTTGAATTTCCCATTGTTATTGTTCCGGATCTCACGCACCGCTTTACAACGAAAATGGGAAGGCTGCATCTCAGCGATACATGGGGACTAACGGCCCAGTATTACGATGAAAACAAGAAGACTTGGCTGCCGTCCCTAAGTTTTACAAAAGCCCGGGAAGAAGAAAGAAATGCAATGGTTTCCGAGCAAAAGAGGTTATTCTATGTGGCAATGACCAGAGCTGAAGAACGATTGATCTTTTCTGGAGTTGCTTCTAGCTTCGCGGAGAAGGAATCATTAGACGAGTGCTCCAACTGGTTTGACTGGTTGCAGTTTCTGGTTCCTGAACTGCGGGAAGGCCTTCAGGAGCGGATAGTAGAGAAGAATGGGTGGAAATTGCAAATTCGTAATAAGGTGGATTTAGTGCCACGAGTGAATGTAACTTCGGCAACCCGACTTGGGAAAACACTTGGAAAAACTGCGACACCTCATTTTGAAGAAGTAGCCCTTACCACTGAAATGAAGCGAACGGTGCAGATGGCGAAGATGGCACCTAGCACTCCCATGAGATCCCCAGTCTCACACGCAGAACTTGGGCGAATCACGGGCAAGGAAATTGTTAAGGAATATCGGAATGTAAATACCGGGTTTGCCGCACGGATTTGGAGTGTAACAGAGTGGGTGGATATACTTGCCGGGGAGACTTGGGAAACCAGTAAATCATTTTTACCAGCGAGACACTTTGGACGATCCAATCTCGAAGGGCATGAGTGGGGGCATTTATTGCATACTGTATTGGAGTTTCTAGGGCCGCACGATGATCTTGAAACGATTCGGACCCGTCATTTGAAAGCAGCACTCGCTGCTTTGGGAATAACCAGTAAAGAGATGTGCGACCTTGCTTGGCAGCGGTTGTGTCCCGAGATTGATTCGTATCTTAAGGGGGAACTTCAAACAGAATGCCGGAAAGCCCAAGTTGTCTACAGTGAACTTCCTTTTGCCATTCGGTTTTTTGGGGAAGATGGATTGCTGTTGAATGGGGTTATTGACAAAGTGTGGCTGCGGGATGATGGAGGAGTCACACTGGTAGATTTTAAGACGCACGGGTGTCAAAGTGAGAAGGATATACTTCAGGTGGTGGAGAGGTATACACCACAAGTCCAAATTTATACCCATGTGGTGGAACAGCTTCTGGGCTGGAAAGTTGATCGTGCTGGCTTGTATCTGACGGCAACAGGAAATTTTGTGGAAGTGGATTGTGATCGAGAGGCAAGGGACAGGCTGTTAGGGAAGATGTATGAGGTATGGAATGAGGAGAAGAATTTGAAGGCACCCAACTCGGATTGCATTGGGTAGAATTTTTATAAAAAATTTTATGTTGGCCACAGGAAGTTTATGGTTAGTGCCGAAATAATTGGTAATAGAGACCAACTCATATGACCCGTTTCAAGGGGACTTCTAGGAGGAAACAAGCTTGTTTGATGAATTGAGAGTTGCGAAATATCGGTTTACGCTGCAGGCCGGGGAGCGGGGGTTGGAATTGCCTGCTTGGAAAGCCTCAACCTTTCGTGGGGCATTTGGACATGTATTTAAAAGACTTTCTTGTATAAATCCTGGAGAAGATTGCGGAGCTTGTTCGGCGTTAACTTACTGTGCTTATCCTTATATCTTTGAAACAAGACCTAACCACGAAGAGTCATTTATGGGGGGGTATGAGCAGGTTCCACGTCCATATATTTTGGAAGTGCCTACTGATAAACAAACCATTTATGAGCCAGGTGATCTTCTTTCTGTTAATCTGCTGTTGTTTGGTAAAGCAATTCATTATGCTCCTTTATTTGTCAGTACATTTAAGGAACTAGGTGAACAGGGAATCGGCAGGGGGAGAAAGGGCTACCGTTTAGTTCACGTTGAAAATCGTGATATGAAAATGGGTAACCATCGAACCATGTTTCTGAATGAAGAGAATGTAACATTTCACTCTCCCATTGTCCTGACAGGAAGGGATATATGGGAAGGAGCTAAGAGTCAGGCACCGGAACAAGGTCGGCTGATGGTCTTTTTTGAAACACCATTACGAATTAAATCACAGGGTATATATTCTGACAATCCATCTTTCCCATTACTCATTCGGAATATCCTACGACGAATGACTGGCTTACTCCAATTTCATCATGATATAACGCCCAAATGGGATATTAAAAACCTAATCTTAAAGTCGGAACAAATTCAACTTGTCAGAAAAGAAGTTAAATGGGTTGACTATGATCGCTACTCGGCTCGCCAAGACTCTAAAATGAAGATGGGTGGCATCGTTGGGTGGGCACAATATGAAGGTGAGGTAGGGGAGTTTCTGCCGTGGCTGCGTGTAGCGGAGATTATTCATATAGGAAAGAATACGGTTTTTGATCTCGGGAGAACCCGAGTAACAGTTCATCATTAGAATGATTGTTTTACGATCCTTTATGTAGATATTTATAATCTCAAGTTTTTTAACGAATGAAAATTAATTGATTAGATAAAAATAGTTACAGAAAAAGAAAAAGGGGGTGATCCTAATGAATTATTTAACAGCGCTGTACGTAATTATCAAAATCACCATTATTTTAATTCATTAGGTACCCCATAGGATGTATCAAGAGAGGTGAGAAGGCACCTCTCTTGATAAGTATATACAAAAATTGACCCGAAATTTCACAGGGGACTGAAAGTTATGAAGAGATTTATAATGTCTCGATTATTTATGACCCGAATATAGGGGGCAAACATAGTATGCGGGGTGTCTTTAAATGAAAGAAACTTTTGTGGAATTATTATCCAATAAAAATAGAAAGCCAATCAAACCTTACGACTTCCAATTACGTGTTGCTGAGCTTCTACTTAAAGGTCGCAATGTGGTTTTGACCGCCCCTACTGGATCGGGGAAAACAATGACAGCATTATTTCCATTTTTATACGCTCGTCGTAAGGAGCTTTCTTTTGCAGATCGGTTGATCTACGCTCTTCCATTAAGGACTTTAGCTTCTTCATTGTACGAATCAACAAAGTCAGTTATTTCAAGATTCGAACTGACTTCTACAATTCAAATGGGTAACCAGCCTAACGACTCTTTCTTTGAGGGGGATGTTATTTTCACAACGATCGATCAACTGCTAAGTTCGTATATTGGCTTGCCTTATGGAACCTCCAAACGATCGGCAAACATTTCTCCGGGAGCCCTAATCGGGTCTTACATAGTTATTGATGAGTTTCATTTGCTGTCGTTTCGAGAGGCATTGCCGACTTTCCTTGACATGATGGATCGTCTATCTCCCTATATCCGTTTTCTTGTCATGACGGCAACGGCTCCGCAAACAGTGGTACAAACCTTGGAACGACATTTGAAGGGACAAGCTGTAGCCCTTACAAAAGAGGAACAGAACATGCTTCCCAACTGTACACGTTATATCACTTGGTCCAACGTCCCGTTATCTGCAAGTGAAATAGTCAGAAAACATCAAGGTGGAAGAACTCTTGTTGTGGTAAACAGGGTAGAGAAAGCTCAACAACTTTTTTTCCAATTGGATGAGCAACTGTCTGGTGCAAATATAAAACCTGAAGTGAAAGTTCTTCACTCTACTATGTTTCAAGACCATCGTGAAGAAGTCGAGAAGTGGATACTTAAAATATTTTCCAAGAATTCCACTGAGGAGGGTATTCTTATAGCAACTCAAGTTGTTGAAGCTGGGCTGGACATTTCTGCAGATGTTCTATTAACAGATTTATGTCCAGCAAACTCTCTCATACAGCGAATTGGCAGATGTGCCCGTTTTCCCGATGAGGAGGGCAATGTTTATGTCTATTCGGTAAGAGAAGGAGATGAATATAATTTTCTTCCTTATGCCTCAAAAAATGGCGACCAACAAGATATAAAAATAATGTTGAAGACGGAAGAACTATTGCAACACCTGCCTCCGAATGCGAAAATGACTCCCGAACTTGAAGAAACTTGGATATCAGAGGTCCATGAACCAATTGATCAAAAGAGAATTACTGAAACTATAAGAGACTTGTTCATACGGAGTAAAGAAATAACGAATGCGTTGATCACCGGAAATGCGGATACAAGCGGACTCGTCAGAAGCATTGACAATGTTTCCATAATACTTCACCCCGATCCGAAAGAATTGGATTTGCGAAAAAAACCACAGGTTGTATCGATAAGTCGTGGGAGGCTCCGTTATTTTTTGCATACTTTAGCTGAAGATAATAAATATCAATGGGAAGAAAGTAAACTTGTCTTTATTCCCGAGTTTCCCGACAGCCAAGACTATGGGGAAGAGATTCAATGGCGACCGATAAAACGAACACAAGAGGCTCTGCAGGTTACACTGCTGGTTCTGGCTCCGCAGATTGCAAATTATCACAATATAGTAGGACTGTTGCTTGGAGAATCTGGACTTACCTACTCAAAATATCTCTTAGATGAATCTGGAACCGCTTTTGAACGATATAGCTATTTAAGGGAAACGTATATGGAGCATATAAAAGAAGTTAGGGATGTGCACAGGAAAGAAAAGGAAAAGTACAGTGTTGCATCGAAATATATAGCATCAACTTTTCAACTAAGTGCACAAAAAGTGGATGAATTATCTGAACTAACCACAGCATTGCATGATGTAGGGAAATTAGGTGTTGAATTTCAGCGGAAAGTCCGACTTTGGCAAGCGGACGTCAAAAACAAGCAAGAACATGAATTTCTAGCTCATACTGATTTTGATGCAGAAAATCAGTTTGAACGACGCGCAAACAACAAAAGTTCTTACAAAAGGCCACCTCACGCTGGTGAAGGTGCAATTGCACTGCAGGAATGGGTAGGAAAAGAATTCCGTGATAAAAAGATAGCGGTCCCGCTATTAGTTGCTATTTTACGTCATCACAATGCTTTCAGCGAAAGGTCAGAACCGATTGTCTTTGCCAAAGGTGCAAGGGAACATGTGATTCGTAGTTTACAGGGGCTACATTATGAACCATTTTTAAAACCGCAAAATGAATCGCATCATTTTGATAATCTTGTTACATGGTTACAAGATCGAAATGTATTGGCGTTTTATTGGTACTTGGTGAGAAGATTACGGCTATCAGATCGTAGATCCCAGCAGAATCACAATAATAAGTTGGGATTGGAGGGGAAGAATGACGAAGTATAATCAATTTTACATCCAAAAACGTACTGGGACATATGCAGATGCTTTGGCTGCCGTAGGGCTCTCGAAGATGATATGGGCAATTTCCCGAGGAACATTGGAGACAGAGGTTATCGAGGAGTCAGGGAGTTTTCGCGTAAAACTTGCTGAATCAATCGATCTGGAACAGGCGGATTATTCAGTATTACAACGTGAACCATTGTTTTATTTTATACAGACAAAACCAGAAGAAACCCCGCCCGCAGGAGCAAGAACGTTTAATTATATTGAAAATAAAGCAAGGGCAGATACTTTAAGAGAAGCAAGAAAACGGAAAAAAGCTGGTCAAGATCTTTCGGAATTACCGGAACCGCCTAGAATTTTTTATTCATACCAGAAAATAAACATTTTACAAGGTATAAATGTCCGTAATAAACTTTTCGAAGAGATATGGTCCACGAGTTTAGATGATTTGGCTGAAAGTGTGAAAAATAAATTAGCTTCCTTGGGAATTGGGCAACTGTCTGGCGATATCAATACCAAATTTAGGCCAAAAATTCCGGCTGTTCAGGTATTCAACCCTGCTATCGGAAAAGGAATCAATCGCCCCAAACCTGACAGTGCGGCACGTGCATCCCTACCTTCGGTTTTCACAGACTGGTTTGAAGAATGGTTACGGTTTATTGGGTCTGAGGTTGTACTATGGGGGTATACCATCGGTGATGACATCAAAATGATGGTCCCCGTCCCAGGAAATATTGGCATGGGTAATCTGGAAACTCTAAACCGTTTGGAGTTGACTCCTGTCTGGAATTCACGTAAAGCCGACATCTTTGCAGTATTTGATTTGGTTACGTTTCTTCTCGGGAAGTCTGAAAAGAAGGAAATCGATGAATGGGCATATATCACTCCCCAAGGAATGACTCCCAGGGACGTTATTTCCTCGGTACAAACAGCTTATTTTAAGTCCTTGGGGTCGGCAAGGCCGGTGTCCAATATTTCTTCAGTTGGGCTACCGGATTGGTTTCAGATCTACGATGAAAACGACATCAATAGATGGACAAACTTGATTGAAGAACATAAAAAGGCCCTTCAATTATTAGATGAAGACAAACATGAAGAAGCGTCGCTTCTTCAGCTCTATCGGGATTTTCTCTCTGCCTCGGATTGGATTGTTTTTTTAAGATTTTTAGGGAGTTATGGGCCACTTATTATGAGTCGAAGAGATAAAAATCGACCCATTCGATCGTTTCAATCGTCAAATTTGGAGGTGCTGTTCAGAATGTCAAAAATAGGTTTACCTGTTAAAGAGATTATTGAAAATGATGGATTCCGGGGGATTGCACGAGCCATCAAACAGGCTACAGTCAGTGAGCAATACCTGAAATCAAAAGGACAACAGGTCTTTGACATTAAATATGGTTTGTTTCAGGAAATCAAACGTAAAGCGAAATTTCGCGAAGAATTACTATGCGTTATAGCAGAATTTGTAAATGAATTCAACTACGAAAATGCACGAAGAGAGGAACAGATTCGGGATAAGCCTGGACGACGCCGTAAACGGGTTTCAGAGCAGGAATTAAGTCAATTTGGAGAGTTGCTGGATCGCTACAAAGGGCAAAAAGAAACTGAAGCAATCGCTATGCTTCTGATCGCTTTTGCTTCGGCAAAAGATGATAAGACACATGAAGATAATGATTATACCGAGGAGGAAGTTGGAATATGACAATGTTGATGCAATCTCTCTCTATTTCAGGGATATTAACAATTGATATGCACTCTTTGAATAATGAAGGGGCGGAAGGCAATCAATTACAGACGCGAATGGTTCATATTGTAGACGAAAATGGTGAACCGACAGTTGTAAACGCGATTTCTGGTGATATGCTTAAGCATATCCAAGCTGAGCATCTTCATGGATTGGCTCTTGAAAAGGAACTTCCACTTTGTGCAGGATGTACCAAGTTTAATTCCAATCGTATTAATGCGGATGCAGAGTTTTTTAAATCTCTTGGCGATAAAAATGCGATTGGAGATACATTGAAAAAAGTTCTTCAACACTGTGCGGTGGATGATTTGGAAGGTGTTTTGATCACACAGGGTGGACGTTCGACTCCAAGAAAGTCTACTGTAGAATTTGGTTGGTTGGTTGGAGTTCCTGAGAAAACTCGGACTGAATCTTATTTTCACGTTAAATTTGATAACAACCGTGGTCAAGGCTCTGGCGATGAATCAGGGGCAAATCTTGGACAGAATATTTTTTATCGACCTGCGAGCTCTGGTGAATATGCTCTTGTTATGAATGCTGAATTATCAAGAGTAGGGTTTAATGATGTTGAACGTGAATACCAGATTACTGATGAGGATCGTAAAAAGCGAACTCGGGCTCTGCTTGAGAGTATTTTGCTGACCTTTATTAGGCCGCTTGGTGCCCATAGAAATACCCAATTCCCGCATATCGTCAATTTTCAAGGGATTGTAACAACATCGACTGCTGCCATACCTGCTCCTACAGTTAGTCCTTTGAATGGGTCGTATCTTGATGAAGTTCAAAAAATTCAGGAAAACCTGAATCGGTTGTTTTCAGATGCTATAACAACGTATAAGTTTGAGTCCCAATCTGAGTTTACAAAAATTATGGCGGATCTCATCGAGCAAGTGAGGTAGTCATATGTGGCTGGTGACAACGTATCAGCACACTTCACTTTTCTCATTAAGAAATTCGTCTGCTACGAGTTCCGGAGGTAAGACCAATCTTATTCCAACCATGTATAGTGTTAAAATGGCACTATTGGATGCCGCTTTTCGAATGGGACTCGATGTTTCGTTGGAATTCCCTTGGATTCGTGATTTGGAAATTCGTTTTGAACCACCTGAACAGGCAGTCGTAAATAACAGTTTTATTAAAATTCTTACGGAACCAAAAGATAAAAAAGCAGGGCCAGCATTTATTACTTCCGTAGGGTTTCGCGAATTTGTTTTTTACGATGGAACACTCAAAATTGCGGTGAAAATAGAAAATTTGACACAAAATCATATTGATAAGTTAAAACTTTTATTCTTTCATGTTAACTATTTTGGTAAGAGAGGGGGTTTTTTACAACCTATTTGTCAAGGGATCCAAGAATATTTGGGAAGTACGTTTAGCTATTTTCTTGGTGAAAATGGTAAATTTAGCAGTGATGTGATAATGCAATATCTTGACGATATGGGACCAAAAGCAACTTTTCCTAGTATCAATACTTTTGATGATACGGCTGCCCGAATAGGACGAGATAGAATTATGAAATCTGTTTTTGTTCCTTATCATCAGGTTGCATCTAGTCGTGGTTATACTTGGTTTAAACGTGAATCGAGTGGATCGTCTTAAAAGCTCTGAGGCCTCATATGAGGTCTTAGAGTTATTTCAATCATTGTAGGTAAAGAAAAAGAAGGTGTAGAAATGGACTTTCGACGGATTGAGGAAAAAAAGAAACTGTTAGATTCGAAAAGGCCCTTGCCGGAAGCACTTGTAAAGAATTTAAAAGAACATCTCCTAGTGGAATGGACTTATCATTCGAATGCAATTGAAGGAAACACTCTCACTTTGTCGGAAACCAAGGTAGTTCTGGAAGGAATTACAGTAGGCGGTAAATCTCTTCGAGAGCATTTTGAAGTCATAAATCATGCGGAAGCTATAGTCTTGATTGAAGAACTTATTAGCAAGGATACCCGGATCAGCGAGTTTGTAATCAAACAAATTCATCAGTTAATTTTAAAAAATATCCGTGAACGTGAAGCAGGAGCCTACCGTACTGTTAACGTATTTATCCAAGGAAGTCCTCATATTCCCCCGATGAATTCGTTAGTTCCGGGGTTGATGCGAGATTTGCTTGAATGGCTTGATAACGAAGGAAAAACATTACATCCGGTTGAAAGAGCAGCAACTTTTCATCACCGATTTGTACATATTCATCCTTTTATAGATGGAAACGGACGTACTGCACGTCTACTCATGAATCTGATTTTGATGCAGGATCACTATCCACCGGCAATTATTCGTCAGGAGGATCGTTCCAATTATTATAATGCTTTAAGAGGAGCAGATGAAACAGGAAATGTCGAGCCGCTAGTATTATTGGTTTCAGAAGCTGTGGAGCGGATGTTAGATAGTTATTTATGGGCACTTGGATTGTCTGACAAAAGATCATAGCGTCAAATTTTAACGAAGTTCAATTGATTAAGCGATATAAGGAAATAAATTAGTATAGACTTTTTGTACATGAAATATTCTGCTATAGGGTATATTATTGTTATCAAGATATACTTTTATGGAATTTCGAGGATAGCCGCCATATTATAACGAAAATTCAATCCTCGGAAAACGTGAAGAAAGTTACAGTAATTATAATTGTGCGAACCCGCACCACGACTGGGATTTTTGACGCCCATCGCGGTCGGTTACAATTGATGACCCGGTTCAAAGGGGACTGAAAGGGCGCCCAATCAATCGGTTTTCCCATTACGCTCGTTGTTACAATTGATGACCCGGTTCAAAGGGGACTGAAAGGACGGAAATCAAGATATTGCCGCCTGGAATAACGATGAGTTACAATTGATGACCCGGTTCAAAGGGGACTGAAAGATGACAAGAACCGCATCATACAGCCTGTCTTCCACTTCGGTTACAATTGATGACCCGGTTCAAAGGGGACTGAAAGATTTGCAGATGGTTGGGCAATCGGCGCGGATAGCCGTGTTACAATTGATGACCCGGTTCAAAGGGGACTGAAAGCACATGTACAGCATCCCACAAGCACACAAGCGCCCCTGTTACAATTGATGACCCGGTTCAAAGGGGACTGAAAGAGTGCGCTCTGTCCGAGTTTGGATACAAAATCACCATAGTTACAATTGATGACCCGGTTCAAAGGGGACTGAAAGTTAATTCAGTATTTAATGGACATACCTACAATGATTCAGTTACAATTGATGACCCGGTTCAAAGGGGACTGAAAGGCGTTGAACGATGGGGCGTGTCCTGTGAGAGATGAATGTTACAATTGATGACCCGGTTCAAAGGGGACTGAAAGTGGTTATTTAGTGATAACTGCAAGAATGGCGAAGACTGTTACAATTGATGGATCGAGGAGCGTGACCCACAGGGAGAGACGGCCTTGATGGACCGCTATCTGTACGAACTTTGGCTGAAAAACCGGGAGCGAGCCTCGAAAATGTTGCGCATACCCTACTCAAGTCGGGAAGTTAAAGTGGATAAAGGACTGGTGGAGATAGACGACGCTGCAGAAATCTACTAGTTCATATTCTTTACAATTTTTTTTGTAAAAATTTTGATGGTACTCCTCCCTCGTAAATCGTAAATGGTGCGGTAGGACGCGCTGTTCCACCGAAAATGCGATTGGCACTATTTATTGGCCCATTTCACTTTGTACATTATATGAATTATCAGTTATATGAATGTATGTTTATGATATAATGGTTTATAATAGAATCATGAAGGGAGGAGGCAAAGGCAGTGCTTGACACCTATGCCGTAATTGCAGAACCTTCCCGCCGACGCATCCTGGACCGACTGCTACAGTCCGATTCTAGTGTCACTGAACTGGCAAAAGATCTCGGTCTGTCACAACCCTTGATATCCAAACACCTGAGGACGCTTAGAGAAAGTGGTCTGGTGCAGGTCCAGGTTCAGTCCCAGCGTCGGATCTATTCTCTGGATGCTAGACCCCTTGCGGAAATTGACGAGTGGTTGAGTGCTTATCGGCTGACGTGGAATCGGCATGTTGACGCCCTGGAGCAGCATCTTGAACAGAGAAAAATTTTACGGGAGGAAGACACAAAATGAATACACATGAGTTAGAACATGTTCAACTGACCGGAGAGGATGGAGAATGGATCCTTGTTCTCGAGCGGATTCTTGAACATCCACGTGAGGAAGTTTGGGCTGCCTTAACCGGGTCCGAGCAGATTCCAAGCTGGGGCCCGTTTCAACCGGATCGTGATTTGACCTCGACAGGAGCAGTACGTTTGAAACATATCGACATGCCTGAGGCAGATGAGGTGCATGGATATGTCCTCGAAGTTGATGCACCGCACTTACTCGTATATAGGTGGGGCACGGATATCCTAAGATGGGAACTGAACGAAGTTGGAGACAAAACAACGCTGGTTCTTCGTCACCGTTTCGCAGATCGCAAGCAAGCGCCTTCCTACGCAGCGGGATGGCACCTTTGCCTGAAAGGTCTTGCCGGTATACTGGCTGGCAAACAGATGCCTTCCATGGTGGGACACAACGCCATGAAATATGGCTGGAATGAACTGTATAAACGATATGCCGAACAATTAGGCGTGACTCTGTGACAAACACACATCGATTTTTGGGAGTTTGTCGGGTTCGAGACCGAGCGGGAAACCATTAGATTTTCCGGGTAAGGGCAATGCGCGATCATGAATTCATGAAAGGTGATGACTATGGCACGTGTTTTGTTTGTCAACGGAGGTTCCGAAGGACATATCAATCCGACCCTCGGTGTGGTTCAGGAACTTATCCGTCGTGGCGAAGAGGTAGTTTACTTTATGGCGGAACAATTTCGTGATCGCGTCGAGCCAACGGGCGCAGATGTGATCACGTTCGATGGCGGCAAATTTTTGGAGGCATTCCTTGCCGGAGGAAGAAATCCTTGGGCTCGAGTGGGTGGACTTTTGCGCACCGCCGACATCGTCATTCCAAGTGTCCTGGAGCAAACAAAAGGAGAACGTTTTGATTACATAATTCATGACTCGATGTTCGGTTGTGGGCGTTTGCTTGCACAAATACTCGACCTGCCGGCAATCAACTCGTGCACGAGTTTTGCATTTCAACAAAACAGCTTTGACAGCCTGCAAGATCACCTCTCGCGCCATTTTCCAGCAGACGTGAAAGAACGTGCACAACAGGAGTTTCAACAGCTCGTCAATAACGTGCAAGCGAAATACAATGTGCAAGTTGGCTCTGCCTATGAGGTCTTCTGCAATCCCGCGCCGTTGACCATTGTCTACATTTCAAAGCACTTCCAACCTGAAGGAGACAGCTTTGACGAAACGTACAAGTTCGTTGGGCCGTCTATTGCACCGCGATCGCACGGCCAGTTTGATTTTTCCAACCTTGACACTGACAGTCTGATTTACATATCCCTTGGCACTGTGTTCAATCAAGCGGTGGATTTCTACAAGCTCTGCTTTGCTGCTTTTGCCGATACGAAGCATACGGTCATTCTGTCCGTCGGCAGGCAGACCCAAATTGAGGACTTAGGGGACATTCCCGGGAATTTTATTGTCCGCAACTACGTACCGCAGCTCGAAGTCCTGCAGCGTGCCAAATTGTTTATCACTCACGGCGGCATGAACAGCACTTGTGAAGGACTGTACTATGGTGTGCCATTGATTGTGTTTCCTCAAAGCGCCGATCAACCGATCGTAGCACGACGTGTGGCGAATCTCGGTGCGGGGGTCCAATTAAAACAAGAAGGGTTAACTTCCGCCGGTCTCAGAGAGGAAGCAGAGCGCATACTCCAAGATTTTTCCATCCGTAAAGCTTGTCGGGAAATCGGTGATTCGTTTCGTGCGGCAGGGGGATACCAGCGAGCTGTCGATGAGATCTTTGCACATAAGTACGGTCTGGGCATAACTGGGTAAACCAACGTCGTCCTGCAGGGGTGATGTATCTGCGGGACGCACATTCTAAGTCCTTCACTTACCTCTTTATCCTTCGCAAGCATCGCACCGGCGACTACAACAGAGGATTTTCATCCGGTCGGCACCGTTTGCATGGTCTAAAGCCAGCAGCTTAATGGCCAATTTGCCGCTTCGGTGTTATCAATGATTGTTTTGTACAGACGGTGGAATACACTCCTTTTGTTGTAGTTCATGGGTTTTTCCGTTACACTCTTCATTAGGAGACCGCCTGGTATGTTGTTTGATCGTACTTATAACAATACCAAAGATTGGTCTTTTTTTGTTATTTCACCGATTAGGTAAAACAAAAATGTTGTCAGTGTTCTGTATTACCAAGGTTTATGACACCTGCGGCCTCGCTACATAAATAATTCAGGAAGAAAGTATAAAATTATTTATGTGCTTAAAAAGAGTTAGCTAAAGGAGGAATTACGATTAAGAATCCATTTAAACAATACAGTGTTGGCCATATTTTTTTTGGCAGTGTTTCTTCTATCATGGTTGTAATGCTTATTTTAATGACCTGGGTTAGTTATCATTTTTCATTGAATACGTTAATCGGCAACACTTCAAAATATCAACAAAACATGTTAGGCGAATTAGAAAAAAAAATAGATATTCAGCTTAATTCCATTCAAGAAATTTCGCTGAATATTTCATATAATGATTCGTTGCAAAAATACTTGCAAGGAATCCACGATCCTTATCAATACAATTTAATTCGCTATACAATGAATGAAAATCTCCAAAATGTCACATTCAGTTTACCAATTATTCAATCGATTGATTTATATTTGCAAAATCCACCTATGACAAGTCCGATTGAATCTGTACAATATTATTCATTTCAGCAGTTAAAAACAATCAAATGGTATTCAAAAGTGGAAAATTCCGAGGCGTCTTGGGTTGGCAAGCATGAAATCGATTCCAGTATAGGAAAAATAGATGTTGTCAGCTTTATTCGAAGACTTTATACGTATAACGGAAATTATAAAGGGCTTTTAGTGATCAATATAAAGACAGATGATTTAAAGAATTTACTTCAGGGGGAAGGAACAGGCCCGAATTTGTTGCTTTTGAACACAGACGGTATACCTATAACGATTTCTGGTGTAAAAAACCCGAATGGAAGCTATATACAAAACGCTATTTTGAATCGAATACAAAATTTAGAACAAATTTTACTTTCGAAAACTGAAGGTTCCGAGATGACGGATAGTCAATTGGTAGTATGGAAACAAGTACAACAAACAAACTGGTTATTACTTGAAGTTACGCCTAAAAACGAATTGGCAACAGGCAGCTTATGGATGGCGTTTGTTCTTTCGCTCGTCGGTGTAACATCTATTGTTATCTCTTTATTGCTTATGTTGTTTATTTCGAAACAATTTACAAAGCCCATTCGAACACTTGTGGCGAATATGATCAACACTCCAAACAAATTAAACAAGGTTCAATTGCCAAAAGATTATAAAAATGAATTTGGCCTGCTCTTTAAAGGGTATGGAAATATGTTAATGCGAATCGAGGAACTTTATCATTCTTTAGAAGAACAATATCAGCGTCAACGAAATGCAGAGTTAAAAGCGTTACAAGCGATGATCAATCCACATTTTTTATACAATACATTGGATCAATTGAATTGGATGGCATTAGAGGCTGGTGAAGAACGAATGAGTCAGGTGATCGAGTTAATGGGCAGAATGTTTCGTGTTGGCTTATCAAACGGTGAAAGTTTAATCCCGATTCGTGATGAACTGACACATTTGGAAAGCTATCTGAAAATCCAACAGATTCGTTTAGGTGATGGCATCACATATAAAATAGATGTGCCGGATGATTTGCTGGATTTGTTCATCCCGAAGCTAACCTTGCAACCTTTTGTGGAAAACTCGATAATACATGGATTTCATGGCCGGTCTGAAGGCTTGATTGAAATACAGATGCGTACGGAAAATGATCATATTCTAGTAGCGATTGCAGATAATGGGAGAGGTATGCAAGCAAATTGGCGTAATGACAAAAGAGATACAGGTGGTTATGGTTTGCGAAATGTAAGGGAACGCTTCAAAACGTATTTTGGCACAGAGTATGATTTCCAGATCGAGAGCCATCAAGATGGAACAACTGTATCATTTCGAATTCCAAAGATAAAGGATAAGCAAACGTTTGGAGGATTGCAATATGTGGAAAGTAGTAATCGTTGATGATGATCAACAAACTTTAAACGGAATGAAGAAAGTAATTCCTTGGGAGCAGTTGCAAGCGGAATGTGTAGGTGAATGCATAGATGGTAAAGAAGGTCTGGAAACAATCCTCTCGATTCAAGCAGACCTTGTCTTAACAGATATTTATATGCCAGTCATGAATGGATTGGAGATGATTGAGCAACTGCGGCAGCAAGGATACAAGGGAAAAATCATTATATTAAGTGGGTATTCTGACTTTGAATATGCAAGAAAAGCACTTCGTTTACAAGTAGATGATTATTTATCAAAGCCACTGTCGGTTCAAACGTTAAAGCAGGTATTGGAAACATCTTTTCGTAAATTAGAGGAAGAAGAAGCACAAAAAATTTTGCTGGAAAAAATGAGTACAAACTTTTTTAATGAAGGGATTTCAAATGAAATTCCACAGGAAGTAACAAAAGCAATTCGGCCGTTTTCCTTTTATCATCAGTTAGCAGGCGCTGTTCGACTTGGATTGGTGAAGCAATCGATGCAAACGATTGACGAGTATAAGCAACGGCTGGATCAAGTAAAAGAAATCACACCACCGATTCTGCAACAACAGTTGTATGAGATTTGGGGTGTGCTTGCATACGCATTGCATGATGTAGGAATATTTCTTGATGAAATATTTCCAAATCTCGATGTGCAGAAAGAAATTAGGAAAATATATACGACGGAGCAAATGGACGAATGGTTATCGCGGAAAGTACACATGATTTTAATGGACAGGCAATGGAATGAAAATGTAAAGCATAAGCAAGCTGTTGAATTTATGGTTCAATATATCCAGGAACATTATGGAGAAGATGTAACAATAGGTGATCTGGCAGAAAAATTATTTATTTCACGAAACCATTTAAGTCAAATTTTTAAAAAAATAATGGGAGAAACGTTTAATACTTATTTGACACAGTATCGGATGGAAAAAGCAAAAACAATGATTTTAGAAGGAAATTATCTTATTTATGAAGTTGCGGAAAAGGTGGGGTATAAAAATATTCCTTATTTTAGTACGTTATTTAAAAAGTATACGGGATTCACTCCGAGTGAATTGCAAAAATAAAGATTCGAAGAATTGAAAATAAAAAAACGATATATTTTAAAAGGTTTTGTGCATTTCTCTTCTACTTGCATTTATGTAAGCGTTTTATAATCAAAACATCCAGTTTAGGGAGAGAAGCTAAACAAAACTGGACAAGCAGAATCATGCATAATCAGTTCTGCGAAACGAATCACGCAAACATTTTTGCGAATAATGAAAGCGTTTCTAAATGCGAGGGGGAGTGTTAATGAAAAAGTGGTTAGTAGTGGGGGCGAGCTCTTTATTTCTTGCCGGTACTGTTTTGACAGGATGTGGATCTGCTGCGAATAGCAATCAAGGTGCAGGCAAGGATCAAACTGCAAGTAGCGGCAAACCGATTACAATTAATTTTTATAGCGTTGCAGGTACAGACAACTATTATAAGGATATTTTGATTCCGATGTTTGAAAAGGCAACACACGGCAAATATCATGTAAATTACGGCCGTGGTGGTTGGCAAGAAATTGTAAATAAGATAAAGGCACAAGGAAATCACGTAAATATAGATGTTGTTGCATCCGGTATCGATGGTGTGCCTGCAGGGGCAAAACAAGGAGTATGGGAACAACTGATCCCGAAATATTCAAAAGAGGTTCGTTATGATGAGATGACAGATACTGCGAAAGCATATGTGAAAGAATTTGATGGCTATGGAGCGCCGGTTTTTACATCATTAGGCGGCCCGGTGATCATATACAATAGCGACAAAGTCAAAAATCCGCCAACCACGTATGCTGCGTTGAAAACCTGGATTGAAGCACATCCAAATAAGTTTGAGTATGCAAATATCCAATCAAGTGGTCCGGGAAGGGGATTTTATTTCGGCCTGATTCAAAGTATGGGTGAAAATATGAACAACCCAAACAATTTGAGCAAAACATACAAATATCTGTCTGATATTAATAAATATGTAAATGCGTATCCGTCGCAAACAGGTGATACTTTAAAAGCTCTTTTGGATGGAACGGTAGACATCATTCCGCATTTGCCAGGATGGTTTGCGAGTTTGTACACAGAAGGTCAGATTCCACCCAATATTAAAATTGCGACTCTTAAGGATGCCAAGCAAATATTGGATGCCCAATTTTACAGCATACCAAAAAATCTGTCACCGGAGCGCAAGAAGGCTGCATTAGCATTTATTCATTTTGCAGAATCAAAAGAGGCGAATGCGCAAATCTATTCCGTCTTTTATATGCCGTCAAATAAAAATGCAAGTATCGACTTATTGCAACCAAAAGAAAAAGAGACGTATATGAACGGCCTTAAAGTCATGCCGGCGGAATTTAAAAACGGCAATCAAATTATAACGCCTGCTAATAATTGGACATTGTTCCCGCAGTCCGATGTTTTGCTCAAGCATTATGATCTTTGGCAGCAAAAAATTCAGGCGAAGAAATAGTGAAAGAAAGGCAGCCTCGGTCATGATGGATCGAGGCTGTGAATTAGGAAAGGGGCATTCCGGATGGACCTTGCAATTATGAAAAAACAGGATGCAAGTACAAATGTATTGATCCATGAAGTAACAAAAACGTTTGGCGATGCAACGGTCGTAAATAATATCACACTTGGAATTGAAAAAGGGGAGTTTATGACGTTGTTAGGTCCAAGCGGATGCGGGAAAACGACGTTATTATCGATGATTTTAGGGATACTTGATGTAACGACAGGCAGTATTTCGTTTAACAGTCAGAGGATTGATTATATTCCCATGCATAAACGGGATGTTGGCATGGTATTCCAGAATTATGCCTTGTTTCCACACATGACCGTTATGAAAAATGTCGAGTTCGGCTTGGAAATGCGGAAAATCCCCAAAGGAGAACGAAAAAGGCGAGCGCTGGAAGCGTTAGAGATGGTCCAGTTGGAGCACTTGGCGAACCGTTATCCAAAAGAGCTTAGCGGCGGACAGCAACAACGTGTTGCATTGGCACGTGCATTGGTAGTGCAGCCAAAAGTATTGCTGCTGGATGAGCCGCTTAGCAACTTGGATGCAAAGCTGCGTAAAGATATGCGGTTGCAACTGAAGAAATTACATCAGGAATTAGGGATTACTACAATTTATGTAACACATGATCAAGAAGAGGCATTATCATTATCGACCAAGGTGGCCGTGATGGCAGCGGGTAAACTGCAGCAAGTCGGTACACCGCGAGAAATTTTTCTTAAACCCAAAAATCAGTTTGTGGCAGATTTTATCGGCTATGGCAACTTTTTTAAAGGAAGGCTTACGGGGGAACAAGCCGGGAATTTTATATTTCAATCAGAAAAAGGATTTACTTTAGAAGTTCGGAAAGATACACAACATAAACTGGGTGATTCCGTCATTCTTACGATTAAACCCGAAAATATCCGAATCATAAATCAGAAAACCGGAAGAAATGAACTGTCAGGAAACATTGTGATCAGTGACTATGTCGGGAATATTACCGGATATGAGATTCTATCTGAGTATGGCGACCCGTTAAAATTAAATGCCCTTGGGGCAGATTCATTTCCGGTAGGGAGCGAGCTAATGCTTTATTTTGACCCGGAACATTTGGTAATGATCGATTAGGGGTGATTGCATGAGGCAGAATAACGTTCGTAAAAAAATTGGTGATTCTATTTTTATATTGCCGTCGCTCATACCATTGTTATTGCTATTTTGCTATCCTCTTCTAAAAGGCATTTTTTTAACATTCCATAAAAGTGGAGAAGCCGGATGGACATTCTTTAACTATATTACGTTTTTTACGCAGCATAATTTTTATGATACAATTCCGCGCACCTTTATGCTTGTTTTCCCCGCTTCTATTCTGGAGCTGGCAATCGCATTTGCAATGGCATATTATTTGCGGAAAAATATCAAAGGCAAACAATTGCTTAAAGGATTGATTATATTTCCATTAACACTTGGGCCGTTGATCGTTGCCGTAGGAATGATTGATTTTTTTAAACCCACCGGTTGGTTAAATTTGTTTTTGATGGGGATTGGAATTGTTCATCAGCCTGTCAAGTTATTGTATAACTATTGGGGGACTTTTATTGCTCTTGTTATTCTTGGCACAGCTTTTATGTTCTCAAATTTGATGGAGTTAATGGAGACAATTGATCCGAATCTGGAACTGGCAGCAATATCACTGGGCGCTGGAGAATTTATGACTTTTCGTCGTGTATTTCTGCCATTGATTCGCTCTAGTGTGCTAACCGTATATGGGCTTAATTTTATTATGCAATTGGCAGTATTTGAATCAGCTATACTGGTTGGGAATCCTGCTTCAGATTCACGCTCGTTTAGTGTAGTCGCTTTTCAATCTGCCATGCAAGACTTTAACTACAATATGGCAACTACAGTCGCGATCGTCATGGGGATCACGCAACTGATCAGCTTGGGTGTTATTTTCTTTATCCGCAAAAAAGGATATATAGGAGCAGCTTCGACATTTAAGTAAAGCGTGGTGAGAGGGTTGAAGGAACAGACAATTCAATTTGAAATTCCTGCAGTGAGTTCTGTTGAAGCAATCAATTATAAACGTAAACAAGCAATATTTAAATGTTTTAAAGCATTGCCTTTTTGGATTCTCATCTCAGGGTTTATTATTACCATTTTTGGTATGACATTCTCCGTACTTTTGAATGCGTTCTCGTCAGAATGGTATGGAACAATTCTGCCGAAAAGCTATACAGCCCACTGGTTTTTGAAGGCTTGGAAAGAATACGATATCTGGAGTTATTACAAAGTAACGATTGAAATTACGTTTGTGTCGACACTTCTGTCGTTATGTTTAAGTATTCCTACTGCCTATGTGTTAGCCAGAAAAAATATACCTTTGAAAGGCGCGTTAATCAGTTTTTTTCAGTTTCCTATTATGTTGCCGGAGATCGTATATGCGATTCCACTTGCAAGCATTTTTTATGAAATTGGTCTGGCAGAGACAATTCCTGGGCTTATTATTGTGGAGCTATTAATCGGAATTCCTTTTTCACTTGTGATTTTAATACCATTCATTGAAACGCTTGATTCCCGGATTGAAGTGGCGGCACAATCATTAGGAGCAAATAAGTTTAAATTGTTCACAAAAATTGTCATACCGCAATTAATGCCTGGCATTACATCAGCTGCCATTAATGTTTTCATTCGGATGTTTAGTACATTCTTGACTATTTTGTTGATCGCGGGTACGTCTACGCAGACATTGCCGGTTATGGTATTTAGCGTACTGCAAAGTGCAGGCAGCCAACCGGCGCCGGAGATTGATTCGTTAACGATTTCGTTAATGTTCCCACTTTTGCTTTTCACATTTGCAAGCTTATGGTTCTCTTCCTATACAAAACGAAAAAGCAGAAAGTAGTTTCAAAAGAATCATGGAATGCTTGGTAGAAAGAGGAGACTACCCCAAAGATTTTGAGTTACTGGGATGGGATTGTCAAGGATATTTGTTTTAATAACATCAAAAGTTATTTGGATTTGGAAATATAGGAGTATTTTGGAGGGAGAGGGACCATGAGAATGGTGTTTCGGTGGTATTGTGAGGGGAATGATCGGATTCCTCTCCGCCATATCAAACAAATTCCTGGTGTAGAAGGTATTGTTTGGGCACTGCACGATTTAGCAGCAGGAGAAGAGTGGCCGATGGAGAGAATCCTTGAGGTCAAAGAGCAAGCGGATCGATACGGTTTAAATATCGAGGTCGTGGAAAGTGTCAATGTTCATGAGGATATCAAATTGGGGCTTCCATCAAGAGATCAGTATATTGAGAATTATAAACGAACCATTGAAAAGTTGGCGAAAGCAGGCGT
Source organism: Fodinisporobacter ferrooxydans (assembly GCF_022818495.1). GTDB lineage: Bacteria > Bacillota > Bacilli > Tumebacillales > MYW30-H2 > Fodinisporobacter > Fodinisporobacter ferrooxydans. The sequence goes on along the minus strand of NZ_CP089291.1, from coordinate 4,739,476 downwards.
CAAAGTCATTTGCTATAATTTCATGCCGGTATTTGATTGGACACGGACAGAGCTTTTTAAAGAGTTAGAGGATGGTTCCACGGCATTGTTCTTTGAAAAAGCAAAAGTGGAGAATATGGATCCAATGGAATTGGTGAAGAAAATTGCCTGGAATCCTGACTTTTCCATGCCGGGTTGGGAACCGGAGAGATTAAAACATCTTTCTCGATTGTTTGCGGCGTATAAAAATGTGTCGGAAGAGGATCTGTGGCATAACTTACAGTACTTTTTAGAGCAAATTATCCCTATTGCAGAGAGTAACAATATTAAAATGGCCATCCACCCGGATGATCCGCCGTGGTCTATTTTTGGTCTGCCAAGAATTATTACCAACAGGGAGGGCATTCGCAGGCTATTAAGTCTACTGGACAGCCCGTTTAATGGAGTTACACTTTGCAGCGGTTCCTTAGGAGCCAATCCAGACAACAATATCGTTGATATGATCAACGAATTTTCTGAACGTATTCCTTTTGCACATATTCGAAACGTAAGAATCTATGAAAACGGCGATTTCATCGAGACCTCTCACCGAACATCCGATGGCTCCGTAGATATTTGTGGTATCGTCAAAGCTTACCATGATAATGGCTTTACAGGGTATGCCAGACCGGATCATGGAAGACATATTTTTGATGAAGAATGCCGACCTGGTTACGGACTGTATGACAGGGCCCTGGGAATTATGTACTTATGGGGAATCTGGGATGCATTAGAAAGAGCTGGGATGCATGAGCAAGAGCAAAGCGGGAGGAAGAAAGATGTTAGGCATGAATGAGAATTTAAAAGGGAAAGTGGCGGCCATTACCGGTGGCAGCGGTGTTCTGTGCAGTGTCATGGCAAAAGAACTTGGCCGCCAAGGGGTAAAGGTTGCGATTCTAAATCGAAATGCTGAAAATGGCGAAAGAGTCGCTTTGGAAATCCGTAATTCCGGCGGCGAAGCGGTGGCCATTGCCTGTGATGTTTTAGATGCGGAAAGAGTTAAGCAGGCGGAACAAATCATTCGCGAACAATGGGGCGCTTGCGATATCTTAATCAATGGTGCAGGCGGAAATCATCCGGATGGTACGACAACAAATGAAACGTTGAAGCTCGAAGATCTTGAAAATAAAGAAGTAAAATCATTTTTTGATTTAAGCCCTGAGGGATTCGGTTTTGTGTTTGACTTGAATATACTTGGTGCATTGGTCCCTACGCAAATATTCACGCGTCACATGATTAATAGACAAGGAGCTGTCGTGATTAATATGTCCTCGATGAGCGCGCCGAGCCCGATGACCAAGGTTCCGGCTTATAGTGCGGCAAAGGCCGGGATTGACAACTTAACCAAATGGCTTGCTGTACATTTGGCGGATGTAGGAATTCGTGTCAACGCGATTGCGCCAGGCTTCTTCAAAACCGAACAAAACCGAAAGTTGTTAACGAATCCTGATGGTTCCTTAACGGAACGATCGCATAAAATCTTATCACATACTCCGATGCGCAGATTTGGCAAGCCTGAAGATCTTTTGGGTACTTTACTCTGGTTAGTGGACGAAAATATGTCTGGCTTCGTGACGGGAATCACAGTTCCGGTTGATGGAGGGTTCATGGCTTACTCAGGCGTTTGAATTTTTGATTTTCTTTGGGGATGTGTTTATATGCCAGAGTTGATTACGTTTGGCGAAAGTATGGTATTGTTAACTCCTCCGAGCGTTGGATCGCTTGAAGATGCAAGTATGTTTTTGCGTTCCATGGGAGGAGCAGAATCCAATTTTGCTATTGGGGCGGCTCGGTTGGGGATTTCTGTCGGATGGTTCAGCCGATTGGGAAAAGACCCCTTCGGTGCATACCTGCTCAAAAAAATCCGTGGGGAAGGTGTCGATACGTCACAAGTCACTTTTGACCCAATTTATCCGACAGCCGTCATGTTTAAAGAGACGAAAGCTGTGGGGAATCCGAATGTGTATTATTATCGCAGGGAATCTGCTTGCAGCCAAATGAAACCTTGTGATTTGGATGAAGGCTATATTGCTCAAGCAAAGATCTTGCATATTACGGGAATCACCACAGCTTTAAGTGATAGCTGCCGAGAGACCATTTATCAAGCCATTGAGATAGCAAAACGGCATCATACAAAAATCAGTTTTGATCCGAATATTCGTTTGAAGCTTTGGAGCATGGATGAAGCACGAGAGGTTTTGCTTGACCTGGCGGCACGTTCTGATTATTTTTTTCCAGGTGAAGAAGAATTAAATCTTTTGTTTAACACAAATGATCGAAATATCTGGAAAAAGAGGATTCTTGATATGCGATTGCCTTGCACTGTGGTAAAGCTCGGCGCAGAGGGATGTATGGTATTGGAAAATGAGGAATTCACTTTTGTCCCCGGCTTTCCAGTGGCGAAAGTGGTAGATACTGTGGGCGCCGGTGATGGATTTGCCGCAGGATTTTTATCTTCCGTAATCCGTGGAAATAGCTATGTGGAAGCTGCAAGAATCGCAAATGCAGTTGGAGCCAGGTGTGTCACATTTTATGGTGATATCGAAGGACTGCCAACACGAGAAGAACTCGATGCATTTATGGGTACACGTGGATCGGAGGTTGAAAGATAAATCTTTTCATATAAATGCGTGTTCAAAAAGTGGTTAAGTAAGACACAAGGAGTGCGAAGCCGAAGCACGAAAAGGCGACGGAGTGTACGTGTTTGGTACATGAGTAAGCCTTTTTGGGATTCGGCAAAGCAATCCGCCGTGGAGTTTTGACTACTTTTTGAACACGCACTATTACAGATTTAACTCAAAAGTCGAAGCACCGTTAAATATAAAGATGGCTTAAATACTATCATGTGTGAATCGATTAAAACTAGATTTGCAGGTAGTTTAAAAACGAGAATGTGACTGGGAGGTCTAACACAATGATTAAAGTTGCGATTGTTGGCGCGGGTGCGATTTCCTCGCGGCATGTCGAAGGATACTTGAAGTTTCCGGAGAGAGCCAAGATTGTCGCTGTTGCAGACATCTATGAGGATAAGGCAGCTAAACATGTTTCGGATTATCACTTGGACGCTGTGTCTGTATCTGATTACAAACAATTGCTGGCCGATCCGAATATCGATTTGGTTACCATTTGCACACCTCCGTCGACGCACGCACAAATCGCGATTGATTTCTTGCTGGCCGGCAAGCATGTACTTGTCGAAAAACCGATGGCTGCGTCGCTTGCAGAGTGTGACGCAATGATAGCGGCAGCGAAAAAGAGCGGTAAGATCCTGTCGGTTGTCGCCCAAAATCGGTTCCGTACACCTTGGATGAAGTTGAAAAGAGTTCTGGACGAGAAGTTGGCTGGCGAGATTTTGCATGCGCAAGTGAACTCGTATTGGTGGCGTGGGCATAGCTATTATGATTTGTGGTGGCGAGGAACCTGGGAGAGTGAAGGCGGCGGTTGTACGTTGAACCACGCGGTTCATCACATTGATGCGCTGCAATGGATGATGGGGCTGCCGACCGAAGTATACGCGATGATGAGCAATGTGGCACACGATAATGCAGAGGTCGAAGATATCTCGATGGCAATGTTGCGGTTTGCATCTGGCGGTGTCGGACAGATTACCAGTTCTGTCGTTCATCATGGACAGGAGCAACAGCTTGTATTTCAGTGTCAGCATGCGAGATTGTCGGCACCGTGGAATTTATACGCGTCTGCCCCGATGCAAAACGGTTTTCCGGAAAGGAATACGGAGTTTGAACAGAACATACAGGATTTTTATGACAAATTTCCGGATGTCGAGTATCAGGAACATGCCGGTCAGATTGAAAATGTGCTCACTGCGCTTGAAAATCACGGCGAAGTGTTGATTGATGGGAATGAGGGCAGAAAGACGCTGGAATTGATTGTCGCCATTTACAAATCCGCATCCATTGGCAAGCCTGTTCGTTTGCCTTTGGCTTTCGACGATCCGTTTTATACCAAAGATGGTTTGATGGCGTCCGTTCCGCGTTTTTACGAAAAGACGGGTTCCGTTGAACGATTCGAAAATAACATCATCACAACAAGCGGTAACTGACGTTGCTGCCGGATAAGGAGGATATTTTATGTTTTCACAAGCTGATGGGATGAATTATGCACCTGAGGGTAAGCCAAATCCCGTTTGTGAAAAAGGGGAGTTTGTCTTCGCTGCAGCAGGACTGGATCATGGTCACATTTTCGGAATGTGCCGCGGGCTTGTCGAAGCAGGTGCCGAATTGAAATGGGTTTACGATCCTGATCCGGCCAAAATCGAAGCGCTGCTTAAACTCTATCCGGGTGCAAAAGCCGCAGCAACAGAGGAAGAGGTCCTGGAAGACCCGGCGGTACACCTCGTCGCCAGTTCCAGGATACCTGCCGAACGCGCCGATTTTGGCATTCGTGTGATGCAGTACGGCAAGGATTACTTTGTGGACAAAGCGCCGCTTACGACATTGGATCAGCTTGGGCGTGTAAAGGATACGGCAGCGAGTACGGGGAAAAAATACAATGTCTATTACAGTGAACGGCTGCACGTTGAGAGTGCAGTGTTCGCCGGACAACTCATTAAGGATGGCGCGATTGGCCGCGTGATTCAAGTCTTAGGTCTAGGACCGCATCGTTTGGGCGCCCCGAGTCGGCCGGAGTGGTTTTTTCATCGGGATCGCTACGGTGGCATTCTGTGCGACATCGGAAGTCACCAAATTGAGCAGTTTTTATATTTCAGCGGTGCCAAGGACGCGCGCGTAACCGCGAGCAACATCGCGAACTACAATCACAAAGAGTACCCGGATTTCGAGGATTTTGGGGATGGGACGTTGATTGCCGACAACGGTGCAACCCACTATTTCCGCGTCGACTGGTTTACGCCGGGCGGCCTTAGGACATGGGGGGACGGTCGGACGTTCATTCTTGGAACCAAAGGATACATCGAATTGAGGAAATACATCGACGTCGGTCGCGATCCGGTTGGTGACCACGTTTATCTCGTCAATGAAGAAGGAGAGCACCATATCCCGGTTCATGGCAAGGTAGGCTATCCGTATTTTGGAGAACTTATTCTGGATTGTTTCAATCGTACTGAACATGCGATGACCCAAGCTCATGCGCTGAAGGCGGCTGAACTCAGCGTCCGTGCTCAAATGAATGCAATTTTGGTAGAGGGTTAAAGAAAGTGATAGGGGCTTCCATTTGGATACGCCCTTTTTTCTCTTAAAATACAAAGTTACTTTAACAAAATTTGATTCGCCTTTCGGAGGAGAAAATGAAATGAAAGTAAGCAACAAAATATTGGCTATCAAAAATTACAATCATTATTTAGATATTGATACAAATGCGGCTAAATATCGAATCATACTATTAAATAATGAAATAGTAAGAATTCGTTGTACTTTTGATGAAGAATTTACGGAAGAAGCGTCATATTCTTTAGTTCTGACCGCATGGGAAGACAAAATGGATCATTTACTGAAAGAGGAAAGAAAGAGAATAGAAGCAGTTTGTACGAGATATGAAGACTTAGATACCCATATTCGGTTAACTACAAAAAAATTGCTTGTAAAGATTTGCAAAGAACCTTTTGCTATAGAAATTACAGATAAGGAAGGCAATATATTACATTCAGACTTGAAAGAAAAATCCTATGTAAAAGACACTCTGGGAAGACTTTATCATTATTCCTGTATGGATGATGAAGATTATTTCTATGGATTTGGTGAAAAAACGGGCTATTTAAATAAGAAAAAAAGAAGAATGAGAATGCATAATGTAGATACGATAGGATATGATTCCGAATATACAGATCCTCTTTATAAACATATCCCTTTTTATATAAAGTTCAACAATCGAAATGGCATCGCTAGCGGTATATTTTATCACAATTCCTATGATTCTATTTTTGATATGGGATGTGAAAGAAGCGGGTACTGGAATAAATATAGTTATTTTTGTGCAGATGGCGGAGAGCTGGATGTTTTCTTCATATATGGGCCAGAAATAAAAGATGTAGTAAGAAACTACACGGATTTAACAGGAAAAACTGCGCTGCCTCCCAAATATTCCTTGGGGTATATGGGCTCGACCATGTATTATACAGAATTGGACAAAGACTCGGATCAGGCCATACTACATTTTTTAGATAAATGCCAAGAAGAAGGAATTCCTTGTGATGGTTTCTTTTTATCATCCGGATATACTACAGGAGAAGATGGAAAGAGATATGTTTTTAACTGGAATCATGCTCGATTCAAAGATCCTGCAAATTTTGTAAAAGAAATGGAGAAAAAAGGTGCTTCTCTGGCACCTAATATAAAACCGGGTATGTTAACTTCCCACCCATTATATAAGGAGTTTGATGAAGCAGGTGCATATATAAAAGATGAAAATGAAGAAAATTCGCAAATTGATCGATATTGGGGAGGACCCGCTTCTTTTGTAGACTTTTCAAATCCCAAAGGAAGAGATTTGTGGAAAAAGCATTTAAAAAAATCTTTAGTTTCCTTTGGAATTACATCTATATGGAATGATAACAATGAATATGAAATTAGTCATTCGGAAGCTGTTTGTAATTTTGAGGGTTTGAAGAAAGAAGTAAGTGCTTTAAGACCCATCATGCCAAATTTAATGGCTCTTATGGCGAAAGAAACCGTGGCGGAAGTTTACCCGAATACAAGACCTTATATAACAAACCGAGCTGGATTTGCAGGAATTCAACGTTATGCGCAAACTTGGGCCGGAGATAATAATACAAGCTGGAAGAGCCTAAAATTCAATATTCCTGTAATACTTGGAATGGGACTTTCAGGAGTTGCAAATCAAGGATGTGATATAGGAGGATTTTTTGGACCGGCACCTGAACCGGAACTATTTGTAAGATGGGTTCAAAATGGAATTTTCCAACCAAGGTTCTCTATACACTCCTGTAACACGGATAATACGGTTACTGAGCCTTGGATGTATCCATCCTATACGAAATATATTCGAGCTGCTATAAAGCTTCGCTATTCATTCGTACCATATTTATATTCGTTGCTGTTTGAAGCCTCAACCCAGGGATCTCCAGTTATGAGACCTTTAATCTATGAGTTTCAACAGGATCAAAAGGTACTGGAAGAAAGTTTCGATTTTATGTTTGGAAGTTTTATCCTGGTTGCAAACGTCCTTGAAAAAGGGTCAAAAACAAGAACGGTTTACCTGCCGGCAGGAGTTACTTGGTTTGATTGGCATACAAAACAGGCGTATGAAGGCGGACAGACAATTGAATTGGAAGTTACATTAAACTCCATTCCTGTGTTCTTCAGAAATGGAGCCATTATTCCAATGAGTGAAGATTTAACGAATATTCATAATGATCCAATCGATAAACTTAAGCTTTTAATCGAGCCCTCACAGGATTCTAGCTTTGTTCTATATGAGGATGATGGTATTACGAATAACTATAAGAATGGAGAATATTTAAAAACCGTAATAACTGTAAAGAAAAATAGTGGCGTTAAAATTACATTTGAAAAAGAAGGCAATTATAATAAACAAGTGAAAGAAATGGATATAGATCTGATTTGCAAGGATGTAGCGCCGGTTCAGGTAAATTTAAGCGATAGAAAGCTGCCTATGTTCCTGGATAAAAAAGAATGGGAAGTAAGCGAAGAAGGTTGGCATTACGATATAGAACAAAAAACGGCTAAAATAAAATATATAAATATAAATGGAAGTTACGATATTCATATTAGCTTTGATGTAAAAGATTTAATTTCAATTTAATAGTCTGAACACTATTCATAAGAAGGAACAAATTAGACTATCTTCTGTTCAGATTCAAGGGCTAACACATCAAAATTTTCCTGCCTTCTCTCTTCCTTGTACATGTTTCTAAGAATCTGGCAACACTATGGCACTCGTGAGGGGCGGTAAAGTACCAATTAACATTAAGTTTCTGTAAAACCCGTGTCAAGATGGCATGGGCTTTTTTGTTATCGGGTATGTTAAGATAGAATTGTCAAGTTTAAATTTTCCAAAGGTGGTCTTACGATACATGAGCCAACGTGAGTTAGAAATGTTGACTAAAGATAGACCGAATGAACAGTACAATTATATCCTGAGTTCCGCATTACTCACGAGAATGTCTTGATGCAAAAAAGGGGTAAACATGCTATTAATACGGGAACGGCTTACTCACTAAAAAGTTCGACGCAGATGAGTGTATTTGACTACATGGCATAAATGGATGATAAACATGCCGGCAGCGTATATGGTCTATTCTTTTGCTTTTCAAATTTCAAGTGATAATTTTAAATTCTTCAAGTCTATGACTGCATTTAACTTCATCAAGATGTCAAGACCCAGAAGCCCATTAATATTGCCATATGGATCGATAACTCCAAAATCCAGCCTAACATTGGCGAAATTCACTGATCCTAAATTTACACCGTCAACCTGTTTGGAATAAAAGTTATGTAAGCTCCCACCGATACCGTAAAAAGAATGTACATAGTCATCAAGTTCAGCAAAAATACCAATCTCCTCAACAGCATCAGGGGAAAGGATTGTTTCCGCAGCCCCTGTATCAATGACTATATTCTCAATCGCCATAGCGTTCCCTCGAAAAATAATCTCCATTTGATGTGAACAAAAGCCCATCTCTAAACTCGATGTTTATCATATTGTCCTCTATATCCAAATAATTGTTTAATTTGAATTTCGATTTTTTCTTTGCCCGTATGATACACTAGTACGTCATCCTTCGAGCGAACCAACTCCCTGGTTGCTTCTTTGTCGTCATCAAAAGCTTGAATAACTGCTATATCATCAATATAACGAACCTGATTTTCAATGTGAGACTTTATAACCTGTAGTTTCACAAAACGATCGGGGTATAATTTTCGAACTTCTTCCCATTTCACTGTGCACACCTCACAAAAAGGAATTTGCAAATTAATAATACCATTTTTATTTGGAATATACCATTTAAGCCTGGATAAACTATTTGGCTTGTAGTTTAAAAAAATCCTGGACTAAAATACAGTCTCTGGTTTGTCCTTTAAATTTTTATTATTAATAACTCAACTAGGGTATACTGGTATCATTAACCATAAAGGAGCTGTCATAATTGTCATCCAAGCATACAACTCGTAAACCAAACCGTCTTATAAATGAAAAGTCGCCCTATTTGCTTCAACATGCATACAACCCGGTAGACTGGTTTCCTTGGTCACCAGCAGCCTTTCAAAAAGCTAAACGTGAAAGCAAGCCTGTCTTCTTGTCGATAGGCTATTCCTGACCTTCGGGTCAGTGGATAATAATATAAAATTGTAAATAAGAGGATATCGAGAATTTACATGTCACTGGTGTCACGTCATGGAGCGCGAGTCCTTCGAAGACGAAGAAGTTGCGGCGGTTTTAAACAAAGAGTTCATATCCATCAAGGTCGACCGGGAAGAGCGGCCGGATATTGACCATATTTATATGGAAGTGTGCCAGGCGCTGACGGGGCATGGGGGATGGCCCCTGACGATCGTCATGTCGCCGGATAAACAGCCCTTTTTCGCCGGGACGTATTTTCCCAAGTCTGCCCGCTATGGCCGCATGGGGTTGCTGGAGATCCTTGATCAAATTGCGGATAAATGGAAGAACGAACGAGCGCGTGTATTGGCAACGGGCCAGAAAATTGTGGATGCTGTGACGCCGCGGTTTGGGTCGTACCAAAACGGGGAGTTGTCCAAAGATACGTTAGATAAAGCGTTTCAACAGTATCAGGAACAGTTTGATACAGTATATGGCGGGTTTGGCAACGCCCCGAAATTTCCGAGTCCTCATCATTATTCCTTTCTGCTGCGCTACTGGAAAACAACTGGAGAAACGAAGGCGCTGGAGATGGTGACGCGGTCTCTCAAAGCCATGTATCGCGGGGGGATGTATGATCACATCGGATTCGGATTTGCCCGGTATTCCACAGATGAAAAATGGCTGGTGCCGCATTTTGAAAAAATGTTGTACGACAATGCATTATTGGCGATTGCGTATACAGAAACATATCAAGCGACGCTAGATCCGTTTTATCGCCAGGTGGCGGAAGATATTTTCACCTATGTATTGCGGGACATGACGTCACCGGAGGGAGCTTTTTATTCTGCCGAAGACGCGGATTCCGAAGGTGTGGAAGGCAAGTTTTATGCATTTCATCCGAAGGAGATTCTGGATATCCTTGGTGAGAAAGATGGCGATCTCTTCTGCCGCTATTATGGCATCACGCTGCATGGAAACTTTGAACACGGCACAAGCATCCCTAATTTGATTGAAACAGATCTGGAAGAGTTTTTGCAGCAGAATGGACTGCAAAGGGGAGAGTGGAATGCCCGTTTGGCCAACATGCGTGCAAACGTATTTCAAGTGCGGGAAAGGCGTGTTCATCCGCACAAAGACGACAAGATTTTAACGGCATGGAACGGATTGATGATTGCAGCACTTGCCAAGGCGGCACAGGTGTTTCAAAATCAGTCGTATGCACAGGCGGCGGAACGAGCGTTTCAATTTATCGATCAGATGTTGCGGCGTGCAGAAGGACGCCTGTTGGCAAGGTATCGGGACGGCGATGCGGCGGTGCCGGCGTTTGTGGATGATTACGCCTTTGTCACATGGGGAGCGCTGGAACTCTATGGAGCGACGTGGAAAGTGTCTTATTTGCAAAAAGCATTGGAATGTTCCCATTCCATGCTGGAACTGTTCTGGGATGAGGAAAATGGCGGTTGTTTCTTTTATGGTATAGACAGTGAAGAACTTTTTGCCCGTCCGAAAGAGATTTACGATGGAGCGATTCCAAGCGGCAACTCGGTCCAAGCCATGAATTTGCTGCGTTTGGCCCGCTTGACATCGAATATTGAATGGGAAGAGGCTGCACAAAAGCAATTGCAGGCGTTTGCCGGAAATGTTGCACACTATCCGATGGGGTATGCCCATTTCTTGATGGCTTTGCAATTTGCGCTGTCATCTTCGAGAGAAGTGGTGTTGGCAGGCACAATGGATCAGCTGCAATCCATGATATCGCTTTTGCAGCAAAGCTTTCTTCCCGAGACGGTAGCAATCGCAAAACTTTCGGATGAACAAGGCCGGCAGCTGGCAACGATGATTCCGGCAATTGCCGGTCAAAATCCTGTCGACGGACGGCCGACTGCATATGTGTGCGAAAATTTTGCCTGTCATGCCCCAGTCACTACGGCGGAAGAACTGAAAGCGCAATTAGGGCTCCAACATCGATAAGACATGGTGCGGATCTGGCAGGCAGCGATCTTTTAACTAGACAAATGGATGGAAACATGTAGAATCAAAAGAAGAAGCTTGTTTCCTGTTGAGGCTATTGGGGGTTAACGTTATGAAAAAGATCGAAACCTATTTTCGTCCTGAGAAGCTGCACGATGTGATTCGTGAACTGCGGTTGGTTGGAGTGACCGGATTTTCCGTATTGCCTGTACAAGGAAGAGGACAGCAAAAGGATATCACTGGCGTGTATCGCGGCAAGACGTTTCAAATTAATCTGCATCCCAAGTTGAAAATGGAGATTGTCGTTTCGGACGAATTTGTCAAAGCGACTATTGAGGCGATTGTGAAAGGTGCAAAAACCGGGCAAATGGGCGATGGAAAGATTTTTGTGACTCCTGTCCTTGAGGCCTATAATATACGGACTGGAATTACGGACGAAACGATTGATGAACTAAACCGTTAACCGAACAAACCTGCACGTATCCCTTGTGTATCCAATGTTTGAAAACGTTCCTTTGGATGCAAGGACAGCGTGCGGTTTTTTTTTTAATTTTACAGGCAGTTTCGTTCGGGAAAAGCCTACGCCCAGACTTCTTTCGCATAGAATGCAATAAGGCAAACATGAGAAAGGAGCGAAAACGATGGGCGTGATTCGTGTTCGCATGGATCGTACGAACTGGCAGCACTATTTTGGAACCGCATCACACCAATACACAGATCAGGAAACCATTCGCATGCGGTTGGACCCGGTCAAGATGCGCTTGATCCTGGAACAAACAACACAACAGAGTTGTTTACGAATGTTTCTTCCAGTCCGCTCGTTTGATCCCTCCGAGATCCCCGGGGATTCTATATATGTTGTGTATGCGCATCAACTGCAGCAAGCCTTTGAAACGTTCAATCGCAAAGGTTCCGATACGATAACGTTGGAATTCCGGACAAATACGCTGACATTTTTAGATGCCGGAAAGTCGTATCGGGTACCTGTCGAATATCAATTGGCGGAAGATGGGAACGTACAAACGAATCGTTCCGAGCAAATACAGTTCGCTTCCGTTGCGAAAAGTTCCTATGCATCTGGGCAATGGTTGATTTCATCTGAATTTTTACAACTCCTGCAAACAACACAAGGTTCTTCGATTCCATTTGAAATACAAGATCAGTTGGCAACCATTTTCAGCCAAACAGTCCCGGTGTATGCGGATACCTCATTTTCCGGTTCATTTCCCAAAGAACCGTTTGTTCGTTTTTTGCGATGGATGGATCTGCCTGCGACTGTCAGTTTGCAAATGTATGAGGACAAATGCATGCGCCTGCAAATGTTAGATTCCGAAGTCGGCGGTGAAGCTGAGATTCGATTCAACAAACGGACAAAAGTATTTTTCCCGTTGAAAAAGCAAGAATTGCAGGGAATGACGTTTGCGGTTGCAGATGTCAAAACAGCCTTGAAAATTTTTTCCCAAATATTAAATTGTTCCTATCCATTGGCCACACCCATGTATCTGCAATATGGGGAATATGGTCTAAGGCTTTCGACCGTTTACGAATGTTCGGGCATGCGTGCAACGATTCCATTTGCTCGTACGCCAAGACACATCCAGGAGAAAAAAGGGTGGATTCAAAGCCGGAACGTAATCATGTTCTGCGAAGCGCTTGAGAATCGCATGGATGCAGATCGGCTGGAACTGACGGAGCAGACCATTGAACTTACTGGCGTAACCGTTCCGTTTGCCGATATGGATGTTTTTGATCCGGAAACGTTTGCAGATGAGAGTCAGTTCCGCACAACAATGGAAGCTATGGTACAGACAGAAAAATGGGAACCAGCCAAATCGATTCAATTGGTATTTGGAAAGGTCAAAGATTTTGTCAAACATATTGAACACGTACCAGGTGATATTCTCCGCATTTCTTCCAACGCGGGCATTGTGGATATTGCCATTGACGAACAGCTTGTGCGAACACGCAAAATGTCCAAACGCGTGGCAACCGGCGACTATGCAATGAAAATGGCTCAAGTATTGCGGATATTACAACCCTTCCAGGAATCATCAGAGACAGCTACGATACGGTTTACCGGTTATGACAATCGATTCGCCTCCTTTAACATCGTATATCGCAATGTTTGTTATCAGGTTTGGCTGCCTGCTGATATGGCAACAGAGCAAAACATAGAATCCGGGACAATGGATGTGGATGGATCGACGGAACAGGAGGATGAGGGAATACGCGCCTCGACCATCGAAATGGAAATGAACGACTGGATTGGTTTATCGGACTTAAAACAACAGGTTACTAAGATTGTCAACTATGTCAGTTTTGAGCGAAAACGCCAATCCGTGATTTCCGTAAAAGAAACGGTTCCATCGTTGCACATGTGTTTTTCCGGCAATCCCGGCACAGGAAAAACGATGACTGCCCGTTTCCTGGGAAAATTGTTACAACAGGCAGGTGTATTGAAAAGCGGCCATGTGGTGGAAGTGGATCGGCAAAAACTGATCGGTCAGCATATCGGACATTCCGAAGCCAACCTGGCCAAATACATTCAGCAGGCAATCGGCGGCATTCTTTTCATTGATGAAGCACATGCGCTGTATAAAGCGGAATCGGCTAAAGATTACGGGCATGATCTGATCCATGTACTCGTAAAGGCGATGGAAGACTACCGCTCCCAGCTCGTCGTGATTTTAGCCGGGTACAAGAAGGAAATGGGGGAATTTCTCAACTCCAATATCGGTTTGCGGGATCGCATCCCTTTTTATCTGGATTTTCCCGACTTTACGATTGAGGAATTGCTGCAAATTGCAAAGCAGATGGCGAAGAACCAGTATTCCTATGAACTTGATGCAAATGTTGATGGCGTATTGCGGGAATTGATTGAAAAGGCGCGTGTCGATGATACATTTGGCAATGCGCGGATGATCCGAAACTTGATTGAGCAAGCGGTGATCAACCACGCGAACCGGGTGGCTGCCGACAGCAGTCAGGAGTTCGATCCGTATACCGTTTTGACAAAAGAAGATTTTACATTTGCAGAATCGACAAACTCAAGCCACAATCCCGTCTGGGAGCGAATTCAAGGGACGGTGGGGCTTAAGGAAGTAAAAGATACGCTCAAGCAAATTGGAAATCTTTTGGTCTTCGATCAAAAACGTCTGGAATTGGGGATCGAATCAAAGCCGCCAATGATGCATATGGCATTTACGGGAAATCCGGGAACCGGGAAAACGATGGTTGCCCGATTGATCGGGGAATGGCTGAAAGAGATCGGTTTGCTAAAACGAGGGCATTTTGTGGAAGTGAGTGCAAAAGACCTGATTGCAGGATATGTGGGGCAGACGGTTCATAAAACAGCGGCAAAAATCCGGGAAGCGCTCGGCGGCATCCTTTTTATTGATGAAGCATATGCACTCGCCAAAGGCGGACTCAGGCAATATGGCGAAGAAGCAATTGCCGTCCTGGTCAAAGAAATGGATGAGCAAAGGGGCAATCTTGTCGTCATTCTGGCCGGCTATAAGAAAGAGATGGAAGAACTTTTGCATGTGAATCCGGGTCTTAAAAGCCGGATTCGTTTTCACTTGGAATTTCCGGACTATCAAGCTTCAGAACTGGTGGAAATATTCAAACAAAAAGCCGCGCAAGAAAAATTCGAAATGCCATCTGAAGTGGAAGAACGGCTCTGGGAATATTTTATCAACTGTACAGCCGCTTTTGACGGAATGTCAGGAAATGGGCGTCTGGCGGAAAATGTATTTGAAAAAACGCGCCTTGCATTGGCGACACGTATCCAAAACCATGGGATGGATCAGATGGAAGACTTGTTGACACTTACAGTTGCAGATATTCCTTCCATTCCAGGAGCGGAGACTTGATATATAAAAGGGATTGAGCAGCGGCCGCTTTGGAATGAAAGGTTTGCCTTTTAGGATTCGTGGTGAGAGATGTGCGGTTCCTGCCGGTACCAGACGTTCAGTTCATTGATGATACTCGATAATTCCGCCATTTTTTCGCTCAACTCCGCAATCGATTGTGCGTCATTGGCATGATGCAGGCTCTCAAATGTATCCATGAATTCACGCTCAAATTCCCGGATGCGGACGGGGATTTGGGCGCGAATTCGTTCCCATTCTGCGATAATCGTCATTTGCTCTGATCGTGTATACATTTCCCATTCTTGATCAAGCTCAGGAAGCGGAATAAGAAGTCTTTGGCTATATTGAAAATATGGTTCCATGGTAAGCACCTTCTGCATGTAAGATTCCTCTTCATTGTAGCACGCTTCTATAAACATACAAGCCAAAATACTTTTCGACATCTCCCCGTGTATCCACTCTTTTTTCTGGATCTTTCGACAAATCTGTCAAAATGAAAACGCTTAATTTTTTATTGATGTTGAAATTTGAAGGAAAGTATTGCTATGCGAACGGTTTCTTGGCATATATACTTTTTTTCAGAATACCAATGATTTGTAGCCATTTTGATCAGAGACAAGGGAGGGAGGACGCCAATGGAAGACACAATGCTAAAGAGAATATTGGAAATGCTCGAACAAGGGTACAAGTATTCCGATATTGTCCGGGAAACTGGGTTAAGTTACGGCAAAATTCGGTATCGTATACGAAAACACGGAAACCCGCATGTTTCAGCAGCCATCCAAGAGGAAGAGGACAAAATATCTTACAAGCAAGAAAACCAACAGGCACATCAACGGAACATTTACGAAGAGCACTGGACAAGAGAACGCAAAAAATCTGGCATTTTTGCCGTAGCCAAAGATTCTACAACAATTTTTGCCTACTGGTTTGTGAAAGAAGACCGGCGGATCTGGGCAGAACAGTTTTTTCAGATGAATTGGTACGACATACCGGTTTTTTTAAGAGTTTATGACGTTACAGACATTGAATTCAATGGATATAACGCACATCATACCAATGAGATCCCCGTTCATCATCATACGGATAACTGGTATATCCATAATTTGCAGCCGGGTCGAAACTACATTATCGACTACGGATTCCGCGCCCCTGAGCAAGAATTTTTAACTCTATTACGCTCCAATTGTGTATCGACTCCGAATGTCAGAACGGAACGATATGCGCAGCCTGGATTGCGTTTTCAAGCCATTCATAGCTAACGAATCAAGAAGATATTTCAATATGACATACATGTTCTGCTACACGACTGGCACCTGCTATCCATCGAACATCTCAAAGCAATTGTTACACATTTGAGGAAGAGTCTTCAAATTTCGCAATTGGCATGACTGTAAGTGAATGGATTCACGTTTCGTGCAGTGCAAGAGAGTGTGGATGGAATATGTGAGAGAGAACAAAGATTGGTTTAAGGAGGTTCTGGATGAAGACCGGATATCTGGCCTTGGTTTTGCATGCACATTTGCCTTTTGTTAAACATCCGGAAAGTACGGATTATTTGGAAGAACGCTGGTTATTCGAAGCGATCACCGAGACGTATCTTCCCTTATTACATGTCTACGAAACCTTGATGGAAGAAAACATTGATTTTCGCATCACGATGAGCATGACTCCCACACTGATCTCGATGCTGCAAGATCCGCTTTTGCAAGAACGCTATGAAAAACATCTGGTATCTTTACTGGAATTAGCGCACAAGGAAAGGGAACGGGTACAGGAGCAGCCGGAGTTTCAGCCCGCTGTGAATATGTATATCGAACGATTTTCACGAAATATGGAGTTGTGGCAGCAATATGGCGGAAATTTGCTGAAAGGTTTCCGCAAGATTCAAGATGCAGGCAAGTTGGAATTGATTACGTCAGCAGCTACCCATGCGTTTTTGCCCCTGGTCATGAGAAAAGAAGCTGTGCGTGCACAAATTGCAACCGGGGTAGAATTGCACACACAAGTATTCGGCAAGGCGCCAAAAGGAATTTGGTTGCCGGAATGCGGATATTTCCCGGGAATTGAAGAAATCTTGCGGGAATGTCAGTTGCAGTATTTCTTTGTCGATACACATGGTGTGCTGGATGCCAATCCGCAACCGTTATTCGGCGTATATTCCCCGATTGTGACAGCAAGAGGTGTAGCGGCATTTGCCCGTGATCCCGAATCTTCCAAACAAGTCTGGAGTTCGCAAGAAGGCTATCCGGGTGATCCGGATTATCGGGAATACTATCGGGATATCGGTTTTGATCTCGATCTTGATACCATTCGTCCTTATATCCATAAAGATGGCATACGCATTCATACTGGAATGAAATATTACCGCATTACCGGGCAAGGTGTTGACAAACAGACATACCAGCCGCAATGGGCAAGTGAAAAAGCAGCGATTCATGCAGGCAATTTTATGTTTAACCGACAGCGCCAAGTCGAATACCTGCAGTCACAAATGGGACGCTCCCCGATCGTGGTGGCCCCCTATGATGCGGAACTATTTGGACATTGGTGGTTTGAAGGCCCGCAATGGATCGATTATCTCTTCCGGAAAATATATTGCGATCAATCAACGATCGCCTGTATCACACCGTCAGAATATTTGAATCTGTATTCCGACTATCAAGAGTGTCAAATGTCGATGTCATCATGGGGACGTCACGGCTATGCAGATGTTTGGCTGCAAGGAAATAACGATTGGGTGTATCCGGCGCTGCATGAAATGGAAGCGGTCATGATCGAATTAACCGAGCGATTCCCGCATGCAAAAGGAGTACAACGGCGTGTGTTGAACCAGGCGGCACGGGAATTGATGTTGGCACAAAGCAGCGACTGGGCTTTCATCATGGATTCCCAGACATTTGTCGATTACGCCGTGAAACGAACCAAGTGGCATGTGAATCGATTTCATACATTAGTGGAAATGTTGGAAACCAATCAGATTCAGGAAGATTGGCTGACAGAAATAGAGATCCACGACAGTGTATTTCCAGACGTGGATTACCGGGTCTATCATCCCGAGTATCGTTTTGGATGTGTGCTGCCTGAACAAAATTTGGCAAACATGGTTGCGCCCGTTCGATCCAGGCAAAAGCCAAGTGTTGTCATGTTAAGCTGGGAGTTTCCGCCGATGATTGTTGGCGGTTTATCCAGACATGTATATGATTTGTCGATCGCTTTAGTCAAACATGGCTGGGATGTGCACGTCATTACGGGAGATGTGGATGGATGTCCGGCATATGAAAGAGTTGCCGGTGTGCATGTACATAGAGCATACGTACAGCGTCCCGCCGGAGAATCGTTTCATTCCTGGGTATTCCAACTGAATCTGGCCATGATCGATTGCGTTCGCGGATTGTTGCAAACGGGCCTCGCGTTTGAACTCATACATGCACATGACTGGCTTGTTTGTCTTGCCGCCAAACAATTGAAGCAGGAGTTGCAAATCCCGTTGCTTTGTACCATTCACGCCACGGAATGGGGACGAAATCATGGCATACATTCCGATTTGCAGCATAGAATTCACAATACCGAGTGGCAGCTCACATATGAATCGGAGCGAGTGATCGTATGCAGTGAATCGATGTTGGAAGAAGTATGCGCAATTTTCTGGCTGGACCGGAACAAAGTGGACGTGATCCCCAACGGGGTAGATTTTTCACAAATTCAAATTCCGGCGGGTATGCTTGCATCGAAGCGGCCATTTGCTGATGAGTCGCAGAAGATCATCTTTTTCGTCGGACGATTGGTGCGTGAAAAAGGTGTGCATCTGTTGATCGAAGCTGCGCCAAGCATTATCCGGGCAGTTCCGGAAGCGAAAATCGTGATTGCCGGGCGTGGGCCTATGTTGGCGGAACTAGAGGCAAGAGCAATCGAACTGGGGATTTCCGAATCTTTATTGTTTACCGGTTTTATTGAAGATTCCACACGAAATCAATTGCTGCAAGTTGCTTCTGTTTGTGTATTTCCAAGCCTATATGAACCGTTTGGCATCGTTGCGCTGGAAGCAATGGCTGCCGGCACTCCAGTCGTAGTCTCTGATACCGGCGGTTTAAAAGATATCGTAACACATGGGGTAGATGGCGCTACATTTTATACGGGCCACGTACAATCTTTGTCCGATCAAATTGTATCGATTTTACGGGATGAAGAATACGGCCGAACGCTGGCGAAACATGCAAAGGAAAAAATATATCAGACATACCAGTGGGATGCGATCGCGGAAAAAACGATACGTGCATACCAAGCGATACGGTCGGAACATGAGTTGTTTACAGGGATGCGTCAAGTATCTTCTACTACCATATCTCAAACAGACTACTAAACATTGATAGGAGTGGGAATATGAAAGCAGTGATTATGGCAGGCGGCAAAGGCACCCGGTTACGTCCTTTGACAAACAACATTCCAAAACCTATGGTTCCTTTGGTGGACCGCCCTGTGATGGAATACATCCTGGAGCTGCTTGTAAAGCATGGTATCACAGAGATTGCTGTAACATTGCAGTACATGCCGCACGTGATTCGGCAACATTTTGGCGATGGCTCACAGTTTGGGGTTCGCTTGCATTACTTTGAGGAAAAAGAGCCTTTGGGGACTGCCGGAAGTGTTCGCAATGCTGCATCTTTTCTCGATGAGACATTCCTTGTGATCAGCGGCGATGGAATCACTGATTTTAACCTTACGGAAGCGATCGAGTGGCACAAACAAAAACAGGCGCTCGCTACGATTGTTTTGACTGAAGTAGATAATCCGCTGGAATTTGGCTGTGTGATAAAAAATGAAGAGAAGCAAGTGACGCACTTTTTGGAAAAGCCCAAATCCTGGGATGAAGTCATCAGCAATGTCATTAATACGGGAATTTATGTGATGGAACCGGAAGTATTTCATTATATTCCGGAAACCGGCGAGTATGATTTCGGCAAGCAATTATTTCCCCGTCTCCTGGAGGAACGGGCCAAGCTCTATGGGATTCGCTTAAATGGATATTGGTCAGATATTGGAACGCTGCAGCAGTATTCTTTAACCCAATGGGATATGTTAAACGGACTCGTAGATGTGAATTTAAAACCGCTCCTTCATGAAGAGCAGCAAAAAGAGATTGCATTGTAAATCTATACAATTGTAAATCTATACAGCGAATGAAAAAACCGTTCTTATCAGGGACGGTTTTTTCTTTGTGCTCCGATTGACAAAATCAGCAAGCATTTGCAGTTGAATTTCCAGTACATATATTTTGCAGGGAAACGTGTGTTCGCTGTCGAATGAGATAATGATAGATATGAAAGAACGGATCAAGGGGGCGGAACCATTTGAAGCAATTGATCTATGGTGTTTGGGGGGAAAGTGACAGAGACACGTTGATTCAGGAGTTTTTGCCGTTTTTGCGGCAAAAAAAAGTGGACAATTGTTACTATGTCGTTCCAACGGCCGGTTTGGCGGCGGATATTCGCGAACGCTTGCTGGCACAAGTGTCCGGCTGGGTCGGAAAGCCGATTCTGACATTCGATGATTTGATTGCGCGCATTGTCCGGTTCTCACCAATTCCTGTACAGCGCATTGACACAGTGATGCAGGAACGGGCCATTCACCACATAATGGAACAATCCGATCGCATATGGGCAGGCAAGCCGTTAAAGCAGTGGGCAAAGCTGCCCGGAGTTGTCAGAACGATGATGCAGACCATTGCGGAATTGCGGCGGTCCGGTATTTCGGTAGAGCATGTCAGGGAGTTTGCGGATGAAGATTTGCAGACGGTGACAGTTGTCTGGCAGCAGTATGAAACATGGCTTAGGCAAAATGCAGATGTCCGGTTGATCGATATCGAGGAAAGCTTCCGGTATGCGGAAGAACTTTTGCAGCAGTATGGAATACAAAGGATTTTGCCGCAGCTTGCGTGTATTCTGTTTGATCATTTTGTCGATTTTACTCCTCTGCAAAAACGGATTTTGTCCCATTTTCGCCGAGTCGACACATGTATCGTATATATACCTGTTTCTGCAGATACCGGACAAGCTCATTCGGAAATCAAAGGGTCTTTGTCCGCCCTCGAACGCATATTGACGGAAGATGCCGGCCACCCGTTTGACATTGTGCGTGGGAAAGACGATTCGGAACGATGGGATCAAAAAGATTTATGTGTAGAAATAACACCTGTTCAATCCATGGAGAAACAGTGGCTTTGGGTTGCAAAAGAGATCAAAAAACGGTCGCATGGCGGAGTGCCGCTGGAACGGATGGCAATCCTTGTGCCGAATCTGAAAGAGCATATCCGGGAACTGGATCATGTATTGCAAAAAGAGCACATTCCCCATCGGGCAGTAGTCAGTCAATCTCTGCGATCGATTCCGTTCGTGCAAGAAATGATCACGTTTATGCGCATTGCAAGTGAACAGTGGCGCAGGGAAGACGTGTTGGCGTATGCGGTACAAAAGCAGCTGCTGGGCGAACGGATCCCCGTACATGCGCTCAAGCGTCTTGCCGTAAAACTCGGAATTCAGCGGGGGTACGACATATGGCAGGAACGTCTGCAAACCTATTTGCAATCCCTGAACGACACATCCGAGTCAGCAGGGATGGAAGAACGGGAATTTCGAAGCGTACAGCTGGAAAAGGAAATTGCCGATGTGCGTTCCATTTTGCAGTGGCTTGCGAGCGTTCATGAACGTATCGAACCGTTTTTGCAGCACGCTCCTTTGCTGAACTATATACAACAGCTGTTTGTATCGATTCCCATCGTACAGCTGCGAAAAAACCTCGTGCAAAAAGCAAAAACGGCATTGCACGCCAGCAGGGAAGACATCAGAATAAACCTTCGGCAACCGGTCCACGTTTCTTACATTCGCAGAGATATGCGGGCCATTGATGCATTGTATACATGGGCAGAACATGTGAAACGGATCGAACGGCGATTGCAGCGGGAGCATGAAAATTGTTCACTGCAAGAGTTTGTCGAGATTCTGGAGACTGACTGGGAAGAGATTGAAGTGGATGCGCAAGATGCGGGTGAAAACGGTGTTTGGATTCTGGAGCCGACTGCAGCCCGTGGATTGGTATTCGACCACGTGTTTTTTGCCAATCTCAACGAAGGAACATTTCCCAAGCCCAAACCAATCCACTGGCTGTTGCGGGAAGAGCAAAGACGGGCGTTGATCCGGCAAGGATTGCAATTGCCGCAGCAGCAGTTGCAGATGGACTTGCAGCACGTATTTTTTACAATGGCGTTCCAACTGGCAAAGCAGCGTTTGGACTTGCTGTATGTAGAAGAGAAGGGGATGCTGCGCAGTCGTTTTCTGGAAACACTTATGCGGGATTGCCCGCAGCAGGCGGAACAGTGGAGCCGACATATCCGGGAATGCACGGATGCTTTTTTTCAAGGCTCAGCTTGCGTTCCTGCTGCTTGGCAGGATTTGTCCCAAACGAAAGAACGGGACATGTGGCTGTTTGCACATGTTGCAGTTGCGGATTTGCAGCATGCGATGCAAGTGGAGTATAAAGACTCCTGTGCATTTCAAGAGTGGCAGTACCGATTTCAACAAATCGCGGTCGAGGACGAAAGGATGCAGGATGTCAGCCGTTATCGAGGAACATTGAGGGATCCTGAGATTCGCAGGGAATTGCAGGAACGGTTCCACAAAGATCGGGTCTATAGTGCGTCCTTTTTCAACCAATACGGATCTTGCCCGTTTCAGTTTTTTGTGAATCGCGTTCTCGCTGCAGAACTTCCGGATGAAGAAGGAGACATTTTGGCTGTGGCTGATCGGGGAAATTTGTATCATAGGGTATTGTTCCGATTGTATGAAGAATGGCGAGAAAACAGGAATCGCAAATTGACAGATGCGGATCGGGACAAATGGTTGTCAGAGTTGCGGCGAATTGTTGCGGAAGAGCTTGCAGCACTGGAACAATCCACCTATATCGGGGAACGTTTGACATGGCAAATCGAAAAAGAACGAATTCAGGAGAAGTTGGAGCAATGGCTGGAATATGAGATGCGGTCATTTGACCAAATGGATGCGAAGTTGCAGCCGCATCGGCTGGAATGGAGTTTTGGCATGCCGTTGGAAGATCATCAACTGAAAGATCCGAATTCGACAGCACAGCCGATCGAAATGGCAGGACTAAAATTCGCCGGAAGAATTGACCGCATCGACTATGCCAAAGAGCATGACATGTATGCGATCTATGACTATAAAACAACGGGAAACAGTCTGACCGGGAAAAAGGATCTGGAACGGGGAATCGACTTTCAACTGGCTGTCTACCTGCAAGCTGTCGGCGAAAATAAAGAATTGCTGGGAATTGGCGAAGGAGCTGCAGCAGCAGGCGCCTTGTATTACGGCATTGAAAAGCCCAATCGCGGCAAAGGCGTCTATCATGAGTTGCATAAAGACAAGATCGGACTCAAGCGGAATCGAACGTTCATACCTGCGCTGGAGTGGGAAGAGACATTGGAAAAATCCCTCGAGACCATTCAGTCGTACCATCAATCCATGCAGGAAGGGGAGTTTGCGGTTCAGCCGCGGAAATGCACGACCTATTGTCCCTATAAGCGCATCTGTCGGTTTGATCCGATTCAAAGTATCGCTTTCGAGCAGCAAAAGCAAGGAATGAAGGAAGAGGAGAAGGAGGGAAAAATTTGAGCGAGCAAAGACCAACGCGGGAACAGTGGCTGGCAGTCAATGCATTGACCAAAGATATTGCGGTAACTGCCGGTGCCGGGTCGGGCAAGACGTGGGTTTTGACCCGGCGGTATCTGACCCAATTGGCAGGGCGGCAAATCGTGCCTGACCCTATTTTAACAGAAGACGAACAGCCATTGCCGAAACTGGCATTCCCGGATGCTGTTGCGCCAGATCAAATCATTGCGATTACGTTTACTGAAAAAGCGGCAATCGAGATGAAAGAACGCATCCGGCTGGAAATGAAAAAGCTGTACCAGAATGCACAAGAACCGGATCGATCCAAATGGGCATTGTACATGGATGAAGTGGAAAACGCCATGATTACGACGATTCATGGACTTTGTGCCCGCTTGATCCGGCAATATCCGCTGCAAGCCGATATCAATCCGCATTTTTCAGTCTTGCAACCCTATGAAGCGGAAGAACTTTTTCAGCAGGCGTTCGAACAAGTGATAGCAGACGGATTGAGCCGCGACCTGGAATTTGTCACAGTCGTATTGAGAGAGTATCCGGCCTATAGTTTCCGGCAATCGATCCGGCGCTTGTTTGATCAACTGCGGGAACTTCATGATCCGGCTGCATGGGCAGGACTGCAAGAGGAAGTTGAAAAACAGCTCGAAGCCAATCGCATACAGGCGATTGAGCAGGCAGTCGCTCTGGTGTCATTGGGTGACCAGGTGCACTTGGCGCAACCGGATCAGGGGAAAACCGTTTTGGAAAAGCAGATGGCTGAATCCTTTCATCCATACTGGCGAGCGTTTCGGGAGCAACTGGCAGCGGCAGACGGGGTATGGACAGAAGAGTTGCGGCGGACGGTCTCTGCCATTGTACAAGCATGCAAATGGAAAGGACAACTTTCCAAAACCTATAAAGAGTGTTTGCCGCTTTTTCTTGCAAAGCTGCAGGAATGGTCAACGTATATGATTTCCGGAGACTATCAAGGATTGGCAACGGCTCTCATTCAATTTTTGATACGTCTGGAGAAAGCAT
This sequence comes from Fodinisporobacter ferrooxydans, assembly GCF_022818495.1. Lineage (GTDB taxonomy): Bacteria > Bacillota > Bacilli > Tumebacillales > MYW30-H2 > Fodinisporobacter > Fodinisporobacter ferrooxydans. Next base: position 4,714,620 of record NZ_CP089291.1, on the reverse strand, counting down.
ACCAAGCGCTGAAACATAGCCGTCACGTGCTGGATTTTACGGATATGCAAATCGCTGCCGTGCGCTTGTTGCAAAATCCGGACATTCGCACCCGCATCACACAAAACATTCGCTACGTAATGGTGGATGAGTTTCAGGATACCAATCATATGCAAGCGCGGCTTGTCCGTTACTTGGCGGAGCGGGCGAAACTTTTTATCGTCGGTGATGCCAAACAGTCGATTTACGGGTTTCGCCAGGCGGATGTCGGCGTGTTCCTCGATTTGCAGGGGGAAATTCAAACGATCCGCGGCGGGGATCGAATCGAATTAAGGCATAACTTCCGAACCGTTGAGCCGATTATCCATTTTATCAACCGCTTTTTTTCCAAAGTCATGGAAGTGGACGACGCCTTGGAAGATTCCCAAAATTTCAATTACCGGGTCGCATATGATGCCGGTATGTTGCCGACGCGGGCAATTGTAAGGCAAGAGCAATTGCGTGTCGAGTTTATACATTTGCCGCTGGATACAGAGGAAGAGGGTCAGGAGGAGCCTTTGGAAGCCGCGTCTGATCAAGCCATGTCAGAATCGATCCGGTCTCGTTTGCGAGAAGCCGAAATCATTGCAAAGCGAATACGCGGCATGTGTGAGCAGGAATCGCTGATTGTAAAAACGGATTCGCAAACGGGAGAATTCTTCGAGAGCAAGGTTCGGTATGGCGATATAACATTGCTGTTTTCAGCCATGACACATGTGCATTTGTACGAATATATGCTGCAGCGCTATAACATTCCTTACTACGTTGTCGGCAGCCGCAATTTTTATAAGCGGCAGGAAATTGTCGATCTGTATCATGTGCTGCGCCTGCTTTTGGATCCGGAAGATCAACTGGCCTGGATTGGAGCGCTGCGTTCTCCGCTTTTTGGCGTTTCTGACGAAGGGTTGTTTTGGATCCAGCGAACGATCGGGTTCGCGGGTTTGAGCAGAATGGACAAAAAACGTTTGCCAATACAGTTGGAAGACACAGACAGCAAGCATCTTCTGCGGGCGTTTGATCTTCTGAAAAAGTGGCGCAAACTCGCGGCGTTTGCAGCTGTCGACGAGATTGTCCGGCAGATGATCGACGATACGGGGATTGAGCAAATTTTGATTGCCCGCTTTGGCGGCAGGCAAAAAGTCGGGAATCTTGAAAAATTGATCGCTGTCAGCCGACGATTTCAAAATGATAAAAATGGCAGTTTATTTGCTTTTGTTCAACATGTAGAAGCAATGATTGAAAATGAAGTTGACGAAACAGACGCTGATGTAACATCTCTGGATGAAGATGTCGTAAAAATCATGACCATTCATCAAAGCAAAGGATTGGAATTTCCGGTTGTATTCCTGCCGGATATGGCTCGAAAACCAAGAGCCGATTCGGACTTGTTCGGTTATCAGCCAGGCAAAGGGCTTGGACTCAAGCTTGCCAAAAGTCAGGGAAGTGAAACGATTGGCGGGCACACGGTTCTCCTCGACGGCAGTGGTGTTGCACAAGATTTGCAACGAGAGAAAGCCGACAGGGCTTTGCATGAAGAACGGCGGAAACTTTATGTGGCTCTTACCCGTGCTCGCGATTATCTCGTATTGGTTGGCAGTAAAAAACCGCCCAAACAGCAAAAAGCGCTGCAGTTGGCAGATGCAAACTGGTTCCATTGGCTGGTTGCCGTCATGGCGGGCGGGGATCTTGATTCATTGGCTGCGGCCAGTGCGGCGTTTGCTGTTCGCTATTTGACAGCGGAACAGGTGGATGCCATGTATGAGTCGATTCCTGAAAAGGATCAAAGGGAGACGAGAGATCAACCTTCTGCATCAGCATATGACATTCTCACAGAGACAATTCAGACACTGGGAACAGATCTGCAGCAAGTTCCTTTGCAATTGCTGCAATCGGTTTTTGATCAAGCGGCCGTGAATCAGCCTTCCTATGTAACGGCATCGATGGTGATGACAAAACAAAACGATCCGGACATGTATCATCGTATTTACGAAATGGGGTTTCCGGACTGGCCGGAGTGGGACAATCCGTTTCATGGCGGGACGGCCGGCAGTTTTGAGAAGAATGAGGAGACGGATATTCCCGCCGATGTATTCGGATCGATTGTCCATCGTATTTGCGAACAGTTGGATCGGATCGAACAAGCCCATGTTGTCACAAAACAAGTACTGGACGAGTACGGATATGAACATATGGACAACGATCCCGTTTTTCGACAGGTATTTGATCTGATCCGGCGCTATGCAAGCAGTGACGTGTTTCAACAAATACAGTTGGCAAAAGAAGTGCACAGCGAAGTGCAGTTTCGTACCACACTGGACGGTCGGGTGATTTCCGGCGTGATCGATAAATTGCTGATCATGCCAGACGGAACGATTACCGTGGTGGATTTTAAAACAAATCAAATCACCGCTGCCAATCGCTCCAAACTTATGACACAATATGAAACGCAAATGGATTTGTACCGACGGGCGCTGACAGCCATTTACGGGACACCGGTACAATCCAAGCTCGTTTTTTTGCGAGAGTTATGATTCGTGTATAGGATCGATCCATGAGATTGACACATGAGATTGATACATGAGATTGATACATGAGATTGACACATGAGATTGACACATGAGATTGACACATGAGATTGGTTGCGGAAGGGGAGTGGAAGATGGAACCGTTTCGCTTTATTCATACGGCTGATCTGCATTTGGACAGCCCGTGCAAGGGTATGAAACGGATTGGGCCTGATTTGCAGACAGACTTGCAGGATGCGACGTTTCATGCTTTCGAGCGGATTGTCGACGCCTGTATGGAACGTGAAGTGGATTTTTTAACGATTGCCGGAGATCTGTTTGATCAGCCGGAAAGAAGCTTGCGGGCACAAGTGCACTTTCGCGAGCAGGCCAAGCGCCTGCAAAAGAAAGGTATACATATCTATATCATTCATGGCAATCACGATCATCTCGGCGGCAAATATATTCGCATGGAATGGCCGGACAACGTATACGTATTTCCGGCGGGAAAAGTGGACAGCCAAAGCGTCTATCGAAACGGCAAAGAACTTGCCCGTATCTATGGAATCAGTTATCCTGCTCAAGCGGTATCGGAAAACTACGCAAAAAAATTTCAAAGAGATACACAGGCACCCTATGCAATCGGACTCCTCCATACAAATGTGGGCAGTGATGAGCAGCACGAAAATTACGCGCCGACGACAGTAGAAGAACTGACAGCGGCGGGATTTGATTTTTGGGGGCTTGGACATATTCATATACCGCGTATTCTCAACGATCAGAATCCCGTGATCCTTTATCCGGGCAATCCGCAAGGCAGACATATCCGCGAAGCAGGCGCCCGCGGCTGTTATTTGGTCGATGTAAAGGAAACGGGAGTTTCTGAGTTGACGTTTTTGCCGACAGATCAAATCAGATGGTTCATGCTGCAAGTGGATCTTACCGGTTGCGACAGGGTGGAAGAGATGGTGGATCGTTTGGCGGAACACGTGGCGGGTGTTGCAGAATCCCATGCGAATACAGGAATCGTGCGAATGACGGTACATGGAGCGACTTCCTTGCATGCGTATTTACAGGATCGGGAAAATCTTCGTCAGGTACAGGATGCATTGCAGACAATCCTTTCGAATTCCTGCGGGAATTTCTGGATTGAATCGTTAGAAGAACAGACAGCGCCTAATTATGATTTGGAGCTTTTGCGTCAACAGCCGAATTTTATTGGAGATTTTTTGACAATCGCCGAAACGTGTATGGAATCACCTGCGATACGGGATGACTTGCAGCGAAGCTTGCAAGAGTTTTATGGAAGAGGAAAACCGTTGCCGAATCTTTCTGAGGAAGATTTTCGACTCTTGCTGCGGAAGGCCGGCCAGTTAGGATTGCAAATGTTGTTGGAAGTGGAGTGAATAGCGTTGCGAATCAAACATTTGCACATATATGGGTTCGGACAGTTAAAACAAATGACAATCGACGTTTCCCCACAGGGACTCCATATCATATACGGCCCGAATGAATCGGGCAAGACGACGCTACTTGCCTGTATTCGCGCCATCTTGTTCGGATTTGACTCATCGAAGACGAAAAGCCGCTATGAACCGATGGACGGCGGAAAATTTGGCGGGAAAATCATTTGTCAAATCGGCGAGAACGGCAAGCATTCGCAAACGTTGCAAATCGAACGCGTGTTTCAGGGGCGGGCTTTGCGGGGAGATCTTAAGATTACGGATGACTCCGGCCGGATCTACACGGAAGAGCGATATATGCAAGAGTTTCAGAAACATTTGTCCCCGCAAGTATATCAATCGATCTACGCATTCGGACTAAGTGAATTGGAAGATTTTCAATCCTTGTCAAAAGAAGATATCCAAGGGCGAATTCACAGCGCCGGAATGGGGCTTGGCGCCGTCTCGCCGATTGAGATTGAAAAGAAACTGGAAAACAGGAAACTTTCCCTCTATCGAAAACGGGGACAGGATCAGCCGCTGACCAAACTTGTAAAAGAAAAGCAGGAATTGCGAAAATCCATGCAACAATTGTCAACGATCCCGGAACAGTATGAAAAACTTCGTCAAGAGCTCGCAGAAGTCCATGGCAAAATGGAACAATGGAGAACGGCAAAACAGAAGTTGGAGCAGCGACGAAACCAGGCAAATGTATTTGCACAACTGCGGCAATTATGGGAAGAGATTCATCCGATTCAGCAAAGGCTTCTTGGTTTGCAACATCTGCCTGTTTGTACAAGGGACATGTATCATCAGTGGGACAAATGGCAAGAGCGACTGAATGGCCTGGAAGAGAAGATGCAAGAGTATGAAAGGCAATATCGAATATTGGAAGAAGAAACCAACGGGATCCATTTCGATCCCGACTTGGAAGAAGATTGGAATACGATTGTTGAATTGCATCAGGAAAGACACGTATATATGGAATGGGTCAATCAAATCGAAAAGCTGTCAACGGAATTGGAGCATATAAAAATCAAACAGGATGGAATTCTGGCGCAACTTGGTGTCAACTCGAACGCGAATGGCGTTTTCAGTATTTCAACAACGTTTGTTACATATGAAGAAGTGAGGAAATTTGAAGCGGATCGTTCCCAAATCACGGAGCAGCTGGCCTTTCAAACTTCACAAGTCGGGCAATTGCAAAAAGAACGAATATTGCTGGAAGAAGACATGAAAGACCTTGCTTCAGCCATTCAGGAAATTGCGGCAAACTTTCATGCCGAACCGGATCAACTTTTACAACTGCAGAATACGATTCAGCAATTGCAAGATCTCGCAATGGAATTGCAGCCCATGTTGGCACAGAAAAAATGGTTTGAGCAGCAGGAATCCCAATGGAAACAGCAGGAAAGCCCAATTCAATCACTTCGCTCGGAACGCAAATCTTCCGGGCAGGAAAAAGGAACCCGCTTGTTTTTTACAGGGGTTGTTCTGATCGTAACGATACTTTTGGCAGCAGGTGTGGCATGGCCAGCGCTGCGTATCGGTTTGTTTGCAGGGGCCATTTGTGTACTCCTGTTTGCCGGATTCACGTTGCAGGTCGTAAAGGAGCAGCAAGGCCGGAATGGAAGCAATTACAAAGGGAACAACAGGGAAGCCCGGTCAATCGGGCAATCGCTGGCAAATGTGCAGGAAAATATAGAACAGCTTGCCCGCCAATTGGATCCCTTGATGCAAAAAATTCGGGTACTTGCCGAAGAGATTCGAATCGACTTGGATGGATTGCGAGTTGGGAGTGTCGATTCGTCACAGGAAGCGTTTCAGCGCTTTGTGCAATTTCTTTTGCAAAAACGTACGCAGGTGGAACGGTTGCTGATTTTAGTGGCCCAAAGACAAGACTGTTTGCGCAAACAAGAGAAAAATGAAAGGCGCTTATTGGAGGAAGTACAAAAACAAAAACAGTTGCAAGAGAGTTTGCATCAATGGGAGCATGCATGGCATGTATGGCTTACGACACAGGGCATTGCACATCGGCTGTCACCCGCAAGTGTTTTGCAATATTTGCAATTGGTGGAACGAGGGAAAGAAAATTTGCGGGAATTTGAAAATCGCAGCAAACAGAAGCTGCAATATGAGTCGCAAATCCGGCAGTTTATACAAAAAATCATAGACTTGCAGCAACAATTCCAGAAAGAAGAGCATCCGGACATCGTCTATCCAAAAGATCCGCTGCACCGTCTGCAGGATTTATACAATCAGGCAAAACGGAATCACGCAGCTTGTGTACAAAAGCAAGAGTTGGAGTATTCCTGTCAGACATTGAACAATCAACGAGTACAGATCTGGCAGGAACTGCAGCATCATTTGCAAGAAATGAATGGCTGGCTTAAGAAACATGGATTTTCAGAACCCGGACAAATTGCCGACAGTTATGAAAATACAGAGAAAAAACGTCAATTAGAAGAACAACTGCATATGCTGTATTTAAAATGTGAAGCAATCTCAGGATCGCGACACAAGTATGAGCAGCAGTTGCCGCAAATCCTGGAGCAGGACAGCAGTTCCTGGCTGCATTTGCTTCAGGAGCTGGAAAGGGAATTGGAACAAATCCAAGAGGAACTTGCGGAGTGCAGCCGTCTGCAAGGGAGGTTGGAAAGTGAAATCGAACGGCTGGAAATCGATTCCGAGCGTTCCCGGTTGCAGCAGCAAATGCAACAAATCGATGCGCAATTGAATGATTTGGCAAGGGAATGGTCTGTCTATACGCTGACACAGAAACTGTTGGAGTTGGCGCGACAAAAATATGAACAGGATCGGCAGCCAGCCGTATTGCAAAAAGCATCACGGATGTTTGGAGATATCACAAACAACCGTTATCAACAAGTAAGGACACGCATTGGTGCACCCGACATTCTGGCGATCCAAAGCCAGACGATCGCATTGTCAACATCGTCATTAAGCCGCGGTACTGCAGAACAACTGTATCTGTCCCTGCGCTTTGCCTTGATCGATGAACTGTACCAAAAAGGCATGGAGGCACCTATTATTTTGGATGATATTTTTGTGAATTTTGATCCGATGCGACTGCAAACCACAATTCAAGTGTTGGATAGAATGGCGCAACAGCATCAAATCCTGTTTTTGACTTGCCACCCGTATGTGGCAGAATCTTTGCAGGCAAACATTCAGCCAAGTCATTATACTGAATTTTTCCCGCAGAAGCAGGAATTTACCATAGAAAAATAAAATTCTTATTACTAGTGCGTGTTCAAAAAGTGGTTAAGCAATCCACCGTGGAATTTTGACTACTTTTTGAAATCCTCTACTAGAGAGTTCATTTGCATGGGGGACTTAGGATGCAGCCATATCCTATTATTTTGCAACCTGTATTTATCAATCAGCCATGGGGAGGATTTCATCTACAATCGCTATTTTCTTTTGCCGGGCAAGAACCGGTAGGGGAAGCATGGCTATTATCCGCTTGCAAAGATATTCACTCCATGATTTTAAACGGTATGCTGGCTGGCAAGGATCTGACGGATATTCAGTCAATGACATCCGAATGGTTTGGCTTTGAGAAAAGCCGTTCCTTTCCTTTGGTTATCAAAATTCTCGACACCGGTCAAAATCAACCTGTCTTTGTTCATTTCAATGACCGCAAGCAGTCCGGATTGACAGATTCATCTCAGATCAATACGAAATTTTGGTATATTCTTGAAGCTGATCAAGGGGCTTCCGTCTATTATGGACATACGGCACAATCCAAAAGTGAATTCCGGGGAATGATCCAACAAGCCGAATGGGAACAATTATTCATGCGAAAGCAAGTACATCCGGGAGATTTTTTTTATATTCCAAGCGGCATGGTGCACGGTTTGGGGAAAGGAATAGTCGCTTTGGAAGTGCAGCAAAGCGATGCTGCTTCTTTCCGCTTGCATGAGCCCAATACCGGCAATCAAAATCGTGAAGACATCGATGCGACCGATTACACAATCGAATTCGAAGATGTCTTGAAGCAAATCAATTATCCATCCCGTTTGCCGGATGTGCAGCCATACAAATGGAAGCAAGGGAATACACATCTGACCCGATTTGTATCAAGCGATTATTTTATCGTGGAAAAATGGGAGATTCACGATTCCATCCAGACGTCTACAGAACGGAAATTTCGCTTTGGATTTGTAATAGATGGAGCAGGGGAATTGATTGCAGCGAATAACACAATTCTTTTGACGAGAGGAAAGGTATTTTTATTGCCTGCTTCTTTGGGAGAATTTGAGCTACGTGGGCAATTGTCTGTTTTCATGGTTTATTTGCCACGATAATCCATGTTGGCAATTTGATGCATCGGAAATCCCTGTCTATATATACCGGAATCCCTTGCCTGTATTGGTAATTCAAATGAAAATTATGTATACTTTCAGCATACCGTTCGATATAGAATATAGGAGCAATTCATATGGAAAAGGAGAGAACATAGAACTTGATGAAGCCACTAACATTTGATTATTCAAAAGCAGGAGCGTTTTTGAGTGAACAGGAATTTAGCAATCTTCAGCCGGCAGTTGCCTTGGCACATGATTTGATCCATTCAAAAACAGGACCCGGAAATGACTTTCTTGGCTGGGTTGAATTGCCGGAACAGTACGACCGTGAAGAATTTTCGCGCATTCTTGCAGCTGCTGAGAAAATCCGATCCGATTCAGACGCACTTGTTGTGATTGGCATCGGTGGGTCGTATCTGGGAGCAAGGGCGGCGATCGAAATGCTCACACATTCTTTTTCTAATGTATTGAGCAAGTCACAACGTAACGCGCCGGAAATTTATTTTGTGGGCAATAACATCAGTCCCGTCTATCTGACACAATTAATGGATGTGCTGGAAGGCAAGGACATATCTGTGAATGTGATCTCCAAATCTGGAACCACGACAGAGCCAGCCATTGCATTCCGTATTTTCCGCGATTACATGGAGAAAAAATATGGCAAGGAAGAAGCACGGAAGCGAATCTATGCGACGACAGACCAAGCTCGCGGCGCATTGAAACAATTGGCCACAGAAGAAGGTTACGAATCATTCGTCATCCCGGATGATGTCGGGGGCCGCTATTCCGTTTTGACAGCTGTGGGATTGCTGCCGATTGCTGCAAGCGGAGTCGATATTCAACAAATGATGCAAGGGGCTGTAGATGCAGTTACAGCATTTGGGGAGAAAGATATTGTAAAAAATCCGTGCTATCAATATGCGGCAGCACGAAACGCATTGTATCGAAAAGGGAAAACGATCGAATTATTGGTCAACTACGAACCTTCTCTACATTTTTTCTCGGAATGGTGGAAACAATTGTTCGGAGAAAGTGAAGGGAAAGATCATAAAGGGATCTATCCGGCAGCTGTCGATTTTACAACAGATTTGCATTCGATGGGACAATACGTACAGGAAGGCATGCGAATCTTGTTTGAAACGGTTGTATATATCGAGCAACCGAAGACAGACATCACGATCGAGAAAGATCCTGCAAATTTGGATGGTTTGAATTTTTTGGCAGGGAAGACTATGGATTATGTAAATAAAAAAGCGTTTGAAGGAACGTTATTGGCGCATACGGACGGTGGCGTACCGAATTTTATCATCCGTGTTCCCGAGATCTCGCCGTATTATTTTGGACAACTCGTTTATTTCTTCGAAAAAGCATGTGCGATCAGCGGATATTTGCTTGGTGTGAATGCATTTGATCAGCCTGGCGTGGAAGCATACAAGAAGAATATGTTCGCTCTTCTTGGGAAACCGGGGTATGAAGAAGAAAAGGTCAAATTGGAACAACGGCTGCAATAATCAACGATCAAATGGAGTAAAAGTAAATAATGAAGTAAAAGTAAGGAATGGAATAAAAGCAGGGAACAAAAGCCTTTCCAGCGTATTCGGCGTACATTGGAAAGGCTTTTTCAACATATCGGAAAGTATACCGAAAGAACAATTAATAATCCTGGTTTTTTATCAACTGATCGGAGACCCAGATTCCTTCTGTGACAAAGTCTACAGAACCTTGTTTGCGCAGGTCATTTAAAACGCGATTGACCGTTTCCCTGGATGTTCCGATCATATTTGCCAACTCCCGGTTTGTCAGGCGAAAGGATAATACAAAGCCGTTTTCCACTTTTAGGCCATTTTGTTTACAGAGATGCAACAATGCATGAACAATCCGGTCATACGCATTTTGAATGGTTACATCCTGCAGTTTTTGCTGAAGTTCTAAAATCTTTCTGCCAAGCACGCGAGTGACTTTTAAGAAAATTTTCGGTTGTTGCAACAAAAGGTGCTCAAATTCCCGAATAGGAATTGCCGCCAACTCACTTGCTTCAATTGTCTGAGCGGTCCCCGGATAAGGAGCGTCGTCAAAAAATCCTACATGTGGAAACATATCACCAGACTGAAGAAAAGAAACGATTTGCTCCCTCCCATCTTCATCAAGTTTTGAGACTTTGACAATACCGGAGCGAACAAAATAAACAGCTTCCCGTTCATCGCCTTCATGAAAAACAAAAGTATCGCGCGGGAATTTGCGAGCATGGACAATATTTGCTATTTTATCTAATTCCTGATCTGACAGGTCAGAAAAAATGGACATTTGCCGCAACCAATCCATCATTTGTACCTCCCTGGATAGCTTAACTGATTCCATTTATTTTTGAAAATCCCTACTAAATCAATAGTACATGAAATTTTTATCAAGTACCAATAAAAAAAGCCGCTTTCTTAACAAAAGCGGCCGAGAGATTTGATTAAGTCAAAACGCATTGGCATGTTCTTTTTCATATTTGGAGATTTCATCTTCATACTGCAAGGTAATTCCGATATCATCCAATCCCTTCAACAAGCATTCACGGCGGTAAGGGTCGATTTCAAAAGGAATGCTTAGTCCTTCTTCATCGCTGATCAACAACTGTTCCAAATCAACTGTCAATTGATAGCCTTCTTTTTCAAATGCACGTTTAAACAAAAGTTCCAAATCCTGTTCAGATAGTTTTATCGGCAAAATTCCATTTTTAAAACAGTTGTTGTAAAAAATATCAGCGAACGAAGGCGCGATGACTACTTGAAATCCGTAGTCCAGCAATGCCCAAGGCGCATGCTCCCGGGAGGAACCGCAGCCAAAGTTATTGCGTCCCAATAAAATGCTGGAACCTTGATAGCGTGATTTGTTTAATTCAAATTCCGGATTTGTCTCTCCATTTTCTGTAAAGCGCCAATCAAAAAATAGAAATTGTCCAAATCCGGTGCGTTCGATGCGTTTTAAAAACTGTTTCGGGATAATTGCGTCTGTATCTACATTCACCCGGTCAAGAGGTGCAACAATACCGGTTAGTCTTGTAAATGGTTGCATGGATATCTCTCCTTTTAAACTTGTAAAGTATAATTTAAACTCGTAACGCTAGTGTTCAATTGCAAAGCAGAACGAATCTCACGTTCGTTACTTATTCACAACCCAATTGCGCACATCATAAAAATGGCCTTTAATAGCGGCAGCAGCAGCCATTTGCGGGCTGACGAGATGTGTACGGCCGCCGCGGCCTTGACGTCCTTCAAAATTGCGATTCGATGTAGACGCACAACGTTCACCTGGCTGCAATACGTCTGGATTCATGGCGAGACACATGCTGCAGCCAGGCTCTCTCCATTCAAATCCCGCTTCGGTAAAGATTTTGTCCAATCCTTCCGCTTCTGCCTGTTGCTTTACTTTATTTGAACCGGGAACCACCATCGCATTCACATGGCTTGCAACTTTATAACCTTTGGCAATGCTAGCTGCGGCGCGCAGATCTTCAATCCGTCCATTTGTACATGAGCCGATAAATACACGGTCAATTTTGACTTCCTCCAAAGGAGTTCCAGGTTCGAGGCCCATATATGACAAGGCATTTTGTGTAGCTTTGCGATCGTTTTCGTTTTCACAGTCTGCAGGATTCGGAACCGCATCCGTTACGTTCGCACCCATGCCAGGACTTGTGCCCCATGTAACTTGTGGCGCGATTTCATCGGCATTGATCTCGACACGGAAGTCATAATCTGCGCCTTCATCTGTCACGAGTTGCTTCCACTGTTCTACAGCGCGTTCGAATGCTTCTCCTTGTGGAGCGAAACGTCTGCCGCGCAAATATTCAAATGTTACTGCATCCGGTGCGATCAGGCCGGCACGGGCGCCTGCTTCAATGGACATATTGCAAACGGTCATCCGCTCTTCCATGGACAAATTGCGGATTGCTTCACCTGTATATTCGATAACCGTTCCTGTAGCAAAGTCCGTACCAAATTTTGCAATAATCGCAAGGATCAAATCTTTTGCTGTAACGCCAGCCTGCAAAGGGCCGTTGACCCGCACTTCCATCGTCTTTGGTTTTGCCTGTGACAAGCATTGTGTAGCCAATACGTGTTCGACTTCGCTTGTGCCGATTCCGAATGCCAAAGCGCCAAATGCACCATGTGTGGATGTGTGGCTGTCACCGCAGACGATTGTCTTCCCTGGTGATGTAAGGCCCAATTCTGGCCCAATCACATGCACAATGCCTTGGTCCGGGCTGTGTATATCTGCCAGGGTGATGCCAAATTCCTGGCAATTTCGCGTCAATGTGTCCATTTGCTTGGCTGAAATCGGATCTTCTACCGGTTTGGAACGATCTGTTGTCGGGATATTGTGATCGACTGTGGCAAACGTACGATCCGGGCGGCGGACTTTGCGATTGTGCATCCGCAAACCGTCAAACGCCTGAGGTGATGTTACTTCATGGATTAAATGCAAGTCTATATATAAAATACTAGGCTTGTTGTCTTCTTGGTGGATAACATGCGCATCCCAAATTTTTTCAAACATCGTACGTTTTTTGTTTGCACTCATTGTCTTCTTACACTCCTTGTTTGCTTTTTATAAAACTTGAATCTAGCACTTTCAAATTATATCGATCATTCTTACTATAATATATTTGTATCATAATTGCGACTATTTATCTAACATATAATATCTATATATGGTATAGTTTTTACCTATACAGGTGTTTTTAAGTATTTCATGGTTATATAGCGAATTTTCATGATCATGCACGTATTCATAGCAGAAAACACACTTGCCAGCGGAGCATGAAATTGCATGCAGGATAGAATCAGCAGAATTGATTTCATATATTTCAAAGGAGACACATATACACATATGGAACTACGCCAGCTTCTATATGCCTTAAAAGTTGCGGAACATCGAAGTTTCTCCAAAGCGGCCGAGTCATTGCACATTGCACAGCCCTCATTAAGTCAACAAGTGGCAAAACTAGAGCAAGGATTAGGTGTTCAATTATTTGACCGCACAAATACCCCTCTTGAGCCGACATATGCCGGAGAACGATTTGTTTTGCACGCAGCTCAAGTACTTGATAAGGTAGAACAAATTCAATCGGAAATGCGCGATTTAGCTGATATGAAAAACGGCCGACTGATTTTGGGGAGCTTGCCGATGACTGGTTCCCATGTTCTGCCAGCCGTGCTGTCGATCTTTTGTGACAAATATCCGGGAATTGAAGTTGTCTTGATCGAGGAGACAACAGCTGTCCTGGAAGAATTAACGGCAAAAGGAAAGACTGACTTGGCCCTTTTGACGTTGCCGGTGGAACAGAGCCAACTCGATTGGATCCCATTAGTCGACGAGGCGATTTGTTTAGCTGTTCCTGCCAAACATCGGTTGGCAAAAGAAGGGCAAGTCGATGTCAAAGAATTGAAAGATGAATCGTTTATTTTTTTAAAAAAAGGACAAGGATTTCGGCAGATTTCACACGACATTTGCACACAGGCGGGATTTGAGCCGCATGTGATATTTGAAAGCAGCAATATCGATACGGTGCAGTCGCTGGTTGGTGCAGGCATGGGGATCGCATTTGTCCCGGAAATGGTGAAAAAGCAAGGAAGCGGTGATCCGCTGCTGCCACATTACCTGGCACTGCTGCCGGAAAAACCGACCCGTACGCTGATTTGTGCATATAAAAAAGGGAGATATCTGTCAAAAGCAGCACAAGCATTTGTTGAAATACTAACAAAATCGATATGAGGCAAAACTTGGCGCTTTAGTGCCCGGAGAGACTGATTCCTGTGGCATATCTAGATATGGTACCGGCGTAAGAGTTATAATGTAACATCAGGGTCAAGCGCCAGGGTTAACCATTGTTTCCATGCGTAAATTGGAGTATAATGGAAATTGGGAGATGGAGAGGAGAAATGTAATGGAAACAGCAGTGGGGCAACCGCAACAAAGTGTCCGTTGGGGAGAATTGGCAAACCGCGTCTTGGATGGACAAGGGATTGCATTTGACGAAGCGTTATCCATTCTGCGAGCAGATGATGATGAGCTGCTGGATATTCTTCAGGCATCGTTTCAGATTCGCAAACAGTATTTTGGGAAAAAAGTAAAATTAAATATGATCATGAATGTAAAATCCGGACTCTGTCCGGAAGATTGCGGATATTGTTCGCAATCAAGCGTTTCTGATGCTCCTATTGAAAAGTATTCCTTATTGGACAGAAAGTCCATTCTCGCGGGAGCAGAAGAAGCGATGAAGCGAAAAGCAGGCACGTATTGTATTGTCGCTTCCGGCCGCAAGCCAAGCAATCGGGAAATTGACGAAATTGTAGCGGCTGTAAAGGAAATTCGGGAAACAACGCCTTTAAAAATTTGTTGTTGCCTGGGATTTTTAAATGAGGAACATGCCCAACGATTGGTTGCGGCAGGTGTGGAAAGATACAACCATAATTTGAATACAAGTGCGGAAAACTATAAAAATATCACGACGACACATACATACGATGATCGGGTCAATACGGTAGAAATCGCAAAGAATGCAGGGATTTCTCCATGTTCGGGCGCCATTTTTGGAATGGGGGAAACGGATGAGGAAGCCGTGAAACTTGCTTTTTCCCTAAAGGAATTAGATGTAGACTCGATTCCATGCAATTTTCTAAATCCAATTGAGGGCACACCTTTAGCTGGCAAAAAGGAATTAAATCCGCGAAAATGTCTAAAACTGTTAGCTATGATGCGTTTTGTAAATCCGACCAAGGAAATTCGCATATCCGGAGGACGCGAAGTCAATTTGCGCCAACTGCAAGCATTTGGCTTTTATCCGGCAAATGCAATTTTCGTAGGTGATTATTTGACAACATCCGGTCAAGGGCCTATACAGGATTGGCAATTGATTGTGGATTTGGGCTTTGAAATCGAATCGGACAGCAGAATTTGAAACTGGAGGATTCAAAACTGAAAAATTCTCCACATATGTACCTTCTATCATCCTCTGACATAGTATGTCAGAGGATGATTTGACATGAGTCAGAGGGTGATCGGATTGAAAGCAAGCGGAAAAAAAAGTGCAACAAAACAGTTGACTGGTTCAAATAAAAAGGGTCTTGGCTTTAAACAACAGGCCAAAAAGAAAACGGCTGTCAAGAAAACAATTCATCCTTCTTTAGAAATGGCGTTTCGCCCATATCAACCGGATGATACAAGCTGGATTGTCGATTTGACACAAAAGGAGTTAGGAGCCATTTACCAAAGTGCCTATCGTGTGCCGTTGACGCCATTTCAGATCCAACAACTGCTGCAAATGGGGCAGCAGACCCGCGTGGTGCTGTATCAAAACAAACCAATCGGGTATTATACGTTTTTCTCGGACGATAGCGGAAAACGCCATATTACTTCTCTGGTGATTGACCATTCCAAGCAACGAAAGGGCATAGGCACAGAGGTTATGAGGAAAATTGAAGATCAGGCGAAACAAGATGGCATTCGGGTTTTGGAAGTATTTATTCAGGCAACAAATAAACCGTGTATTGCATTTTCGGAAAAATTAGGGTTTACGTATGCAGAACCGCCGTATATGAATACAATTTGTATGCAAAAGTTCATCGGTTAGGCGGATTTTCACTTGTTGATACGATTGAAAAAATGATTTACTATTCTTATTCAGGAATGACACGCAGGAAAAAGACAGGCAACGATAAGGAGACATTCATGGCTGAAACGTTACGGGATGCGGCGAAACTATTGTATTTAATTTTTCGTGATGTTCTTCCGCGGGCAAAATGTATGTTTGATCAATATCATCAATTGGCGCTGCAAATTCCCAATCCGGAATTGAGAAAGCAAGCCTTGGCAAGTATGGGAAGCAAGCAATTTCATGCAGATGGCGGTTCTGTTTATGTACTGCTGGCAAAAGACGCGATGGATGACATGTCACGGTTTATTGTTGCGTTTCAAACAATCAGCGATTACCTTGACAACTTGTGTGACCGGAGTACTTCGTTAGATCCGGAGGATTTTCGCCAATTGCATGTTGCCATGACAGATGCGGTAAATCCTGCCGTAAATCCTGCAAAAAGGCATTACTATCGATACCGCGAAGATCAAGATGATGGAGGATATTTGTGCAGATTGGTGGAAGATTGCCAGGCAGTACTGCGCAGATTCCCTCATTATTCGTTGGTACAGACAACTGTTGAGCAGCTTGTCGTATTGTACAGCGAATTGCAGACACATAAACATGTGAATATCGAGGAGCGAGAGAATCGATTGATACAGTGGTGGGAACAACATAGACAACTCGCTCCTGCTTTTCATTGGTGGGAATTTGCAGCTGCAACCGGTTCGACGCTTGGGGTTTTTGTACTTTGTGCATTGGCATCCAATCCTGCGCTGACACCCAAGCGGGCGGAAGAAGTTGTGAAGTGCTATTTTCCTTGGATGGGTGCCGTACATATTTTGTTGGATTATTTGATTGATCAGGAAGAGGACCGTAAAGGGGGGGATTTGAACTTTGTCTCCTATTACGAGAATTGGGAACAAACGGTTCAACGGATCGAATGGATTGTTGACCAAACTCGCAGGCATGTATCGGATTTGCCGGATGCATCCTTTCATCAATTGGTTGTACAAGGGTTAATGGGATTGTATTTATCAGATATGAAAGCTCGCAACTTGCCAGAAGCCCGGCAACTTCGCCTGATGTACCGCAAGTATGGAAAAGTTGCACGATTTTTCCACTTTGGGAGTCAAATGTATCGTTTCATGCGGAAGTAGAAACTTTTATATCGGCAACTCTGCTTGGAAAATTTCCGATCATGCTCGCATATGCGTATGCCGGCAACCAATTCCATAAAAATGGATGGAAAGGATTTTTTGCGCTATATGTGTTTTACACAATTGGGATTGTGATTGTTGCAGCAGTATTTCTCTATCGTCGGCAAATCCGGAACGCAGAATAAGGAATGCAGAATAAAGAAAACAACAAAATCCTTCAACTACTGGCATTTGAATATTCAATGATTGAACAGCCCCCATAGAATATAAGCAAAAATACGTTAGGAAATCTGATTTTGATGAATGTAAGAGGGATGCCCTTCTTGACAATTCGCACATAGTCCATTAATTTCCAAATGATAATGGCGAACATGAAAATTATGCATATTCGCAATTTTATCAATGGGTAAGTCGATAAAGTGAAAGTCTTCGATATGACCACATTTTTCACAAACCAGATGATGATGTGGAATCAGATTCAAGTCGAATTTGCTGGCATGATCGCCGACCCGTAATTCTTTCACAAAACCGGCATCGATAAACGCTTTTAATGTATTATAAACCGTTGCAACACTTAAAGACGGAAATTCATCTTTGATCGCATGATAAATTTGCTCTGCAGTCAGATGCATTTTGTATTGATTCATATGAGACAAAATCGAAATCCGTTGCGGTGTAATCCGCAAACCATATTCTTTTAACAACAAGACAGGATCAATCGAATAATCACGGGAAAGTTCCATATAAATTCTCCTTTCGCTAGCTTTATTATAATAGTTGACAAAATAAATATCCATTATAATCAAACAACAGTTATTGAACAAATTGTAACGATTTCAACACAATATTTAAAGTGCGTGTTCAAAAAGTGGTTAAGTAAGACACAAGGAGTGCGAAGCCGAAGCACGAAAAGGCGACGGAGTGTACGTGTTTGGTACATGAGTAAGCCTTTTGGGGATTCGGCAAAGCAATCCGCCGTGGAGTTTTGACTACTTTTTGAACATCCTCTTAAAGAAAAATAAAAATAAGGGGAGAAATGGGTGATTGTCTGCTACGA
This sequence comes from Fodinisporobacter ferrooxydans, assembly GCF_022818495.1. Classification (GTDB taxonomy): domain Bacteria; phylum Bacillota; class Bacilli; order Tumebacillales; family MYW30-H2; genus Fodinisporobacter; species Fodinisporobacter ferrooxydans. The sequence continues at coordinate 4,696,487 of NZ_CP089291.1, read as the reverse complement.
CTTGTCTGCTGCATGCATAGTTTAAAATAGTATTGCAGGGAGAAGGAGAGAGTGGAATGGATCTGAAACATTTGCTGCGGATGGGATCACTGACAATGAATCTGCTGCAGTCTGATCACATGAAAGAGTTGATGGGGATGATGAATCAAATGCACTCCCCTTTTGGCGGTACATGGTTGGGAAATGTACCTGCGCAGAGGAAAGATACAAAACAGCAGAAGACAAATGATTCTCTGGGAAGTTCTCCGTTTGAGCATCCCTGGTTTCCGTTCCAGTCGGGAAACAATTTTAAAAATCAATCGCCGTTTCCTTTTATGAATGGGAATATGCCGCCGTGGATGATGCAGCGGCCCAGACAAGGGATGCAATCGAATCGCCCCAATCGCAGCCCTTTCGGATCAATGTCTTTTCTGGATCAATTGTCGAAATGGATGCAACCGGCTCCATCCAATACGACTGCTGCAACTCATCTGAATCAAGTCATGTCGGCCGTACACCAACGCAACAATCCATCTGCCAAAATATCCATTCAAGACATGACTCCTGGAAGAAAAAATCATTCCAGAGGAAAATTAAAACTGCAAACAAAAAAGAAATAATTCGAATGGGAATCGTACAAATATACGAATGATACAAATACATGAAGGAAAGGAGGCAATACTAACGATAAAGGGGGAGTATAAAAAATGAGTTCACGCGAACAACAATTACAATCCATTTGGCAGCAGCATTTAGTGAAAATGCCTCGTGAAAAAGTCGATCAAGTCATGAAACAGTTCGGCCTTTCAAAGTCGATGACCAAAAAACTGGATGACGAAAGTGCAAGAAAAGCAGTTTTTGGAATTTTGGCCAAACTCGATGATCAAACACTTGCAGGGGTTTCCCCATTTCTCTCCAGTATCTAGCGGCATGGAAAATGGGCGGCAATGGAACACAAAAAAATAACAACCCTCTTGAAGATCGCTCTCGAGTCTGCTTGAGGGTTTTCTTGATGGAATTTGAACTCCGGAATCAAAACTTCTATGGATTGCCGGATCCCCGGTTTTCTGTACGTGGAAAAAGCTGCGCCAGCTCTTGTGGAACAAGCCGGCTTTTGCGCGTGTGAAGATCCATTGTTACACTTGTAACAAGTGCATCAGCCACGATTTCATCCCGTTGATTTGTGATGACTTGTTTTAAAACATAGCTGGTATTGCCTAAAGAGGCTGGCGTTGTATGGATGGTGAGTCTGTCATTTTGCCGGCATTCTTGTCGGTAATTAATAGTAATATTTACAGTTACAGTTTGTATTCCCATGGCAATAAAGCGGTCATATGGCAAGTGGTTTTGCTCATACCATTCTTCCCGTCCCCATTCCAGATATTCCAGATATTTAGCATTATTTACATGTCCATTCACATCGATTTCTGTCGAGCGGACAATGATTTCCAACGTTACATCCATTGTGAAGTCTCCTTCAGATACGGTCAATCGCCAATCGGTATGATAACTTTTTCCGTTTATTCGTCAGGCGTATTGACCATATGGTATGCGGTTTGTTTTAACCGGGCAAACATAAACTCTTTCATCGATCCTTCTATGCCTGCTTCATCCAATGCTTTTGTCATGCAGGACAACCATGCTTCCGCCCGTTTTGGGGTAATCGGAAATGGCAAGTGACGGGCACGCATCATCGGATTTCCGTATTTGTCGGAATACAAATGCGGACCGCCGAAAAATTGCGTAAGGAACAGGTATTGCTTGTCCCGCACGGGCATAATATCTTCCGGGAAAATGGGTTTTAAGTCGGGATGCTCAATGACGCGCTTGTAAAATGCATCGACAAGCTTGCCAATTGTTTCTGCGCCGCCGATCGCTTCATAGGGTGTTTGTCCTTCGTAAAAAGTCATGATGTTAAAGCCTCCTATATTCAATACCGGTAGATAGAAGAAAACAAACCGGCTATTTGCCGGTCTGTCAGGAACTGGTTTGCGCTGTTGCTTACTTGCTTGTTATTTCTGTTGAATGAATCGGTCCATTGTATTCAAGACGCGGCCGGAAGATACGGTTATTTTCCCATTGCTCAAGAATATGTGCAGTGTAGCCCGCAACGCGACTGACGAAGAAAATCGGCGTAAACATTTCAATCGGCAATCCCATGAGATAGTATACGGAAGCGGAATAGAAATCGACATTGCAGTACAATCCTTTCCGGTCACGAACATATTCTTCCATTTTCACTGACATGTCAAACCATTTGCGCTCACCCAACTGATCGCCGATTTGCGCAGAAAGCTTTTTCAAAATCAGTCCGCGCGGGTCATATGTCTTATATACGCGATGACCGAATCCCATGATCTTTTCTTTCTTTTCCAATTTTTCATCGACATATGGAATGACATTGTCAATCGTTTGAATTTCCAGCAAGGAGTGCATGACTGCTTCATTTGCTCCGCCGTGCAACGGACCTTTCAATGTTCCGATGCCAGTGACGATCGCTGAATAATAATCAGAGAGAGTGGAAGCAGTTACACGAGCGGCAAACGTGGATGCGTTCGATTCATGATCCGCATGCAAAATCAAGGCAACGTCCATTAATTTTGTATGTTCGGAAGAAGGTTCCTTGCCTGTCATCATGTATAGGAAATTACCGGCATGTGACAGATCTTGGCGAGGCTCGACAATTTCCAATCCTTGACGAACGCGGTTGAGTGCCGCGACAATCGTGGCAGAGGCGGAAATGCCGCGAATTACGCGCTGTATGCGATCCGGAGACGTATTGAGAACAGGTTCTTCCGTTGTTCCCAAGAAAGAGATTGCTGTCCGCAATGCATCCATTGGATGTGTATCAATTGGGATCAATCGAATCAAATCAATGATGCTTTTGGGCAACGTGCGCTGTGCAGCCATTTCTGCACGAAATGTTTCACTTTCTTCGGCAGATGGCAAAACGCCATTCAACAACAGATACACGACATCTTCAAATGAAGTTTTTTCCGCAAGATATGCGATATCATAGCCGCGATATAAAAGTCTTCCCTCGATACCGTCCAAGAAACAAACACTGCTGTAGCCAATTACTACATCTTCTAAACCTGGTTTAAAATCAGACACAATAAGACCTCCCAACTTTCTATTTATTTCATTATCTCTTATATCATACCATACCAATCGATTAATAGAAAAATTGACAAAAAATCTTATTTTTTTATATTTTCAGTCATGTATGCGTTTCCGCACTTGACTAAATTCTATACTAAAGTGTTCGAGTGGACAATTCAACCCAGAATTAACAAAAAGGAAAATTTTTATTGCAATAAATATTATAAAGAAAGAATGATCATGCAAATTGGAAGCGATTTGCAGTTTGTTGATCTGCAATTTGTTAGGGCTAAACTGAAATTGTGCACAAACCCTTTCTGATTTGTAAATGAAACAAACATTTTATCCCACCATTATGCAGAATCATTTTTAATATAACGAAACAAGATGGGGGAAATACGGATTTTATGTGTTTTATGTGTAAGAAGTTCAGTTTTGATTTGTTGAAATTAGAATATGTAAGATGCGTCAATTCTATACAATTCGCAGGATCAGAAAAAATTAGTAATGGAACGGAGAAAAGGAAAAAGCAAAAAATCAGATGACACAAACTCCATCTGATTCAAGTTTCACCATCTGATTCGAATTTCACTTTATGGAGGAAAGAAGCGGGATGCGGACAACGATTTTTCGCCAAACGTTAGGCAGCAGTCTGTCCAATATCCAATCAACCGCTATGACCGTAATATAGGCAAGAAGCATACCGGCGAGAACATCCAGCAGCCAATGGATTTTATTATACAGTGTGGAGACGATAATACTTGCACAATCTGCCACCATGAGCCATTTAAACCATTTCCCGCGCTCTCGTAAAGCTAACAGGAGAACGGCAAACGCTGTGGATGTATGCATGCTCGGAAAACAGTCGGCAACTGTACTGAGAAGTGCTGCATGTGAAGAAAACTGTCGATGCAAAAGATCAGGATCTCCTTGTACAAACCAGACTTCCTGCAGCAAAACCGTGTAATAAAAGGGATAGATAATGATCATTTGCAATACTAAACCTGCAAACATGTAGCGAAACATTTTTTTTATGTCTTTTGCAAAAAATCCGCGGATGACTCCCACCCACAGATTCAGGTAAAAAGCCGTTTCATAGACAAAGGCAAAATATACATTTAACCAATGGGGCCGAAACAACCGGAATGGCCAACCGTTATTCAAGGGTATCTTTGTAAATGCTTTATCCCAATTCCAATAATGATAATACTTTTGAAAAAAGGTATGCATAATTTGCCATTCATAAGCTGCCCGCTGCTGGTAGGCTTGATAAAGGAAGGAAAACGCCAAAAAGCCAAAGGGCAAAAAGAACAGCCAGTTTATCGGCTTTTGATCCCTTTTAATATCGACAAGCGCAAATGCGATCATAACAAGCAAAAGGGACGTGTGAAAAAAGGGATCTGTAATAAAATTAAACATACGTTTGTCATGACCTCTTATCTTTGAAAAGTACCCCCGAAATTCTAACATGAAAGATATGGGAAGTAAAATTGAAGTACATTTGTTTTCTTTAGAAATTTCTTCAAACAGGTTGCATCACGGCGTTTCTTTCACTATAATTAAGCACACGAACTACATTTCACCTGAAACAAACTTCCTGCTGTGTGCGTTTAGGTTTACTTGTTTTGAACCTATGTCTGTTTCTAGGGAATCGAACTCTAAGGCATATGTCATGCCCACCTCCGTTTGGATGAATGGGACGACAAAAACTTTAGTGAGATGCCCACCTGCGAGTGCGGGTTCGAGAAACAGAAAACCTGACGGCATAAGCGGGATTCCATATTTTATATTGCATTGAATACAAATACTAAATGAATACAAACACTTTATATAAAACCCTATAAATAAAGCGGCTTAAGAATTCTCGCATTCTTAAGCCGTTTTCAATTCGCTGATTTTTTTATTTTTTTCTCTGTTTTTTTAATTTCTTTTGCACATGCATTTGGCTGATTTTTTTCAGATGGAGGAGATCTTGTTCAAGATCAGCTCTCGGCATGACCCATTGATTATCAAATGTAAACTTTAATTGGGCTGGATGTGCTTCAAGCAGCGATTGCAATGCCTGCGCCTGCATGTCCAAATCTTCAACAATTGAATTGCGAATTCGGGTATTTAGAAAATCTGCATGATGCAACTTAATGTCTTGAATCGTATATTGTTTTTCTGTCGCGTTTGGCTGATTGGCTTCCGCTCCTGCTTCGCCCTCCTCTTGATCTTCATACAGCCGAATCGCCTTATCAATAAATAAAACGCCATTCAAATGGTCATATTCATGTTGAATACAGCGAGCAAACAAGTCTTCCGCTCCCAACTCGAACCATTCTCCATTTCTGTTTTGTGCCCGCATGCGAATCCGTGCGGAACGATAGGTTTCTCCGCCGATGCCGGGAATGGATAAACATCCGTCAGCTCCTAATTCGGTTCCTTCCGAATCAAGAATTTCCGGGTTGATAAATTCAAACAAGCCATTCCCCACATCGACGACAAAAATCCTTTGCGAAATGCCCACTTGTGGCGCAGCGAGTCCGATTCCGTTGGAAGCACGCATAGTCTCCGCCAGATCATCCAATAACTGCAGGATCTCCTCATTTATATTTGAAACAGTTGAACAAACAGTTCGAAGATGCTGATCCGGAAATAAAACAATGGGACGTATGGCCATAGTCGCTCCCCCTTTTGCAGCTTTTCGTATTTTCTATTTTCACATTGTATCATTGTAATGGATATGGAGTAACTTGACAAAGTCTATCAAAGAGATCGGGGAAAATATTTTCAATCATATTGGATGAATTTTCATGCCCAGTTGTTTAAAAAATTCTAACGAATAGAAACGTTTTGTTGTATAATGCAATGTAATTATGTGGAGAGAAATAGGGTGAAAGCTTTGAAAAAAAATTTTTTGGAACGAGTCGCTGCAGAAACACTTGTCGGCGATGGGGCGATGGGGACATACTTATATCAACTGGGGATCCCTGTGGGGATTAGTTATGAAGAACTTAATATCAGCAAACCTGATATGATTATAAATGTACATGCTGCATATAAACGCGCCGGTGCAAAATTGATACAGACAAATACGTATAGTGCGCAACGGGAAAAACTCATGAAATTTGGTCTGGAATCACAGGTAAAGGATATCAACAAAGCTGCAGTGGAGTTGGCCCGGACAGCAGCAGGTGAAGATGCATATGTACTCGGTACAGTCGGGTCGATTACCGGGGGAATCAAACGTAAATGTTCCGAACAGATATTGGTGCAGAATTATCAGGAACAATTGCATGTATTGTTGGAAAATCATGTAGATGGTATCGTGCTGGAAACGTTTTATGATATATCCGAATTGCAATTGGCATTAAACATTGTAAAAAAACTATCGGATTCCATCCCTGTCATCTGTCAACTGGCCATTGAAGATGCCGGTTATACGTTTGACGGTACGAAGCTGTCGGATGCGTTTCAGCAATTATTGGATCAAGGGGCGGATATCGTCGGTTTGAACTGCCGCAGCGGCCCGTCCAATATGATTCGTTCATTTGAAAAGCTGCCGCAACCGTTTCATGGTTTTTTGTCTGCCTATCCGAATGCGGGTTTGCCGGCATATATAGATGGTGAATACGTATATGCGTCGACACCTTCTTATTTTGGCAAAAGTGCAGTTATTTTACGAAAAATGGGTGTTAAAATCATAGGCGGATGTTGTGGCACAACACCTGAACATATTCGTGCGATTGCCGAAGGTTTAGCCGGGACAAGCAAGGCGGATGATAATTCCGGTATTCCCGGCGTGTCAGGATTTACTTTTCAACATCCGCCGATCCAGGTAACTGAATTGAAATCCAGGAACGATGGGGAGCCGTTCAATCACTTGCCAGTCTCTTCTTCGAATCAACCGACACTCCCGCAGATGGCGAACCAAAGGAGAACGGTAATCGTAGAATTGGATCCGCCCAAAACGCTGCAAATTGGCAAATTTATTGAGGGGGCACATGCTCTCAAAGAAGCTGGAGCAGATGCGCTGACGATGGCTGACAACTCTTTGGCGATGACGCGGATGAGCAATATGGCTCTTGGGCAAATCGTAAAAGACCAGGTAGGAATTCTCCCTTTGCTCCATATCGCTTGTCGTGACAGAAATCTGATCGGACAACAATCCCATCTCATGGGATTGCATGCATTGGGAATTGATCACTTGTTGGCGATCACCGGCGATCCTTCCCGCTTTGGAGATTTTCCTGGCGCTACTTCCGTGTACGATTTATCATCCTTTGATCTGTTGCATATGATTGATCAAATGAACCAAGGGTTATCCTATTCCGGTAAACCGTTAAAAGATAAATCGAAGTTTACGGTTGCAACTGCTTTTAATCCGAACGTCCGATTCCTGGATAAAGCAGTAAAGCGTCTGGAGAGAAAAATTACGAGTGGCGCACAATATGTCATGACACAGCCCGTTTACGATCCGCAAGTCATAAAACAGATTTACGAATTGACATCCCATTTGGATGTACCGATTTTTATCGGCATTATGCCATTGCTAAGCAGCAGAAATGCAGAATTCCTGCACAATGAAGTTCCTGGCATTCAGCTTTCCGAGGATATCTTACAGCGGATGGCGAAATATGAAGGGGAAGACGCCCGCAAGCAAGGTGTTGAAATCGCTATTGAATTGTTGGACACAGCCATGCAATATTTCAAAGGCATTTATTTGATGACACCTTTATTGCGATATGACATGACAGTGGAATTGACAAGATATGTTTTGGGATCGAAATAGAGTCGGCTCTCTGTTGTCAATTTGCAGAAGATGGTTGCATCAGGAAGCGTCATCTGTTTATATAGAGAGAGAATCAAATCGATAAATATTTTCCAACGGTTTCAAATACAATAAAGAAACAGGATCAATATGACAGGATCGGCATTTTGGAATAGGGGGAGGGCGTATGAAAGCAATCGAGAATATCTACCAATTGTATAAAGAACAATTAACCGGCGACGAAGAGGATGCAGTGATCATCATCTCCAGTTTGTTGTCGGAGTTGAAAAGGGAAGAATTGATGTTATTTATTGATGAACTTTCCTATGACGAGTTGTATGAAATGCTTGGATCTTATATGGTCAAACGGTTGCTGATGCGTATCTCCCAAGATTTTGGTGAGGCTATGCACTCACCGCTGGATGGAACGATTCATTAAAAATTGAAGCGCAAAATAAAAATGCAGCGATCCGTTTTTGTATTGTCTATAGCCGCACGCTTGTTGCGAATCGCTTAATAATGGACAAGAAGGGTCGGGACATTTATAATTAACAAATTGAAAACAATTGGGATGTCTTAGGAAGGATGAACCGAATGCTTTTAAACGGTAAACATATTCTCATTATGGGTGTTGCGAACAAACGAAGCATCGCCTGGGCCATCGCACAAGCGTTGCATCGTGAAGGCGCCAAACTTGCTTTTACATTTCAAGGCGAACGCTTGGAGCGAAGTGTAAGAGAGCTTGTGGATGAACATATGCCGGGATCTCTTCTGGTGTCTTGTGACGTTACAAAAGACGAGGAGATCGACCAGGTATTTGCTACGCTGGAAGAAAAAATTGGCGTACTTCATGGAGTGGTACATAGTTTGGCCTTTGCAAAAACGGAAGAGTTGGAAGGGGAATTTATCAATACATCCCGTGACGGGTATTTATTGGCTCAAGATATCAGTGCGTACTCCCTGGTAGCTGTTGCAAAACGCGCGCGCAAGCTGATGACAGAAGGCGGAAGTATTGTCACGATGACGTATCTTGGCGGAGAACGGGTAGTGGAAAATTATAACGTAATGGGAATTGCGAAGGCGGCGTTAGATATGAACGTCCGCTATTTGGCAAAGGATCTGGGTGCAGATAATGTCCGCATCAATGCGATTTCTGCCGGCCCAATACGTACATTGGCGGCAAAAGGCGTTAAAGATTTCAACAAAATTTTAAAAACAATGGAAGAAAAAGCGCCATTGCGTCGTACCACTGACCAAGCAGAGGTTGGAGACACGGCCATGTTCTTAATGAGCCATCTGTCCCGCGGCATTACAGGGGAAGTCATTCATGTGGACAGCGGCTATCACATTCTTGGCTACTAAAGAAACGCAGACTCCACTTACATACAAGCTGCATCATCAATAATAAAGTGAATCAGGAAAGATAAATGGAATCAGGGAACTGTATTCCGCTCGTGAATGTTTCTGATTGATTGCGGAATAGAGTTCCCTGATTGTTTGATAGAGGAATCGGCAAGTTCCCTTGTGCCTGATTGCGATCTGTCTTGTATTTCGATATTGCTTGCTGTTTACAGCTTACTCTTTCACTTTTCCATGTTTGTAGCGGAGATATGGACGTTTTCGACGTGCGGACAGTGTTTTATTGATTAACACTTCCACTTCTTGTTCCAATTGATCCAAAGATTCAATGACGGCATTCTTTGTATCGGATTCCATTGGGTGTATCGTTGCGGATATTTGCAACGATGCCGGAGTTGTCGGCAAATCACTGGGAATCAATTGCTCCTCTTGTGACATGGATTTGGAAAGTTCCTCGCTGACAAGCGAAAACAGTTGTTCTTCATCAATTCCCAAATCTCGGGCAGTCATGCGTATGCCCACATGAATGCCGCGTGTAACATCATGGAAAGGCAATCCGGTTTGCTGTGCCTCCATACAAAAACCCCGAATTGCCTCACGCGTCATGATCGTCGGATCACCGCCTAAAGCAACCAAGCCGTGGATGACGCCACGAACCGTTTCACACACAATGAATGAGTTGATGCCCATACTTTCGTGTACACTATTGATTGCCAAACGTGCTGCCCGGTGTGCCATTTTTTTAAGATTCTCATCGTCTTCCGTTTCAAAACATTCGTGAATGACTGCATCCTGAACGATTGAAGCAAGAAAGTATTCGGCTCCTGACGTATTGTCTTCTGCAATCGCTTCATGTAAATATTGTTTCATATGTTCCATCAACCTCCTGTGTGGTTTCGATACTAAAAAAACCCTGCACGTGCCTATTCATATACATAGATCGCGTGTCAGGGCGGATATCCGCACAGCCAGAAAAAACGGCTCAACTCTCTTACACGCTTACGGAGTTAGCTGTCGGGTTCGGATGTAAGAGAATCCTACCAGTTACACATGCGATGTAACCGGATTCACCCCCGGAAAATGGTTCCCCCGTTTCCAAAATAGGAACTCAGCGAATGATGGAATTGTACCATTAATTTACACGAATATGGGAACGAATTGCAAAGACTATTTTTCTGTCAATTTGCATATTCTCAAACAAATAGGTATGGAATTCTCAAAAAGACAACTTGTTTTCTCATTATTTCATAAATTTTCATAAACCAACCGATTGGTTGACTAGGGAGATCGCGTATATTAAAATGGACTCAAAATTAGGGGAAGTATCGGCATTTTTGCCCAACCGTCTCATAGATCTGGCAAAGCCCAAAAGAGCAGGGAGGAAGACAGGAATGAACATTCTGGTATGTATGAAGCAAACGTTTGATACGGAAGAAAAAATTGTTTTGGAAAATGGAAAAGTCAAGGAAGACGGGGTGCAATTTATCATCAATCCCTATGATGAATACGCGATTGAAGAGGGAATTCGCTTAAAGGAAGAATTGGGGGGACAGGTAACTTTGATTTGTGTGGGACCGGAACGATCGGAAGAAGCATTGCGCAAAGGTCTTGCAATGGGGGCGGATGAGGCGGTATTTGTTGCAGATGAAACGTTGTTTGGCGACGAATTTACGATCTCGCAGGTCTTGGCGGCAGTGATTAAAGACCGGCCGTTTGATATCATTCTTTGCGGCAATCAAGCGGTGGATGACGGGTCCGGACAAGTTGCTGTCCGATTGGCAGAACTCCTGAATATTCCACATATTTCAACAATTACAAAATTGGAGATACAAGGAGCAGAAGTAGTGGCAAATCGGGATGCGGAGGGTGATATAGAAATCATTACGGCTTCATTGCCGATTCTCGTAACTGCACAACAGGGTCTGAATGAACCTCGTTATCCATCGCTGATTGGTATTCGCAAAGCAAATAAAAAACCAATGGAACGGTTGACAGCAGCCGATTTGAATCTAAATGGAGCAGAAATTGCCGCGAAAGTTCAAATCGTGGAGACGTTTTTGCCAACACCGAAAACGGGCGGGAAAATTCTCAGCGGCGATCTGGCAGATCAGGTGAAGGAATTGGTCGCATCATTGCGCAATGTTGATAAAGTGGTGTAATTCGATAAACGATTGTGTATCGTCAGCTTGAGGAGGGGAAACAATGGGTCGAGACATATTGGTCATCGCTGATGTGAAAAACGGAAAACTAAGAAATGTAAGCCTGGAAATGTTGCATAAAGCGGCTCAATTGGCCGGAGACGGGAAAGTTCATGGACTCCTGATCGGTTCGCAAGTAAAGCCACTTGCGGAAGAATGGATTCGAAACGGTGCGAAGCGTGTACATGTGGCCGATCAGGAAATTTTGAAAGACTACACACCGGATGCCTATGTACAAGTTGTGTGTCAAATCATCGATAAAGAGCAGCCTGGTATCGTCATGTTGGCACATTCCGCGATCGGTCGGGATTTGGCGCCTGCCCTTGCGGCGAAATATCAGGCAGGACAGGTATCGGATGCGATTGCAATCACAGAGGAAGACGGTAGGATTGTATGCACGCGACCGATTTACGCAGGGAAAGCGTATACGAAAGTCGCTTTGCCGACAGAATTGAGTTTTATTACCGTTCGTCCCAATAATTTGGGGTTGGGGGAAGCAGACGGATCGAATCTGGGAGAAGTTGTAGAAAGTGGCTTGGATATTTCGAAAGATTCATTGCGTACGTTTATTCGCGAAGTCGTACAAAAAAGTACGACGGGTGTCGATTTATCGGAAGCGAAAATTATTGTGTCAGGTGGACGCGGCGTAAAAAGTGCGGATGGATTTGCGCCTTTACAGCAGTTGGCAGATGTTTTGCAAGCGGCAGTCGGCGCTTCCCGGGGAGCATGTGATGCCGGGTATTGCGACTATGCCTTGCAAATCGGTCAAACGGGCAAAGTTGTTACACCGGACCTTTACATCGCCTGCGGAATTTCCGGTGCGATTCAACATTTGGCCGGCATGTCGAGTTCCAAAGTGATTGTGGCAATCAACAAAGATCCGGAAGCGCCGATTTTTAAAGTGGCCGATTACGGGATTGTCGGCGATCTGTTTGCAGTCGTACCCATGCTGACGGAGGAGTTCAAACGATTATTGGCATGAGAATCGCTCCCAACGTAAAACGGTTTGCTGCAATTGGCAGTCTGCCGCAATTGGACATTTGTTGCAATTTCAAGGATTCTTTTGCATGCGTGTCCAAAAGTTGCAGGAGTTTTGACTGCTTTTTGAACATCACTTTCCGAATAAGAGGTTGCTTCTATGCAGCCTCTTTTTTTATTTGGTATACTTACATGTAGCTTTGATCATTCATTTAGCTTTATTCGTTCATATAGTTTTATACATTTCAGCGGCTTGATTTGCTTTTTTTCTTTGTGGCGTTTTTGACACAGAAAGGACTTGTATATGTCTGAGAAGTCGTCGACAGCAAAATTTATTCGTGGCGCATTCCAAGTCTTGATATCGACAATTGTCATCAAGATCCTTGGATTTATTTTTGCGATCCCTTTGCAAAGAATTATCGGAGATGCAGGAATGGCCTACTATAGTGCCGCATACTCCATTTATGCCTTGGTTTTGCAGATTTCGGCAGCCGGCATTCCTTTGGCGCTCTCCAAATTAATTGCAGAACGGTTGAGTGTAAAGGATCATAAAGGTGCGATGGCGTTATATGTAACGGGCCATCGGTTGATTACAATCACAGGAGTTCTGGCGTTTATCGTTTTGTTTTTAGGAGCGCCTTTGATTGCGTATATTCAAGACAACAAAGATGCCGCCATATCCATCATGGCGATTGCCCCATGTTTGCTGATCGTTCCGCATATCAGCGCCATGCGCGGATTATTGCAAGGCCATCAATATGTCGGGAAAAGCTCGAATTCCCAGGTGTGGGAGCAACTGATTCGCGTATTGACGATACTCGTCGGCGCATGGGCCGTATTTCATTGGACACATAGTATTGTATGGGCTGCAGCTGCCGCATCTTTTGGTGCTGTAACGGGAGCGATAGCCGCATGGGTGTCCTTGCGCTTGTCTTTAATACAATTGAAGATCGAGACGAAACAACTGCCTCGTCCCCAAAAGAAACTGGTAAAAGTCATCATTGAAACATCCATACCCGTTTCATTGGCTTCTTTGGTTTTGCCTTTTAGTCAGTTCATCGATTCCTTGTCTGTCATCCGTTTGTTGGAAATGCACGGCATTGATCTTCAACATTCTGTGAAATTTTATGGGATGTTGACACAAGCGCTGCGAATTCAAGGACTTCCGTTGGCGTTTGCGACAGCGATCGGGCTGTCTTGCATTCCGGCGATTGCACATGCGTATGTGCGAAAGGAACATCATACGGTGGAACAACAGGTGAATCTTGCCCTTCGTTTCACGACCATTCTGACCATTCCGGCAGCCGTGATTTTTATCGTATTGGCAAAACCGATTGCGATTTTATTTACGCAGACGGCGAGCGCATGGGCTGTTTTTGCGGCGATTTCTTTGATGGCGATTTTTGCTGCGCTGGAAATGACCACTACCTATATTTTGCAAGCGTCCGGCAAGTTTTTGCGCCCCGTTCGCAATATGTTGATCGGCTTGGGAATCAAGTTGATTGCAAACGTCATCGTCATTCCCATGATCGGCTTGTTTGGTGCAGCAGTTGCAACAGTAATCGGGTATGCGGTTTCATCTACGTTAAATCTTTTGGCGGTGCGTCGTTACACAAATACCCGGTTGGATACCGGATTGATTTTTGTCCGGCCATTTTTTACATCTTTGCCCATGTGGCTTGTGATGTTCGTCATTCACAGCCTTTTGATCCCGCATTTGGCCAAATACTTGCCGCCGGCATTTGCAACAATATTCGATATCGGCATCACGGGCATTGCAGGCGGTTACACGTATCTGCTAGTCGCACGTATCTTCGGTGTGATTTCCCAAATGGAAATTCAGAAAATGCCGATCATCAATCGCCTTTTGCCAAAGCATTTGCGCGTTTAGTTGCATGCAGTATCGGCAACTGCGATTCCAGGAGCTTGAGCTGCACATCTCCCGCTTGCAAAAGCGGGAGTATTTAGGTGCGGTTGGCTATCGGATAAAAAACCGGAGGGACCATTCCCTCCGACTTGCAGCCAGGTTCACAATGATGATTATGCGCCGGTTTGCTCATAGACAATGCGGATTACAGGTGAATCGGGGGCTGAATATTCCTCTTGTACGGAACATGGCGGGGGCAGAGATAAAGGTCTTGGGGGATGCTGTTCCAAATGTGTCTTTTTTTCTTTTGCAAATCCTGACATACCGGCGGTGAACGCACACCAATACATGAAGTTGGCAATCGAAGGGACAACAGATTGGGATTGCATGCTAAGCTCCAGCGCAAATCCTCCGGCCGACAATCCAGTAAAAAAGTAAAGATTTGCAGCTCTGGATTGGAGGATGGAAGGATCTTTGCGATTTAAAAATTGATACCGAAGCAAAGGCAAAACCGGGGAGAGATTATTCACAAAAATATTCCACATCTGTTTAACCTCCTTGCGGGAATACTTGCCAACTCCTTTAAAACAAGCATATGCGGCAACTTCGCAGGTACAACCCTAGAATTTTTCATGTATAATTACCAGGCTGCCGTTGCACAATACTGATGAATTTTCAAGTAAAGTGTAGCGGAGGGTATTCATGTGCGTTATACACGAAAATTTCTGCTTGTATTTGTAATCGGGCTCTTAACATTCGCCATATTGCCGTTTCAACCGGAGATATCACAAGCGTTTACGCCGCAAGTACTCGTTCGCGGCAGCCAAGGCTACGATGTCGATGAATTGCAAGGCCGTTTGCGGTATGTGAATTACTACCATGGGCCAATGGATGGCAAGTTCAGTTGGGAAACGTATTGGGCGGTACGAAATTTTCAAAGGGATGTACATATCAAAGTCGATGGAATTGTTGGGCCGCAAACAAAGATGCTATTGGTCAGCCGTTCACGAAATTATCATGCAGGAATGTATAAAACAGTGACCAATGCACCGGGAGCAGCAAATCGTCAAGGTTTTGTTGCGAAACGTTTGCACAATTCTTCTCCCAAAAAACCTGTGACAGCGGACATGGGTACATACAATGGCAAGTTTTCTGCCCATGATATCTCGCTGTTGGCACATTGTGTGTACTCGGAAGCCCGTGGAGAGCCGTTTATTGGGCAAGTCGCCGTGGCAGCGACCGTTTTAAATCGATTGCACAGTCCGTTGTTTCCACATACAATCGCAGGTATTTTATTTCAGCCGGGAGCGTTTACCTCAGTGAGTGATGGCCAGTTTTATCTGACTCCCAATGCATCTGCGCACAAAGCCGTCATGGATGCGATTCAAGGATTGGATCCAACAGGAGGAGCGTTGTATTACTTTAATCCGGCGACTGCCACATCCAAATGGATTTGGAGCCGCCCGCAAATCAAAAAAATCGGACAGCATATTTTTACCCGTTAAGTAGACAGCAAGTGGCTTTCAATCGGCCGCTTGCTGCTTTATTTTATTTTTTATGTCATGTTTTCTTCACAACTTATTAAAAAACATCATCCGATTGGATCTATACTTCTATGTATATATTTGCTATATTTGATATTGATAGCGCTATCGAATTTTGTATATATAAAAATTTAATAGGAATGATTATTTCCCACCTTTTATAAAATTAGGTATTGGTACAACAATGAGTCGGCACAGGTATAATTACATCTTCGGCATCGCAGATGTTACGAAGCGCGCACATGTCGGAGCAATCAGGAGGCGCTATATGCATATTGTTGTATGTATCAAGCAAGTACCGGACAGCCGGGAGATTCGCATTGATCCAAAAACCAACACATTGATTCGCCAAGGTGTTCCTGCCATTGTAAATTATTATGATTTGCATGGCATGGAAGAAGCTTTACGACTCAAAGATCAGCTGGGAGCGCGCGTTACCGTCGTATCCATGGGTCCTCCTTCTGCAGAAAAAAGTTTGCGGCAATGCATATCCCTGGGAGCTGATGAAGCCGTATTGGTCAGTGACCGGGCATTCGCAGGCGCCGACACATTAGCCACATCCTATGTGTTGGCAAAAACGATTGAAAAAGTGGCCCAAGAGATGGGACCTGTGGATGTTGTCTTTTGCGGCAAGCAAACACTTGACGGCGATACCGGACAAGTGGGTCCAGGCATCGCATGCCGACTTGATTTTGAACAGCTTACTTACGTTGAAAAAGTTCAGGAAGTCAATCCTGCCCTCCGAAGCATCACCGTTCATCGCCACCTAGAAGACGGAGTAGAAGTTGTACAAACAAAGCTACCCGTATTAATTTCCGCTTTAAAAGAATTGAACAAAGTCCGCAGAGCCAGTATGCCAGGAATGTTACGAGCAGCAAAATACAAGCCAATCGTATGGTCCACAGCAGATTTTCCCGATTTGGATCGGTCAAAAATCGGCTTGAAGGGTTCACCGACGATTGTCAGTAAAACATGGGTTCCGGAACCTCGCAAAGTGCAGACACAAATGATCGAAGGCGATCTAAAAACGATTGGTCAAACACTTGTCGCAAACCTTTGGACAACTGATTTACCTGCACGCCTTGGATGGGAAGTCTAACCAATTCACCATATACAACTTTTACAGAGTCTTGTTTAAAAAGGAGGACAATTTTTCAATTCAATACGTATTTTCAATTCAATACGTACCCGATTTTTAAACAGCCTCTTGTATGGAAGGTACAATCGCATGTTTAAGGGGTGACAAGTTCATATGGCAGAACGGAAAAAAACAGATCCAGTCGTACAAGATTTACCCGACTTTTCCGAATATCGCGGTGTCATGATCGTCATTGAACAACGTGATGGAATAGCGAAGAAAGTGTCTTGGCAGCTGCTCGGACGGGGAAGAAAACTTGCCGATAAGTTGGAAACGGAGCTCTCGGCGCTTGTAATCGGCGATCACGTGGAAAATTTGGCAAAAGAAGCATTTTATTATGGGGCTGATAAAGTCTACTGGTGTGATGCTCCGGAATTGAAAGATTACCGGACGCGGCCATATAGTCGTGTGTGTTTGCATGTGATTGAAGAATATAAGCCTGAGATCGTACTCATCGGAGCGACGTATACCGGACGCGACTTGGCAGGCGCCATTGCCACACACTTGCCGACAGGATTGACGGCCGATTGCACGGAGTTGGACGTGGAACCGGATCCCAGCAGGCTCTTATTGGCAAGCCGCCCTGCTTTCTCGGAAAAAATGGTCGCAACCATTCTTTGCAAGCAGTATAAGCCGCAAATGGCGACAGCGCGTGCAGGTGTTTTTGAAGCATTGCCAAAGGATACATCTCGCACAGGCGAGTTAATCAAGATTTCCAACCCGATGACAGAATCGGAAATCGCGACACGTGTCTTGGATTTTATCCAGGACGAGAAGCGAATCAATCTGGAGGATGCAGAAATCATCGTTTCCGGCGGGAAAGGCCTGGGCGGCCCTGAAGGGTTTAAATTGCTTCAACAACTGGCTGACGAGCTCGGTGGAGTTGTCGGCGCATCCCGTGCGGCTGTTGATGCCGGCTGGATCGATCATGATCACCAGGTAGGGCAAACCGGATTTACGGTACGTCCCAAACTATACTTTGCCATCGGCATTTCCGGAGCAGTACAACATATCGTAGGCATGCAAAACTCCGATGTGATTGTGGCGATCAACCGGGACCCGAATGCGCCGATTTTTAAACTGGCCAATTATGGGATTGTGGGTGATTTGTTTCACATAGTACCTGCAATTATCGAGGCTGTCCGGATGAAACGGGCGGTGCCGTTTAAAAAAGAATCCGCAGCAGCTCTAGAGGAGGTTAAAGCTCGTGGCTAATGAAAAATTTGACGCAATCGTAATCGGTGCTGGACCTGCTGGAAGTGCTGCAGCATTAACAATGGCTCGTGCGGGCATGTCAGTCATTCTACTGGAGCGCGGAGAGTTTCCGGGAGCCAAAAACATATTTGGCGGCGTTATATACAGGAAGCAGCTGGAGGATATCGTCCCGGAATTTTGGAAAGAAGCGCCGTTGGAACGCCACATTGTTGAACAGCGATTGTGGTTGATGGGACGGGAATCCGCTTTTACAATGGGCCACAGGAATGAAGCGTACAAAGAACCTTATAACTGCTGGACGGGAATGCGCGTAAAATTTGACCAATGGTTTGCCGGGAAAGCAGAGCAGGCGGGTGCCATTCCAATCTATGAGACGGTAGCGTTGGAATTGATCAAAGAGGGCGACCGGGTCGTCGGAGTCAAAACCGATCGGGAAGACGGCGATTTGTATGCGGATGTCGTGATCGTGGCTGACGGTGTCAACTCCTTAATCGGCAAGAAATTAGGCATTCATAAAGAATGGCAGCCGGATGAAGTTTCACTTGCAGTCAAAGAGATGATACAACTGCCGAAGGAAAAAATTCAAGATCGCTTTGGTCTTGAAGGAGATGAAGGCGTAACGATTGAATTTGTCGGCGAAACAACGCCTGGCATGGCTGGCATGGGTTTCTTGTATACCAATAAAGACACGATTTCATTCGGTGTCGGGGTTATGGTCAGTGATCTCAAAAAGTCTCGGGTAAAGCCTTATGAGCTATTGGAGAACATCAAGAAGCATCCGATGATCCGCAAGCTGATTCAAGGCGGTGAAACGCAAGAATATGCCGGGCATTTGATCCCGGAAGGCGGTTTGCGTTCCGTACCGCAATTAAGTGGCTCCGGCTGGATGGTTTGCGGCGATGCGGCACAATTGGTCAATTTTGTCCATCGTGAAGGTACGAATCTTGCCATGACATCCGGACGTTTTGCAGGTGAAGCGGCAATAGAAGCACATAAAAAGGGCGACTTTACGCATCAAACGTTGCGCCAATACGATGAGAAACTTCGCAATTCCTTTATTCATGCCGATCTGAAAAAATATCAGGGATTGCATGGTCTCTTGAAGGAAGCAGACCCTGAACTGCTCTTTAACAAATTGCCGCTTGCGCTGAATCAGGCCGCATATCAGATGCTGCTCGTCGATGGCGTATCAAAAGCGGAAAAACAAAAGCTGGCATTGCAGCAGTTGAAAGAAGCAGCAGGCGGTACATGGAATCTGTTGCGGTTAGGCTATAAGGGGTGGAGGGCGATGAACGGATGAGTGCTGCAGAAGAGCGCAAACAATCGATAGAAGAAAAATTGTTTACCATTCGCTACAAAGTGGATGATATTTCCCATTTGATCATTAAAGATCAAAACGTATGCATGAATTGTTCCACGAAGGAATGCAATTATTTTTGTCCCGCAGATGTATACCATTGGGCGGATGACATGACACATGTCGCATTTGAAAACTGTATTGAATGTGGAACGTGCCGCATCGGGTGCCCGGATTACAATATCGAATGGGTGTATCCAAAAGGCGGATACGGGATTACGTATAAGTTCGGTTGATTCATTCGCTGAATTCTTGACAGCATGTCAGATGCAAAAAAACGTAAAGAAACTAGCATGTAAGCAGAAACACATGCTAGTTTCTTTATTCAAAGGGATATTCAAACGGATTCACAAATCGGACTTGGGAAACAATCGATTTACCAATCCGGATCGGTTTCATAACCAAGTTCCAATAAAAAATTTCCGGCAATTCTTTTAAACGCCTCTTTATGTTCCTGGTTAAACTCTTCACGCCAGCTTCCAATCTTGCCTTGCCGATATGTTGCAGATCGCTCTGGATTTATATTTTGTTCCATGAATCGTACGATATCGTGTTTTTCCAGCTGCAATTGTTTTAAATCGCTCCACAAAAACTCGACAATTTTTAACAAAGTAGTATATCTGGAGATTTCGTTTTTCATGAGATCTTCATATCTGACAGAACAAATGTCCGGAGAGTGCATCCAATCGTAAATCGGTTTGAATTCTTCATAAATGTTTGGATATGTGTCGCCTTCATAGCCGTTCGGAATTTCCATTGGCAGCAGTTTTGTTCCTCTAATGATAGCAAGCAATCGTTGTTCGCGGCTTTTTATGCGATTTTGAAAAGCCGGATAGAGCGGATGCTGCTGCATTGTACTTATGAAATGGCTCCAGGAAACTGCTACATCCCGCAAATCGCGGTAAATCATAATTTGCTTGATCAAGCGTTGCTTGCATTCAACGGCAAGATTGGAATGATAAGGAATATGGCCGACTGCAAATTGCCCTGATTGAATTTTCAGCAATTCCCGGTAATTTTCATGAAAGCTGTAGTTTTCATCATGATAATAAAAATCTAAACGATCTTGTTCCATTCCGGGTATTCCTTGAATAATCTGCGTTAATAAATTTGTACCGCTTTTTGGTACAGAATTGACCAGTATTTTTGGCAAAGCAATCATATGTTTTGCTATTGCACGACTGTTATTATTTTTTGCCATTTGCTGCAATGTATTTGTTTGATACAAATCGCCGGAAATCGGCACTCCATCTTCGGAGCTTCTTCGGTAGCTGATGACTCCAGGATATTTTTCAAACGTTGCTATTACATCTTTATAATATTGAGGAATTTTGGAGAGTTGGTGATGTTTCAAGATCAGATTATAGAAGACATATGGGTTTGAAGGGAACTTCTCCTTTCCATAGAGCATGGTGAACGGGGTGGTGATGTTTTGAACAGCGGCCGCAAGCACTTCTTTTTCATTCCTGTTCGGCATGGCATGGAATGTAATTCTAGGATCGGAAATCGGCCGAAGGACTGGAATTGCTGAAGTGTCTGGTGTCAAATCATAAATTTCTATTTTATAATTGCTATAAAAGGGTGGGTATGCCGATTGATCCAATAGTGTATCCAATTTCTGAATGGTTTCATATGTGTTGTCGCTGACCGGAAAAATGACGGTGACTTCAAATGGAATTTTGCGCCTGATTCGCGCCAGATGCTTTGCCAGGTTAAATGCGTATCGCCAACGACGGTGCTGTTCCTTTGAGCTATGCAGTTGAGCGGATACGCTGTGTGTGGAATCAACACGATAATCTATCAACTCCAAAGGAACGTATTTTATATCGCAGTGCTCCGTTAAACGGAGCCAATACTCATAATCTTCAACAGGTTCCAGAACATATCCATCGAGCAACGCCGCATATTGTTTTTTGTACATAAACGAAACACCGATAAAATCAACATCCAACAGATACTCTTTCGGTTTTTCCAGAGATTTGCGGAAGTTGACCAAATCCTGTTCACTTTGCATACAATTGCCTTCCAAGTCAATATGCCGAAAGCTGCTGTACACGAGCCCTACATTTCTAGGAGCCTCTTTTAAAGCATCCCGCAATGTTCCTATGAACATCGGATAGTAAATATTGTCGCTTGAGATCCAAGTGAAGTACTCGATATCCGATTGCTGCAGCAATTGGTCAAATCCGGCATTCAAGGCTTTTGCAATACCTTGATTTTCTTTCTTGACAATAATTTGTACACGGTGATCCCCTTTCGTCTCTTCTTGAATCAATTTTTTTGTTTCGCTTGGTACCCCATCCAATACGATCACCAATGTAAATTTCGCATAGCTTTGCATGAGAATCGATCGGATTGCACTTCGCAAATAGACGGGATTTTGAATATAGACGGGCATTACAATACCGACATCATACATCTGCTTGCCTCACTTTCCAATCATGCCTAAATACTTTCATTTCTCGAATGTGTATGAAATTCAAATCAATCATTCCAAAATTTTTAAGCAAGAATAAAGACTTCCCTTTCCCTCTTATTTCTTATGTTGATAGGAAGGAGATGTTGACAGAATAACAATCCAATTTTGACCAAACGAATGGAAATTCGTGTATGTTAGCTATATTCAATTGCCTGAAACGCGTATAGAAGCATCATTTTTGATATCCATGGTATCATCGCAGGATAGACTCACATAAAATAGTAAGACATGAATACACTGATAGTTTGAGGATGTGAAGCAATGCAAAAGGGTGTTACCGTATGGCTTACAGGACTTTCCGGTGCCGGAAAAACGACAATTAGTCGTTTGGTAGAAACCGAATTGTCAAAGTCAGGGTTTCGTGTAGAAGTATTGGATGGTGATGAGATTCGCCAATATCTTTCGAAAGAATTGGGGTTTTTAAAAGAAGATCGGCAAAAAAATATTGAAAGGGCCGCATATGTTGCAAAATTGCTGACTCGCAATGATGTTATCGTTCTGGCTTCTTTTATATCCCCCTATCAGAAGTTGCGTGAATATTGCCGGCGAGAAATCGGCTCTTTCATTGAAGTTTACGTAAAATGTTCTTTGGAAGAATGTATCCGGAGAGATGTAAAACACTTGTACAAAAAAGCGTTGAATGGAGAGATTCAACATTTCACCGGAATTTCTGATACATTCGAAGAACCGGAAAATCCGGATATTATCGTGCAAACAGATCGTGAAACACCGGCAGAAAGTGCATCCAGGATTCTCGATTATCTTATCCGGCGTCAATATATTATTTACGATTCGCAATCTGTGGATGGAAAAAGCTCATTGTAGTTTTTCAGCCATTTCGTATAGTTTGATTGATTCGTTTGGCTGATGCTTGTCGGCCGAATCACACGATGGTAGAGTGGTTTATCGATGGAATGTATTTGATACGTTTTCTGTAAACGCAGGCATATGGCAATATCCTCATATAAACGGGAAAGAGGGCCGTCCAGGATTGGCCATCCGTTTAGCGTTTGCAACGCTTGCGTCCGGTAGAACCGGGGTATAATGGGTTTCGCCCGATTCTGCGCAACTTCCAGCTGCGCAGATGGTTCGACTCCTTCATAGGACAGCCGGCCTTTCATGCTCCTCCGCCAGCGGAAGTAGTTGCTTGTCAGTATTGCGACCGTGTCGTCAATATCGGGCAATACATTTACAAACTCGCGTATGGACTCCGGTGGTATCCAATCATCTGCATCAAGTTCGAGCATATAGGAACCTTCAACCATCGTCAGAGCATCATTCAATGCAAATGCTTTGCCGCGGTTCGCAGCTAATCGTTTCAGCTTGATGCGGTGATCTGGAAAAGATTCAACTACAGCATGTGTGCCATCCGTGGAGCCATCGTCGATTACGATCAGCTCCCAGTTGGCATATGTTTGTTTGAGGACAGAACGTATGGCCCAGCCGATGCGGGACGATTCATTATATGCGCAAATTACGATGCTGATTTTAGGCTGTCGGGTTAAGATCGCATAGCTTGTATTGGTTTCTGTCTGCTGCCGGAGAATAGGGAGAATCAGTTTGTGTTCTGCAGTTCGGCGAGCATTCACCGTCTGGCTTTGAAATAGCTTTGTCAATCCGAAACGTTGATACGTTTCCATGCTATAATGGATCGTTGTATTTGTATTGAGAGCGATGTCGTAAGGGATATAGGACTTATCAGGTATGTGTCGATCGTAAATGGCCAGTTGCTTCTTTAACCAATCGTTTCTCCACAAGATTGGCTCATTTGATAATAGGGGATTACGCAGCAATGAAGAATGTTCCAAGTTGGGGAAATGATTGGAAATCGATGCAATCGTTACAGTTGGAGGTATTTCTTTAAGCAAGGACTCCAATGCTGCAGCATTGTTGACGCGCCACACTTCCCAAAAAGGCGGCCACAATACCCATTCGGTTTTTATCGTATTCAATATTTCAGTCATTTGTGTAAGAAATTGATGCAAGGGTAGAGCCTGTTGAAAAAACAACATGCGATAGGAATGTTCTGTTAAATTGGTCAAATTATACAATTTGCTCACCGTCCAAAAATTTTAACTGAATATTTTTGTGTGTGGATTGTTGAGAATCGTGAAAGAAAAGAGGCTCTCCTTGTCAGGGGAACCTCGTTTCTTTTTACAACCCAAAATCTTATGCGGCGGGAACCCGAACATAATCGATCGAGCTTAATGTCACAATCGTTTCAGTGCCCGGCCCATAATAGGTAACAGGAGAGGTTTGGAGTGTTAATGTACTAGAGTTGACGGAAAGCAAAGTGCCTGTCAGTATATCATTTACAACGACAACCTCAACCGTACTTCCGATAAAACTTGCAAGCATTTGTTCAAATGTCATCAGAAAGATCCTCCCTTTATTGAACTGCTACCACTTTTGAATAAGGAACGATGATAATATCGCCAGTAGCAGTTTCACGCAATTCGACAGCGTTGGTGCCCGCGATCAGAACTGTACCTGTCACAGTTCCGGCCGGAGTGGTAATCGTAACGGTCTGTCCTGTACGACTTTGAAAAAATTGCTGCAATACAGGATTATTAGGGTTTCCAGATACGATCTCAGCTTGTATTCCAATGACTTGTTGTTGTAATTGATACACGGTTTGCGTCAATGTTGCAAACTTTTTTGCTAGTTTTGAAATTTCCCTTTCAAGGTCATGGAATTTTTCGGAAAGACTGTGCTGAAGATCGTGAATTTTATCTTTTAGTCTTTTATGCCGGTCTTTTAATTTTGATAGAGATGAAGCTGTTTCAATTTTACCGATTTGTAAAATTCTAATTTTTAATCTGTTTATAGTTTTGTCATCCAAGGTAATCCTTCCCTTCATTTCTATAGATTACATATGAATACTATTCACGCTATGAAACAAGCGTGTGGATACATAACTATCCATTGAACCTAATTTGATAGCAACGATTTATTTTCAATGATCTCTTAAGATCTCTTAAGATCTCTTAATGATTTCTTAATGCAACTTCTTTTAAAACTTCTCTCCAAAGCGAGTTGTTCCCGTCCCAAATTTCTTTATCAGGCAGTTCGATGACACAAACGTTCTTCAACCCCCAATCTTTCTCGACAATTCCGGACACGTTTGCATGATTGACAACCAGAATTTTGAAATCGCACATGACGATTTCCGATAAAATAGATTGCAGCTCATGTACATCTTGAAAATTTCCGACGGAGCGGATAAAAAGAAGAGATTGGCTGTTCGCCAAGGTATCCAGAAAACGGCGAATGCGCCGATTATATTTTTCTTTCACCTGCGGATATGCTGATAGGTGTTCTCTTGTGTTTTCATTTAGAAGAAAATCGTAAACCGTTAGGATATTACAGGAAACATCTTTGACAAAGTACGTATTTTTTTCGCTATATCCGACTACTTTCAGGTTCTGTAATTCCAGAAAGCCGTTAAACCGATGTTTCAATAATTGATTTACATCTGCCAATGAGTCGGATATCACCCAATCGATGACTCCCGTGAAACGTCTTAATTTATTTTTCTGAAGCTGGTATGCTGGCAAACAATTGGAACCCAAGCTGAATATGGCATCGTATGTGCCGCTGATTTCTTTTAATTGCATACAAAAGCTCCCCATTTCGAGTAGTAAACGTTCGGGTTGTTTTCGTAATAACCCTAATGTTCGTTACAATCCTAAGCCTTTTATAATTGCTGACAACTGATCAGTCCGATACAGTTCGCCATAGACAGGTTCAGTGGCAGCGAGCAATATGCGCAACTTGGCTGCATGTTGATCTGCGGATGCTGCAATAAGCGGTTGAGACAGCATTTCCCTATTGGACACCTGCCTTTGCTGCAGAACCAAAGAATAAAAGACATAAGGGCTGGTCGGAAAATTCCCTTTTCCAAAAAGGATGGTATAAGGAGTATTTGCTGCTTCCACCCCGAATTTTATTGCTTGTCGTTCGTTGGCTCCAGGCCTTGCGAGAAATGTGATTCGAGGATCCGGAATTGTCTTTAGTGCCGGGATCACACAAGCGGTTGGAGATATATCGTATATAAGTAGTTTGAAATTGCTGTAAAAGGGTGGATATGCGGAGATATCTAATACTGTATCGAGTTTTTTGACAGTTTCATCTGATGCATGACTTACAGGGAATACGATTGTTGTCTCGAATGGTATGCCGCGTCTGTTGCGAGCTTGCTGTTTGGCCAAATTAAATGCATATCGCCAACGGCGGTATTGCATTTGTGTTCGATTGAGCTGTGCCGAAATACTCAATGGTGAATTTTTTCTGTAATCCATCAATTCTTCCGGCACATAATCAATGTCACAGAACTCAGTCAATCGCAGCCAATAGTCATAATCTTCCACAGGCTCCAGTTCATAGCCCTTTATGTTGGCGGCATATTGCTTTTTATACATGAAAGAAACACCGACAAAACAGACATCAAGCAAGTTTTCCTTCGGTTGTTTTTGAAACTCACGAAATGCGATCAAATCTTTTTCGGTTTGCAGGGATTGCCCTCCGGAGCCGATATGCCGAAAACTGCTGTAGACGAGTCCGATGTTCTCCGATCCATATTTCAATACATCACGCAATTTTTCAATAAATGTCGGGTAGTAGATATTATCGCTGGATACCCATGTCAGATATTGAATTTCGGGATCTTCCAGAAAGTACTGGAAACCTGTATTCAGTGCCTTTGCAACGCCTTCATTTCGCATTTTTACGATGACCCTGGTCCGATGATCGCCTTGCATTTCTTCACGAATCATTTTTACAGTGTCTGCAGGTGCGCCGTCTACAACGATAATAAATTTGTAGTTGCGGTAATTTTGTGCAAGAATGGAGCGAATGGCAGCACGAAGATAGGAAGGTTTTTGTTTGTATACAGGCATGACGATTCCTACATCATTGATCGGACATCCCCCATGGTTCAGCAGGTTGGCTCATCGTGTTGATTTCAGCGTCTTGTTTGCCCGGAAGCAGTAATTGGATCATTTTGGGATACTCTTTGTTCGCTCGCACATAATCACTTGGGCGGCCGATATCCAGCCAAAAATCATTATTTGAGAAATGCAATATTTTTTTCTGATCGTCAAGCAAACAACGAATCAATTCAGGAATATTGAAAAACGTTTGCTCCGGAATATAATCTAGTACAATCGGACTCATAACATAAATTCCCATGTTGATATACGCGTCAACCTTTGGTTTTTCGATAATATCGATTACAATGTCTCCTTCTGTTTCAAGTACTCCATAATCCAATATGTTGCTTTTTTTCTGTGCGGCAATCGTTAAAAGACCGTGTTTGTTGCAATGAAAATTCCATAGTTTTTTAAAATCTAATGTTGTCAGCACGTCACAATTCATGACCAAAAATGGTTCTGTTACGTTTTGTAATCCTTTTAGCGGGCCTGCTGTTCCCAATGGTTTATTTTCCAAGATATAATCAATGTCTACTCCCCATTTTTTTCCATCTATAAAATAGGATTGAATCAATGGCGCCAAATAACCGCATGCCATTGTAATCCTGTCAAACCCATAGCTTCGAAGTTGTTTTACGATGATTTCTAAAATCGGCTGACTTCCAATCGGCAAGAGCCCTTTTGGCAGCGCGTTTGTATAGGGAGCCAATCTCGTTCCTTTCCCACCGGTTATGATCACGGCATTCAAATGGTAAACCTCCTATCGGATCTCTCTTTCCTCTAGCCATTCCACTTGCTAAATTTTTTTGATTCATTTTCTAAAATATGTAACAAGCTCTTTGGATTTTATGGATACCAGTGGATTTTACTAGAATTTGTGCGAAAGACATAGAGGCAATACAATTTTGTAATTGGAAAAGAGATATCAGTATTTTGGTATGTTTGAACATACAATTTCTTTTTAATAGGCAAGTATAAAAACACTTTGCGTATCACGGCAGTATGTTACAGTATACGTTTTGGGGAGGTCGCAACAATGAAAGTTGTTATTCCGGTGGGATCGCTGGAAACCGGCGGAGGATGTAAAATACTCGTTGAAATTGCGAATGCCTTGCATGCGAGAGGGCATGAAACAGAAATCATTCTTCCCTACTGGTCTCCAGTCAATTACAACGTGCAATGCAAGCTGACAAAGGTGCCTGTTCCTAAAGTAAGCAAAGAATATATACCTGACGGGGATGTCATATTGCCTAATTTTTATACGACATTCGCTCCCGCATATGAGGCTTGGCCCGAAAAATGCGTCCGGCTCTGTCAAGGATTTGAGCCGCTATGGGTGCAGGATGCAGATTATGCAGTATGGACGTATACACGCGATGTACCGGTTGTCTCTGTATCCCATTGGCTTGATGAGCAATTATACAACTATACACATAAACGAAGTGCGGCAATCGTGAATTTAGGACTGGATCCCGATCTATACAACCCTGGATCAAAACAGGAGAAAAGAAACGATGAAAATAAAAAGAAAGTGATTCTTTATATTGCCCGGGATCCGAAATTGGGTTATCGGTTGAAATGATACGAAGATTTTGTAAAAAGCATGCAAATTTTCAGGAAAATATATCCAGAAGATTTTATCGTTCATATGATCTGCACGGAGACAATACTCCCGCTTCCGGGAATTCCACATCGAACGTTCCAGCCGAAAACAGATCAGGAAATGGTGGATCTTTATCGTTCTGCCGATGTGTTTGTTTCTACGTCCTGGATGGAAGGGTTCGGTTTGCCGCCTCTGGAAGCCATGGTTTGCGGAACACCTGTAGTAACGACAAATTCCGGCGGCATTTTGGATTTTTGTGAACATGGACATAGTGCGTATATTGTGCCGCCGAAAAATCCGGAATCAATCGCAGAAGGAATTATGCAAGTTTTAACAGACCAAGCGTTAGCCCAAAAACTTGTGCGCGGCGGGTTGCATTCTGCCAGCAGGCTTACACAGCAAAATTTTGAAACAAATATTGTGCAAGCAATCGAAGATATTTATCATGCCAGAATCTCAAAATAGAAAACGAGAAAAAAATAAGGCAATACAACGCATGCTATACTTCATCTCATGCTTTTTCGCGATTTTTGACGAAAGGCGTGAGATTTTTTCTGCATTTTTAACCTGTATTTTTAATTTAGTATAAATAACTATTTGTACAAAATATAGGAAATCGCCTTTCCTGATTACAAGACTCCAGAATACATTGATGACTAATGATAGAAAAAATTGGCTTTTTGCCGTAAATATAGGGAGGTCTATCAGATGAAAGTCATGACGATTCTGGGAACGCGCCCTGAAATCATTCGCTTGAGTCTAATTATTCGGAAATTGGATTGTCTGAGTTCCCGGCACATTCTTGTGCATACAGGGCAAAATTATGATCGATATCTGAATGATGTATTTTTTGAGCAAATGGATGTTCGCAAACCTGATTATAGCATTCAAAACGTTGGCCACACGCTTGGCCAACAAATCGGCCAAATGTTCGTTGAAGTGGAGAAACTGCTGGTAAAGGAAAAGCCGGAGCGGATTCTTGTCCTTGGTGATACCAATAGTGCCTTATGCGCCGTATTGGGTGAGAGAATGGGAATTCCAGTCTATCATATGGAAGCAGGGAACCGCTGTTATGATTCTTCTGTACCAGAGGAGATCAATCGAAAGATGATTGATTCCATCTCTTCGTTTAATTTGCCATACACACCGGGAAGCAAGGAAAATTTGTTGCGCGAAGGTATTCCGCCTTACCGAATCTGGGTGTCTGGAAATCCTATTTACGAAGTATTGCAGCATTA
This sequence comes from Fodinisporobacter ferrooxydans, assembly GCF_022818495.1. Classification (GTDB taxonomy): domain Bacteria; phylum Bacillota; class Bacilli; order Tumebacillales; family MYW30-H2; genus Fodinisporobacter; species Fodinisporobacter ferrooxydans. The sequence goes on along the minus strand of NZ_CP089291.1, from coordinate 4,666,746 downwards.
TCAATCGCCAATGGATCAAAGCGATATTCTCCAGAAAATGAAATTGGAACGGGGAAAGTATATCCTGGTAACCGCTCACCGTGCAGAAAATGTAGACAATGAGTCAAGGCTTCGAACCATTGTCGACGGGCTGCATGCAATCGCCGCTGAACAGCAAATGCCGCTGATTTGCAGCGTTCATCCGCGCACGCAAGCACGCTTGGAGCAATACGGTATAACGATTCGTAATCCTCTCATCATATTGAGCAAACCCTTTGGTTTTTTCGATTTTATTCATCTGCAAAAATACGCTCGTTGTGTTGTAACAGATAGCGGAACAGTACAAGAAGAGAGCTGTTTGCTGGGAATTCCGGCTGTAACCATACGAAAAAGCACGGAAAGACCGGAGACGGTGATATGTGGCAGCAATATTGTTTCCGGGCTTGACGCACGGCGGATGGCAGAGTGTGTAAAATTAATGATTCATGCGGGACATTCATGGACTTGTCCGGATGGGTATCGAGACCCGAATGTATCGACAAAGGTTGTCAATATGATATTGGGAGGAGTCAGTCATGTTTAAAAATTCCACGATTCTGATCACTGGCGGTACCGGTTCTTGGGGGCAAGAGCTTACTCGCCAATTGCTTCGATATAAACCAAAAGAAATTCGCATTTTCTCCCGCAACGAATTCTCTCAAGTGACTATGAAGAGAACATTTCAGGAAGATGGGATTTTGAAGTTTACTATTGGCGATATACGAGATTTTCATGCCGTTCAAGAAGCGTGCCGAAATGTCGATTACGTCTTCCATCTGGCTGCTTTAAAACATGTTCCAATCTGTGAATGGCAACCGCAAGAAGCGATTAAGACAAATATTGCAGGTACGGAAAATATCATTCGGGCCAGCATTCAGCAAGGGGTAAAGAAGGTGATCGATGTTTCGACAGACAAAGCTGCCGACCCGATCAATTTTTACGGAATGACCAAAGCAATCGGGGAAAAATTGGTGATTCGGGCAAACGATTGGAATACTTTCACCCGTTTTGTGTGCATTCGAGGCGGAAATGTACTAGGGACAAATGGCAGTGTCGTCCCTTTTTTCAAGAAACAAATTTTGGAGGGGCAAGATGTCACGATAACTTCCAGGGAAATGACGCGGTTTTTCCTGACGATTGCAGAGGCGATTGACCTTCTATTGCATGCGGCACAAGCGGCAATGGGCGGAGAAACATTTGTTATGAAGATGAATTCCTGCCGGATTCTGGATTTGGCCAATATATTGATCGGCCAATTTGCTGCAAAATCTGTCCAAATCAGAGAGATTGGCATTCGGCCAGGCGAAAAGCTGCATGAAGTCCTTGTGACCAGGTATGAAACCCCGAACACGTATCAATTTAACGAGAAATATTTTGTGATCTTGCCCTCCCATTCAGCCCCTGAGCTTTTTGCCAAGTATAAGGATTTGAAGAAAGTTTCATTTGAAACGTATGAATCCAACACCAACCTGATGTCTGGCAGCGAAATCGAAAAACTATTGAGACGGGGCGGTGTGTTACATTGAGAATCCTTGTTTTTGGCGGAGGAGGAATGGCAGGACACGTCATTCGTCAATATTTGGCGCAACAAACCGAATATGAGGTGTGGAGTACGATTCGCGGGCAATCAACCGAACATCATTTGGTAGCATTGGATGTAACGGATGAAGTAAGTGTGATCAGTGTGCTAAAGATGCTGCGCCCCGTTGTGGTGATTAATGCAGTTGGCCTGCTGAATCAATACGCCGAACAAAACCGGACGAAGGCTATTTATGTGAATGGCTTGTTTCCGCATATACTTGCACAGTATGGAAAACATCTCGGATATCGGCTCATTCACATAAGCACAGATTGTGTTTTTTCAGGAAACCGGGGGAATTATACCGAACAGGACATTGCTGATGGTACGACAGTGTATGCAAAGACAAAATGGCTTGGGGAAATTGACGATCAACAGAATCTTACCATTCGGACATCGATTATTGGTCCTGAGTTAAAATTAGGCGGAATCGGGCTTTTTCACTGGTTTATGCAGCAGACGGGAGAGATTCGGGGCTATCGGCAAGTGTTTTGGAATGGAGTCACAACTTTAGAATTGGCCAAGGCGATTGAGTGGGCACTCAATCACCCGATTGCCGGACTGGCGCATCTTGCGGCACCGGAAAAACTGTCGAAATATGCTTTGTTGAATCATTTAAAAGATGTTTTTGCGATAGATGATGTGTTCATACATCCGTTTGACGGCATCCAATCCGATAAAAGTTTGGTAAACACGCGGCAGGATTTTTCCTATCAGGTTTCTCCGTATACCGAAATGCTGGCTGATTTAAAAGTTTGGATGAAATTGCAAAGAAGCGGCAGCTATCCTTACAAATATGTTTGATGAGAGCCATATATACTGCATAAAAAACATCCCGTTTCGCTATCAAAATTGGAACGGGATCGTTGTTTTTAATCTTAAGAGGTGTTTCATCTGAATTTCATCATAAAATGAGACTGTAAAAATTGGAAAATGACTTTGGGACAGTCCTATGTACTTTGACATAGCCGCAGTAATTTTGTAGTTTGATATAGAAGGCTGTTTACATATCAGAAAAGGGGAAATTTCATGAAAACCATACGATGTACAGATTGTTATGAGGAAAATCGGAGCACACAAGAGCGTTGTTCCAGATGCGGGCGTTTATTGGAAGGGGCCGGACCGCAAAAAATACAGGAACGACAATTTGAAATTCAACATGCAGACGCACCCAATGTAATGAGTGAACGCAATCAACGGAAACAGCCGCAGAAACAAAATACTGCTTGGTAGCAAAGGGAATCAACCGAAACGGGAATCGATGGAATATACGTAAACCGCTTAAGGATGGTTGATACATCAAAATGCTGCTGAAATGGCTTCGCGAATCCATGCGGTCGCGCAGCCACCTCTTGCAGCTTTTTGTATTTTCAAAGACTTTTTATATTTTCATGAACGTTTTGTTTTTTCATGAATGGGCAACTGCTGTTTTCCATACATGATTATATCAGTATTTTGTCATTATTTTGTTTCAATCTTGACAGATTTCATATACACAGGCACTTTTGGGGCGCTTACTTTCCCTGTGGGACTTGGCCCAACAGGAACGCTGGCGATTTTTTGAACAACATCCATGCCTTGAATGACTTTTCCGAAAATGGTGTAATTCGGTGTTTGATTCAAGCCTTCGCTATCAGGACCTGTACAGATGAAAAACTGACTGCCATTCGTGTTGGGGCCTGCATTTGCCATTGCTACAATACCGGGCTGATATCGTTCTTTTGGCGGCAGTTCATCCTTAAACGTATAGCCGGGTCCGCCAGTTCCATCCCCTTTTGGGTCGCCTGTCTGAATCATAAAACTTTTGATAATCCGATGAAATTTAATGTTGTCATAGAAGTGTTGGTTTGCCAGGAACACAAAATTATTCACGGTAACAGGAGCTTCTTTTGGCAACAACTCAATTGTAAAAGAACCCAGATTTGTTTGAATCACAGCGTCGTACGTCTTGTTTACATCAATCGTCATCGCGGGCGGTTTGCTCCAGGATTTTTGCTGCTGATCGGTTGCAGTTTTTTGGCCTGTGGTCGCGTTGGGATTTTTCGCAGCATTTGACGAATTGGAATCCGTCTTCGCAGTATTTCCGGCAGGTGTTTGTCCGGAAGGTGTGGTCGAAGCACCGCAGCCGGTGATAAAGGAAATGCCCAAAAGTCCCGCCACTAGCAATGAAGATGCGACTCGAATGTAAGGTTTCATAAATTTCGTGCCTCCATAAGCATTTTCAAAGGAATTGTAATTTTATGCGCCTGGTTTGCGCGTTTCAAAGGCAACGGCAATTGTCTGCAAAGTGTCTGGCTGATACACCCATTTCGTTTCACATTTTACCATAGATTGTCCATTTTAAAAAATAATACAAATTTATACTTTACTTAACAAAGTTGTTTCTGTAAAGTAACTATCAGTAGAAACGATTATCGTACGTAAATAAATGGATGTGATACAGAATGAATCGATGGTTATATAGCGCGCTTGTCGTTACAACAACAGCTCTCATGGGGTCATCGTTTGCAGTCGGGAAGATTGGGCTTGCATATGTATCTCCCTTTCTGCTTGTCGGCATACGATTTACGTTGGCTGGACTCATCATGGCGATCGCTGTGCGGGGGAAGGGCAGACCGTCTCAATTGACGGATTGGTTTCGGATTGCTGTCATTGGGATCTTTCAAACGGCTGGCGTCATGGGCTGTATCTTTCTCAGCCTGCGAACGATTCCGGCAGGAGAATCATCGATTTTGACATTTATAAATCCGCTTTTGGTCGTCGTACTTGCTACGATCTTCAGAGGGGCCAGATACCGATGGGTGCAGTGGGGTGGTGTCATCCTGGGGTTTGCAGGTGTCTTTATAACTCTTGGGTTTCATATCCATATGCACATCGGAACGATTCTTGGCCTGACAGGTGCATTATCTTGGGCGATTGCCACATTGCTCATCAAGAAATGGAGCGGAACATTCAATGTTTGGGTATTAACGGCATACCAAATGCTGATCGGCGGAGTTGTTTTGCTTATTGCCGGGTTGGCATTTGAAACTCCGAAGCTCATTCTCAACGGCACATCTGTATCCATTATTGTCTGGTTAGCCATCATGGCATCCATCGTCCAGTTTGCTATCTGGTTTTATCTTTTGCAACATGGCGATCCTGGAAAGACCAGCGCTTTTTTATTCTTGGCGCCTTTTTTCGGGGTTTTGTCGGGATGGGCCATTCTCGGCGAGAAACTTGCCTGGTCTGTGCTGTTTGGCGGCATATTCATTTTTGTCGGCATTTTTTTGGTCAATTGGCCGGAGCCGCAGAGAAGGAAGACGGGACAGACCGGGTGAAGGAAAAACCATGAAAAACGTATACACCAAATCATGAGCGTCGTTTGCTCGGCATCTTCTTCCTGAAAGTTGAGTTGCCGGCAAGCTCATGTTTCAAAAATGACCTGCCCTGTTTCCGCGATATCATACCCCCGTATGGCCTGCAGTTCATTTCGAAATTCTTCAGAACCTACCAATTGTTGAACGTTTGCAATCATAGCTTTTGTTTCCGGAGATTTTACAATTACCAAATCATAACGTTCTTTCATAAGTGGAATAAAATCAACCCCAACGATCTGAGCTATTTTTTCAATGCCGATGCCTGCATCACAAAATCCACCGGCTACTTTCCCTGCAACACTGACATGATTGGTTTCTTCGTGAAAATATCCCCTGACCTCTTGTGGGGAAATGCCATGCAAGCGCAATTGTTCGTCCAAAAACACGCGTGATCCTGAACCGCGTTCACGGTTGACAATTTGAATATCCGGACGTTTTAAATCCTCCCAAACCTGAATGTGTTTCGGATTTCCGATTGGAACGTAGAATCCGATCCAGCGGGCCAGCAGACGGATGACGATATACGGGAGACCGACAAGGATTTTGCGGATATATGGGAGATTATATTCACCGGTATCCCCATCGAACAGGTGAGTGCTGACAATATGAGCTTCACCTTTGTACATGGCAATCAAGCTGTCCAGACTTCCTGCATAGGAGCGCAACGGCCGATAGTGGCGGTTTGTTTTTTCCAAGTAGCGGGCGAATAGATCGAGACTCATATCCTGGCCTGTGATAACGATTTGTTGGGGAGAAAGGGTTTCCTGCCGGGGATTTGTTCCGGCAGAGGATTCAGATATATGCACGTATGGCACTTTACCGGTCTTTTTGGTTTTTTCTTTATACGAATCCAAGTCAACGGCATCGACTCGCATTTGTCTGCCAACCCGATACGCCGGCAATTCCCCTTTTTTGATCAAATCGTATACGGTAAGCTTCGACACTTTTAACAGTTTTGCAATTTCTTCAGTTGTATAGGAATGTTGGTCCGGCATCTCAATCCCCCATTGTCGATTCGCACAAATTCAAACGCTTTCTCCAAGCAGTTCTTAAGGCATAGTGTACCATATTGCCGCGCAAGATTTTATCCGATAGCTAAAACTTCAAAAAGATCAATATGGACATTCTTTGTTTATCTATTTATAATTAGTTATCATTTATTATAATTAGTTATAATAAACAGAGTCAAATAAGGGTAGGATCACATTCATTCAGTAGCACACGTACACAGAAAAGAAATACATAACGTACGAAAGATTGCCGCAAGGTATGAAAGAGCAATACAAGGAGAGTTGTTTCAACGATTTGCAATTGATTTTCAGCAGATACATGGAGGGGTTTTTATGGGAAAATTCAGGAGCTTATTGGCAGTTGCAGCAGTGTCATTGCTAGGCTTGCAAGCAGTGAGCGGTTGTGGACAGACAACTACACAAAAACAGCAAGTGTCACAAGATGCGAAAGGGAATCAAGGTGCATCCGGGCAAGCGGCGCAACCGCAACAAGAGCTGGTGGTATCGGCAGCCGCAAGCTTAAAAGATAGTTTGGATGCGATCAGCAAACAATATGAAAAGGAACACCCGAACACAAAGATTGATTTTAATTTTGGCGCTTCCGGCGATCTGGAACAGCAAATTGAACAAGGAGCTCCCGCCGATCTGTTTTTTTCAGCAGGAATAAAAGAAATGAATCAACTGGAAAAGAAACAATTGATCTCAGCCAATCAGGAAAAAGTCCTGCTCAGCAATCAGCTCGTCGTCATTACACCTGCAAAAAATGGAGCAGCCATTCATTCGATTGCTGACCTGGAGCGTCCGGATATACAAAAAGTGGCACTCGGCCAGCCGCAAACCGTGCCGGCAGGCAGCTATACAAAGGATGCATTGGTTCATGATCAGTTATGGCAACACCTGCAGTCGAAATTTGTATTTGGTAAAGACGTCCGGCAAGTGTTGTCATATGTGGAAACAGGCAATGTGGATGCGGGATTCGTTTATAAAACAGATGCGATGACATCCAAGCAAGTGCATATCGCGTTTGCGGTGGACCCGAAGAGTTATAAGCCAATTGCATATCCGGTCGGGATCGTTAAAAACAGCAAACAAAAAGAAGCGGCCAAGTCATTTTATGAATTTTTGCAAACGCCGGAAAATAAAAAGATTTTCGAAACATATGGATTTACCATGGAGAAATAGTATATGCAGACGATATTGACGCGGGATTTTCTTGCACCTGTTTTGCTGACATTAAGAGTTTCAATCACGGCAAGTGTGATCGTTTTTTTCCTTGGTTTTGCCGCCGCATGGTGGATGGTGCAAAAAAAATTTCCTGGCAAGGTATTCCTTGAAACCTTATTTATGCTGCCGATGGTGCTTGCACCAACGGTAGTCGGGTTTCTTTTGCTTGTCGTATTGGGGAAACGTGGTTGGATTGGCATATGGATCGAACGTTTGTTCAAGCAGACGATCCTCTTTACATGGTGGGCGGCTGTGATTGCGGCAGTTGTCGTTTCGTTTCCCATTGTCTATCAGACGATGAAAACAGGTCTTGCAGCAATCGACGATGAACTTGTGGCAGCCGCCCGTTCCATTGGCGCGAATGAATGGCAATTGTTCCGGTATGTGATTGTGCCTCTCTCGTTTCGCACCATGCTTACTGCGTATATCGTGGGTTTTGTTCGATCTTTGGGGGAATTTGGCGCCACTTTAATGATTGCAGGCAACATCCCAGGGAAAACACAGACGGTTTCAACTGCCATTTATTTGGCAATCGATACGGAAAACATGACGTTGGCCTGGTATTTGGTCGGCACAATGATCGTGTTCTCATTTCTCTTCTTGTTGATTGTCAACCGCAAAAGCAATGCAACCATTGGCTGATGTCATGCATGAAAAAATGCAATCACTTTTGCATCCGCTTTATTGATCGGTATCAAAAAAACTCAAGAAATAGGACCAGTCTGCAGCGTCCAATTGTTCTTGTCGAGTTAAAAAATCTTTCTTGCCTAATGTTTGCAGGAACGTGCCGCCGTATTTGTCCTCATAGAAATGAATGGAATCGAGAATGGATTGCAACAATAATGGTTCGTCTGTCGTTAAACTCTCCAGGATGTCTTGGCGTGCTTGATTTCCTTTGGTTTTCATAATCATCCCTGTCCTTTTTCATTCATTCATTTGTCATTCCAATCATCGGATCTGCAATCATGAAGCAAGCAGTGAGTCACAGTCGGTGCTTGATACAATTGTATTGTATGGGAAGAGAAGAAAAAATTGTATGGTTCAGGGAGACTATTTTTTCGAACGATTGAAGAAGGATCCTGAATCCGTGACGATCGTCACGGAGTGTCCCAAGGTTCTTTTCTTTATATGCCGATTAGCCGCCCTTGTCGGCAGGAACTTCCTTTCGTTAACAGAAATAGATAAGGGAAAATACAGAAACTCTATGATTCGGTGAAAAGGAGTTGGGAAACAATGAATGAATTGTTAACACTTTTAGACGGATGGAAAACGCAAATCATCGAAGATATTCAAACCATTGTCGAATTGGAGTCGCCTTCCGGAGATGTTGCAGCGCTTCAGACTGTAGCCGATTTTATCCGCATGCGCTGTGTCGAGGCGGGGGCAAGTGTGGATATTTTAAAAAATCCCAATCCGGATCTGGCGGATCATCTGTTGGCAACATGGAAAACGGATACGAAGAATGCAAGACCGCCGGGGGCTTGCAAACGGATCCTCTTGCTCGGGCATTTTGATACTGTTCATGCCAAGGGCACATTTCAAAAGCCATTCCGGACAGATGGAGATTATGCCTATGGCCCCGGCATTTTTGATATGAAAACGGGAATTGTCATGGCAATCTATGCATGGAAAGCCATTCAGGCATTGCAGCTTCCGATGCAGGCAGAGATCGTCGGGGTATTTACAACAGATGAAGAAACGGGCAGCGCAACGTCCAGAGGATACATCGAAGACATTGCCCGCACATGTGAAGCCGTACTTGTATTGGAACCGTCAGCAGGCGGTAAAGTGAAGACGTCCCGCAAAGGAGTCGGCAATTATCAAGTGTGTACATATGGGCAGGCGGCACATGCCGGTCTCGATCATCAAAACGGGAAAAATGCCATCGTTGAGCTGGCACACCACATGATTCACTTGCAGAATCTGACGGATTACGAAAAGGGAACGACGATAAGCGTCGGGATTGTAGAAGGCGGCACTCGTTCCAATGTGGTCCCTGATTTTGCAAAAGCGATCATTGATGTCCGGGCAGTGTCGATGGCGGAAGCGCAACGGATCGATGAGGAAGTCAGACAGATGACCCCTGTGATTCCAGGTGCAAAAATCGAAGTAAGCGGTGGAATCAATCGGCCGCCCCTGGAACGGACAGATGATGTGGCACGCTTATTTGAACTTGCGCGAACGGCAGGACAAGAATTAGGGATGCAAATCGAGGAAATCGGAGTTGGCGGAGGCAGTGACGGCAATTTTACGGCAGCCCTTGGGATTCCTACATTAGATGGGCTGGGAGCTGTCGGAGATGGTGCACATACGCTGCATGAACATATTCGACTGTCTGCGCTTCCGGAGCGAATCGCGTTGCTTGTGAAGCTTTTGCAGAAAATTTCGGAATAAACGTTTTATGGAACCCACACACCCCAACAAATCCCCTGGTGTGTAACAAAATGCGGCAGAAATGCATGTATTGATGTAGGTACCTTTCTGTGTACGCAAGGGACGGTCTGGCGACTGTCAGATATCCGAATCGATCCTCTTACTCGGCAATCCAAGGGAGTGAGGAATTGCATGCTTTATGTCGCATTGGGTGATTCCATTACATTTGGATACAATTGCACAAATGAGAAATACTATTATACAAACATTATTTTTGATTCATTAAAAAAATCGGAACCCTTCTTGCATCAGTATGTACTGGCAAAACCAGGCTGGCGGATTTCCCATTTGCAAAAGGCTGTTGATAAAGTTCCCGGTTGTTTGTGGGATGAAACCAAGTATGTCACCATTTTAATTGGAGGAAACGATCTGTTGCGAGCATTTCCCATGCTCCTGCATAATGAAAATCGGCTGACCGGTTATGCACAAAGCTTTCAAAAAGAATTGGACACACTCTTGCAGAAAATCAAACGTCCACGCATGAAAATCGTCTTGGGAACGTTGTACAATCCGTTTCCCAAATCCATTCTGGCGGAAACCTGCATACAAGCATTTAATGATGTTGTGTACCGGATGGGGAAACGACATCGTGTCAAAGTCGTGGATTTATATCGCTCCTTTCAGGTGAATGAAAAACGATTGATCGATGGATTTCGCCGAGGCGATTTAAAAGATTTTAAATTTTTTCGGGGGAACCCAATTCATCCGACGAATCTGGGACATGCAAAGATCGCAAGCATGTATCTGAAATCCATACACAAACAAACCGCTCCAAAGAAGCGCATGCCGAAACAAATACAACAAGCGGACAAATAGTATAAGGGCAACTAAGACTTTGCCGAAACGCTTGGCAAAGCCAAGTTTTCTTTGTATACTTTTGATTATAAAGCAACATTCTATTTTAATGTATTGGTGGGAATGATTCATCGGGCGAGGCTGTTTTGAGCCTGCCCGGAAGTGAAGCCTGCAATATTGGAAAGCGGAGGTATGCAAAATGGCAAAAAAGGTTCGTGTTTCGATTGAATTTTGTACGATGTGAAACTACTTGCCAAAAGCCGTCAGTTTGACGGATTCACTTGTAAAGTTTTATAAAGATCGAATTACTGAAATTGCCTTGATTCCATCTTCGGGGGGAGTTTTTGAAGTAACTGTCGGAGATCAACTGGTTTTCTCAAAGAAACAGACAGAACGCTTCCCGGAAGCCGGAGAAGTGGAAAAACAGTTGGAACAAATCGTTCCCAAAGAATAATTAGAAGGGCACTCCCTCTACTCCCTCTTATCAATGGCATCGTAAGAATTCCCGGTTTTTCGAACTGGGAATTTTTTTGTGTGCTGTCAAGTTCAATTTTAAAGCCTACCATTGCCGACGCAATGATTTCGGATAATGATTCTTGATGATTCGTCCATCCGACTTGCCAAACCCGATGGAGTGACCATCCACAGTTACAAGTGTCCACCCTTTGTCAGATGCAAGCGTTACACTTTCTCCCTTTAAATACGAAATAATTTCCGAACTTTCGGAAGAAAGATTTACGTGTTTGATTTGTTGGCGCTGTATAACCTGGTTGTGGATCGCCATTGCCAACCCATGTCCCGGTTCAAAGCGATTTGCTTTCATCTGTCCCAAGTAAACGCCCGGCCGTACAACTTTCAGTCCGGCGAGGGGGAGAAAAGGATCATGCTGCAAATACAAATGTTCCCCATAGTTGACCAGACATGCATCTTCATTGACGCAAGGATGTATCCAGTGGAAAGAGGCAGATTCTTCTAACAGATTCGCTTCTTTTGCAAATGTTTCTACAAATGTTTCCCATAATTTTTTTTGGCTTGCGGCAAGAGAAAGTTTTGCTTCCTGTTTCCGTGCTTTTTTGTTTTGGCGGCTGATAGGTGTATTTGTCCGCATAGGTTTATCTGCTTGCGTGTCGAGTTTTCGCAGCCGGGCGACAAAATGGCCCTCGCCTTTGAGCTTCTGTGGCCACAATCGGCCGCATTTTTCAATGGATGGAAACTTATGTTCCGTCCACTCGGTTCTTCCGCCGGAAATCCATGTTGCAATCGGAAGGATCTCAACTTCAAAATCCGGATATGTCGTAAGCAGCCATTCTATCATCTGTTCATTTTCATACGGATTAAATGTGCAAGTGGAATAGACAAGAACCCCATCTGGGCGCAGCATTTGAACGGCTGCTGCAAGGATCTCTTTTTGTCGTTCCGTGCACATGTTGACATTGGATAACGACCAATGTTCGATGGCTTCCGGGTCTTTGCGAAACATGCCTTCACCGGAGCAAGGCGCATCCACCAGAATATGAGTGAAAAATTCTGAAAAATTCCTGGCTAATTTTTGTGGCGTTTCATTTAATACGACTGCTTGTACTGCACCCCAGCGCTCCAGATTTTCAGAAAGAATGCGCGCGCGGGCAGGATGAATTTCATTTGCGACAAGGAGTCCGTGTTTTCCCAGAAAGCTTGCAATTTGTGTGGATTTTCCACCGGGAGCCGCACATAAATCCAAAACGACGGAAGAACCGGTGACGCCTAATGATTCAGCAACAGCCATGGCGCTTGGCTCTTGAATATAGTAGAGACCTGCATCATGATACGGGTGCCGTCCGGGGTGTTCACTTTCTTGATAATAATAACCGGCTGTGCACCAGGGAATTGGCTCCAATGAAAAGGGCAGCGCTTGTCCGGAAGCGATTTTTTGCGGATTTAGCCGCAATCCATATGTTCGATTTTCTGCGAACGTTCGTATAAATTCCTCAAATTCCGCTGGAAGCAAAAATTGTTGCATGAAAGACAAATATTCCTTTGGAAGCATGAAAAAGAAAGACCTCCCAATAAAAACAATCGATATTATGTACAACCATTGTAGATATTCATGCTTTTCATTTCAAGATGAGTTCGATACAATCAAACCAGTGAACTCATCTGGCGGCAGCGGAAATGTCAAAAGCCTGCCCCGCTGAGTTGAGCAAAATTTTTAAGTAAAATCTTGCGATGTTGCAACGATACGAAAGAATTTTAGCGATATGAAAGAATTTTAAGGACAGAAAAGAGGATACACATGGAAGTGCTTAAAATTTCCCCCAGGGGCTATTGTTATGGTGTGGTGGACGCAATGGTTTTGGCGCAGCAAGTGGCGGAAAATCAGTCATTGCCGCGACCGATTTATATATTGGGAATGATCGTACACAATCAACATGTGGTGCAAGCGTTTCAAGACTTGGATATTCATACGCTTGACGGCAAAGACCGGTTGGCATTGCTTGACAGAATCGACTCCGGCACAGTCGTATTTACCGCACATGGAGTATCGCCGCTGGTGCGTGCCAAGGCTTTGCAAAAAGGATTGACGGTGATTGATGCGACATGTCCGGATGTGACAAAAACACATGATCTGATCCGGGAAAAAGTGGCGGCCGGTTATGAAATTGTATACGTTGGGAAAAAAGGTCATCCGGAGCCGGAAGGTGCGGTCGGGATCGCTCCGGGTCATGTTCATCTCGTGGAGACGTTTTCCGATGTGGAGCAGTTGGGAATTGCGGCAGAAAAGATCGTGATTACAAATCAAACGACGATGAGCCAATGGGACACGGCTGAGTTGATGCAGGCGGTTTTGAAAAAATACCCGCAAGCGGAAGTGCATAACGAAATCTGTCTCGCTACACAAATTCGCCAGCAGGCGGTTGCCGAGCAAGCCAAACAAGCCGATCTTTGCATTGTCGTCGGCGACCCGCGCAGCAATAACTCCAATCGGCTGGCGCAAGTAGCTGAGGAAATAGCGGGAGTTCCCGCATATAGAATATCGGATGTCCACGAGATCGATCCACAGTGGCTGAAAGATGCCAAAACAGTTGCAGTGACTTCCGGCGCTTCCACGCCAACGCCTTTGACCAAGCAAGTGATCGATTATATCGAACAGTTCTCGATCGATCAACCGGAAACATGGGATACGACGCGGTTTCAAAAGCCTGAAAAAATACTTCCAGGCCTGAAAAAAGTTTAAAAAGTTTTAAAAGGCCGAATCGGAGCTTGGATCCGACGCTGCTTTTTTACGTTCCCACAAACGTTTCATATCCAGCGGCAGAGGTGCACGGACTTCCAGCGGCTGATCGTCGTGGCCAATCCAGCGCAGGCAAGCTGCATGCAATGCTTGGCGGGAGATATAGGCAGAACGTTTTCCGTACATGCGGTCACCGGTGACGGGGTGCCCGATGTAAGCCATGTGCACGCGGATTTGATGTGTTCTGCCGGTTTCCAATGAAATTCGGAGCAATGCGGCATCCTTCGCCGTTTCCAGCCATTCGTAACGGGTAATCGCCGGCTCTCCTTCCGGAACAACGGCTCTACGGTTGGGAAATGCAGGATGCTGACCGATGCGGGCGTCGATCATTCCCTTTTTCGCTGTAGGACAGCCATCGACAATCGCAGTATATGTTCGTTTCAGCTCGCCATTGTGCATTTGCTGTTCCAGACGTGCTTGTGTTTTGGCATCTTTGGCAAACAGGATGCATCCGGAAGTATCCCGGTCCAACCGATGCAGCGGCCGAATCCTGTGTATGGTTTGCCGCGTCTGGAAATAATGCGCCAGGTAATTGGCCAATGTCCCTTGTTCTGTTTGCCCTGTTGGATGTACGAGCATATTTGGCGGTTTATTGATCACGATCACATCCGTGTCTTCATACAAAATTTCGATGGCTCCTTGTTGCGGTTCCACGCCGTACGTGTCTTCCGCAGGCTCGGCGATCGTAATTTGATCATGAGCGGCCAATTTTTTTTGCAGATAGACCGATTTTCCATTCATGCGAATCGATTTTGTGCGAGTCAGGCGTTGAATGGCTCGACCGGAGTAATGCAACACGTCCCGGATGTATTCTTCTACGGTCAGTCCCTGATGTTCTGTCGATACCAGAAATGTATGAATATGTTTCATGAAAATACCCTTTCGAATCGAATGTCGTTGTCTTTATGATAATCGATAGTTCATAAATAAAATACCCGATACTCGAACGAAAATAAAAACGCATAAATCCCCCACATCGAGTTTGCAGACTCGCGGCCGGATTTATGCGTTTTTTTGTTTTAGTATGATCATAGATTCGGATAAGTCCCCTCTTAATCGCGAGATATATAGATATTCACTATATCCTGAATAATGCTCGGATGTTTGCTTTGGGAATGGCCGGATTGCTTGGGAGTGTCTGTTTGCTTGGTTGATAGATTTTGGTTTGTTTCTTTTTGATGTGTCATGTGATTGTCTCCCTCCATGAAGTTATGAATCTACAGTACCACAGAGACAAGAAGTGAATCAACGGAAAATTCTGAAAATGCTGCGGGGGTTTATGTAAATATTGCCAATCCGTTCACAGATTTGTCAAGTTAAAAATGTTTGTTTCAGTTAAATTATGACATGTGTCACACTTTTTCACGTACATATTTTTTATAATGAGTATGCAATAAACAATGAGTATGCAATAAACAATGAGTATGCAATAAACAATGAGTATGCAATGAACAAGAGTTGAAATAACGGGTGTTTAGGAGAGATCAATCAGGAAGGAAATTGTATATGAATGAACAGACTCTCTCAACGATTCGAATTGGAAAATTGCCGGCAGCGTTTATTTGTTTGGCTTTTTTAAATTTTACTGTTGGGGCATTGTTAGGCGTCATTATGGTGCTGGAACCAAGCGCTTGGGGCCAATATGGTTCCTTTCATGCTGAGTTAAATCCATTTGGCTGGCTATCGATGTTAATCTATGGCATGACATATGCCGTTTTAGCAATTATCGCAGGATTGACATTGCCATGGCCCGTGATGGGATGGCTGCAATTGATTGTGGCAGAAGCGGGCGTTGTGTTGATCCTGGGCGCTGCACAGATGTTTTCCGGGAGCTTGCTAAGATATGGATTAGAATTTCAGGCATTGTCGCCACTGCTTTTTATGGTAAACATCCTTTCAACCGTGTTTGCATCCCGGCGCAAGCAAAAACAAGTGAGTGCAAGGGACCGCGCAACGGATGCCGCACAGCGTTTGGCTAATTTCGTGAATCATGGAACGGAAATTTCGAGTGGACAGATGTTTGAACGTTTTTTTGGGCGTCCTGATTTTGTCAAGGCAACGGATCGTGTGGCACAAAAAGGGACGGAGCTTGCGTTATTTTGTTTTTTGGCAGCTGCTGTGTGGGCTTTGATGCCGGCTTTGCATGATAAGGCAAATGGCTTTTATGCAATGCCGAGCGCGTCTGTCTTGCTTTCGTATTATGGATGGATTGCCGGAACAGTTCTGATGGTTTCGTTGCATTTGTATCCACGCTATGCCGGTTTTCGTGTAATAAAAGCATGGCAGGCGCAGATTGGCCAAATTTTATGGTTTGTTGGACTTGTGGCATCTGCCTTTGGAATGGTTGGATCGCCTTTAATCATGCAAACCGGGATTCAGACCATAGGGGTATCCTTTACATGGTTTGCGTTGTTCTATTTAGCGAAAATGAGGCATGCATGCAAACATACACCTGCTCCAAGCACGATTGCTTGGTGGGGAAGTTGGATATTCGCGTTGATTCTTGGAGTGAGTTTGGTCTTTGGGTTAAATCCACTTTCGTTGCCGGCACTGCATCTTTTGTTTTTGGGCTGGATCACTTCTCTCGTTTATGGTGTCGGATATACATTTTTTCCGATTATTTTGGGGCGTGAACCGACCTCGATGCGTGCCGCCACAATTCAGGTATGGATTGCTTTAGTAGGTGCCGTTTTTATGTCAGGCGGTTTTTATTTGCTTGAAAAAGATTCTGCCATGCAATCTGTAGCCCGGGTTCTTTTAGCAGTCGGCGGTTGTTTGGCCGCATTTTCGTTCTTTGTGTTTTTGCTGTTATGGATTTTTGGAAATAAGTTCGAAACGCATGATCAAATAAGCAGATTTGACCAATATAGCAATGTATGAATCAACCGTATATTGGCAGCAAGCACCAGGAAAAAATTCAGACAAGAAATGACCTCGGGAAGTAATTCCGAGGTCATTTGGTTTTATTGATCTTAATCCCATCAAACTGATAATACATTTCTGAACAGACTCCAAACTTTTCTGAACACGCACTAAAAGGTTTATGTTTACATTTTAAAAAGATTTCATGAATTCATGTCGTACCGGTATTTTTTATGTCTATAATAAAAATCATATAGAGGATGTTCAAAAAGTAGTCAAAACTCCACGGCGGATTGCTTTGCCGAATCCCCAAAAGGCTTACTCATGTACCAAACATGTACACTCCGTCGCCTTTTCGTGCTTCGGCTTCGCACTCCTTGTGTCTTACTTAACCACTTTTTGAACACGCACATATACTACATTTTCAAAATATTTCCGTTCAATCCATTTGAACAGCAGCTGCATCTATATACAAGCGACAAGCGGTTCTTGGGATCGTTGTACGCTTGTGCAAGACAGTTGTCGTGAAAAAATGCCGGAATTACGGGAAGTAGTTCACGGGCATTTTGTCCGTTGCGATCTCGTTTAGAAAAGAGGTGTTACCATGACGAATCATTTACTCGAAGTGCGGCACTTGAAAAAATATTTTCCGATTAAATGTGGTGTAATGCGGCGTACAATCGGTCATGTCAAAGCAGTCGATGATATCAGCTTTTCCATCCGCAGAGGGGAAACACTGGGGATTGTAGGCGAGTCCGGCTGCGGAAAATCGACGATCGGGCGTTTGATTCTGCGGCTGCTCGAACCAACGGCAGGACGAGTTCGATTCGAAGGGACAGATCTGACATCCCTTTCAAAGTCAGCCATGCGCGAAATGCGGCAACATTTGCAGATGGTGTTTCAGGATCCATATGCTTCTTTGAATCCCCGTATGAGAATCGGATCATTGATTGCCGAACCTTTGTTGGTCAATAAAAAAGCATCCGGGAAGGAAGCTTGGAAAAAAGCGGAGGAATTGTTGGAAGTCGTGGGACTCCCGCAGAATGCGATGAAGCGGTATCCTCATGAATTTTCAGGCGGACAGCGCCAGAGAGTTGGGATTGCCAGGGCGCTTGCGTTACATCCAAAGTTGATCATCGCGGATGAAGCTGTATCGGCATTAGACGTTTCCATTCAGTCACAAGTATTAAATCTATTAAAAGATTTGCAGAACGAATACCATGTATCCTATTTATTTATCTCCCACAATTTAAGCGCTGTACGACATATCAGCGACCGGATCGGAGTCATGTATCTGGGCCGATTGGTGGAGATCGGCGATAAGAAAGGACTGTACGCCAATCCTTTGCACCCATATACGCAAGCGTTGTTGTCGGCAGTTCCGGTTGCAAAGCCGAACGCCAAGCGGGAACGGATCATTTTGACGGGAGATGTCCCAAGTCCGGTCGACCCGCCGCAAGGGTGTGCTTTTCATCCCAGATGTTCGAAAGCGATGGAGATTTGCAAACGAGTTCGACCGGATTTTATTCGAATCAATGAAGCGCAATCGGCCGCTTGCCACTTATACGCCTGATTGCGGCATTGTTTCGCTTTTGTTTCACATCTTCGAAAAAGGGGGACTTTGTTTGTATTCGTATATGATACGGCGAGTGCTGACGATGATTCCGACGGTATTGATTCTCTCCATTTTGTTGTTCGCTATATCGCATTTGGCCAAAGGAGATCCTCTCGCAGGCTTGGTAAATCCGAGCACCGCCAAAAACCCGGATTATATTCAACATTTGCGGCATGTGTACGGGCTGGACCGTCCTGCCTATGTTCAGTATTTCCTATGGTTGAAAAATATGCTGCATGGCGATTTCGGTTACTCCATGTCCAAAGGGCTGCCTGTGTCAATGCTCTTGAAACAGACGATCGGCAACAGTTTGAAGCTGGCCATTGCCGCGGAAATGATCACGCTGGCGATCGGGATTCCCGCGGGGATTTTGGCTGCCAGAAACAAAGATACGTATGTCGATTATACGGCAACCGCCTTTACACTCGTATCCTTGTCAACGCCGTCTTTCTTTATCGGCTTGATCCTGATTTATGTGTTCGCGATTACGCTGCAATGGCTGCCCGCTTTCGGCACATCCGATCCGTCAGGAAACGGAGGAGCGCTTGATTCTCTGCGGCATATGATCCTTCCGGCGTTGACGATTGCCGTCATTCAGATCGCCCCATATATTCAATATATGCGTTCGAGCATGCTGGATCACATGCGAATGGATTATGTTCGGACAGCCCGGGCGAAAGGGTTAAGAGAACGTGAAGTGATGAATCGGCATGTCCTGCGCAATGCCATGATTCCAATTATTACGTTATTTGGTTTGGATATTACGACATTCCTGGCGGGCGCGCCGATTACGGAATATGTGTTTACATGGCCGGGAATCGGACAATTGAGCATCCATGCGGTTTTAAATCGGGATTATACGGTCATTATGGCGGTCAATGTAATTGCTGCCGCTGCCGTGTTGATCGGGAATCTGATTTCCGACATGTTATATGCACTGGCGGACCCGCGGATCCGCTATGATTGATGAGGGGTTGAAGACTTGAGCGCACAAGCAACCGGAACCGGTTCTTTATTGGATGTACAGGCGGAAATACGCAAGAGTCCGTTTCAGATTGCGATCCGGCGGTTTTTGCATAACAAACTTGCGCTGTTCGGGTTGATCTGTTTGCTGATCGTGATCGTCATGAGTATCGGAGCGCCGCTATTTGCCCATCAAGATCCGACAGACGCGGATCTGATGCAAGTGGAGGAAGCGCCTTCTGCCCAACATCTTTTGGGTACGGATGATTCCGGCAGAGATATATGGGCCCGTTTGTTATATGGCGGCCGCGCCTCGCTGCTCGTCGGTTTCAGCACGACTATGCTCACGTTGGCGTTCGGTGTGGCATTTGGTGCGATTTCCGGATATTACGGCGGCCGGATTGACAATCTGTTGATGCGTTTTACGGAAATCATTCAAACATTGCCGTTTTTCCTGTTTGCGCTGACGATTGTTGCGATGGCGAATACAGTCACCGTTTGGCATTTGATATGCGCGATTTCCATGCTTGGGTGGGCGGGAACGGCAAGGATTGTCCGCGGACAATTCATGATGCAGCGGGAGCTGGAGTATGTGCTGAGTGCCAAAGCCATCGGCTGTTCCGATCTGCAAATCATTTTTAAACACATCCTGCCGAACACGTTTTCCACCATGATCGTTCAAGGAACGCTGTCGATGGCAACGTATGTCATTGCGGAATCCGCATTTAGCTTCCTCGGATTTGGGGTGCAAGAGCCCCAATCTTCCTGGGGAAATATGCTGACGGCAGCACAATCTTTAAAAGTCATGGAGTTCGAGCCGTGGCGGTGGATTCCGCCTGGAGCGGCCATTATTCTGACTGTGTTATCCTTCCATTTTATCGGGAATGGATTGCGGGATGCATTCGAACCGAAAGCAGATCATTAAACAGGAGTATCATGAAACGGAATCATGCAAACGCCATTTGCCGCTGTTTTTTTCATAAACCACTTTTTGAACACGCATCTCATAGATGTTCCGCTTTAAAAAAGCCTGAAAATACATACGCGAACGCAAGGGGGTTATCCGATTGAAAACGTGGGGGAAAGTTGTTGCTGCAACAGCGCTGGCGTCGCTGACCCTGACATCCATCGTCGGTTGCGGCGGTGCAACCGGCAGCAACGCATCAAATCCAATTGCACAAGATACCGGCAAACCGGTAGATGGAGGAACGTTGACGTTATCGATGTCGAGTGCGCCGGCGGGAAAATATTTGCCGCAAGTATGGGATAATGAGTACGATCAGTGGGTTGCCATGTTTACGTACGACACATTGCTCGAGTACGACAAAGATCTTGCATACAAACCCCTTTTGGCAGAAAAATGGGTTATTTCAGATGACAAGAAAACGATCACATGGCATCTCAATCCCAATGCCAAATGGACTGACGGACAACCGGTTACAGCGGACGACTTGGCTTGGACCTGGAACTGGATGGCGTCAAAAGCGTATAACGATGTGATTCAAGGCCCATATCAAGGAAATGTTTCTTATATCGAAGGATTTGACCAGGCAAGCAAAGGGCGAGCGCAAACGATGTCCGGCATTCATGTGATCGATCCGCACACATTGTCTGTAACATTGAAAAAACCGTATGCTGCTGCATTGGCGATTTTAGGAATGACACAAGTTCTTCCCAAACATATTTGGGCAAATGTTCCGCCAGATCAATACAAAATAAAAATGCAAGATCCCAAGATGCTGATTGGTGACGGACCCTTCAAAATTACCGGCATCAAACCAGGCGAATCCTGCACATATGTCAGAAATCCGGATTATTACGGCGGAAAACCGCACATTGACAAAATTGTCTGGCGGGTTGTCAACTCCGATGTAGCAGCGGGACAAGTAAAAAACGGCGCGCTTGATGAAGTCTCGACCGTCAATCCGCAAGATGCCGATATTTACAAGAGTTTTTCCAATGTGACATATTTTGAGTTTCCGAGCACATATTTTCAGTATTTGGGATTTAAATTAAACAATCCGATTCTGAAAGATAAAAATGTTCGCCATGCCATCGCATATGCAATCAACCGCAAAGGAATCATTACAGGACTTTTGAAAGGGCATGGCGACGTATTAAATGCGCCGATCTATGCAACCAGTTGGGCGAATCCGCCTGCAGATCAAGTCCATGCCTATAATTTTAACATCGACAAGGCAAAGAAACTTTTAGATGATGCGGGTTATAAAGCAGGAGCGGACGGATTTCGAACAGATCCACAGGGAAATCCCTTCCAATTGACATTGGCGTATCCGTTGGGAAACAAAGTCCGGGAAAAAACTGCGCCGATCATTGCAAAAGAATTGCAGCAGATTGGACTGAATGTGAAATTGCTGGCTCCGAAAGATTTTTCCGCCTTCGCCGCCGATGTTCAGCATGACAGGGACAATGGCATGTGGCTGATGGGATGGGGCGGTCAAATCGATCCGGATCAAACCGGTTTTTGGTCCAAAGATGCGATGTATAACTATTCTCATCTCGATAGTCCAAAAGAGGAACAACTGGTTGCAGATGCTGTCAGCGGCCAGGCATTCAATCAGGACTATCGCAAAAAAACGATGTGGAAATGGAGCAAATTCATGAATGATGAGCTTCCATGGCTGCCGTTATACGGGGAACGCGACATTTTTGTGTGGAACAAACGGCTGCACGGTGTCGAACAATACCCGACAGTGGGGATCTTTCAGGATGTACAAAATTGGTGGCTGTCCAAATAGGAGGCCGCTTTTTTTCTATGCAGATTTTTCTAATTTTGTGGAGGGGCAGAAGCCTATAGAATATGATAAGATGACAATGTTGTAAGTGGAGAGGAGATTGAGAGCATGAAACAGCGACTGCGTATCGGTGTTCTGTTTGGTGGACGTTCTGGCGAGCATGAGGTGTCGATTCAATCAGCCAAATCCTTGATGCAAGCATTAGATCCGTCACGCTATGAAATTTTGCCAATAGGCATTTCCAAAACGGGTGAGTGGGTATTTGGCTTGCAAGCATTTGCGGCTTTGCAAACGTCCGTACCCGACTATTTGGCAAATTCGTATCAGGCAAGCAATTGGGGCGATTGTGCCATGAGTTTGGCTCAACTGCAATCGCTGGTGGATGTAGTCTTTCCCGTTTTGCATGGTTCATTCGGTGAAGACGGGACGATTCAAGGGATGCTGGAAATGTTAAATATTCCGTATGTCGGAGCAGGCGTCCTGGCATCTGCAGTTGGCATGGATAAACTGTTTATGAAGCGGATTTTCGGTGTAGCCGGATTGCCGCAATGCGCGTATTGTTCCGTAATGCGCCAGGAATTCGAGTCTGACGAAAATGCAGTTATCAGCAGCATCGAACGGGAAATCGGCTTTCCCTGTTTTGTGAAACCAGCTAATTTAGGATCGAGCGTAGGGATCTCGAAAGCAAAAAACCGCGAACAATTGAAGCAGGCGCTGGAGACGGCAGCACAGTATGACAGGAAGCTGATCGTCGAGGAGGGACTGAACGTTCGTGAAGTTGAAGTTGCGGTTCTCGGCAATGACAGCCCGCTAGCGTCTGTCCCTGGGGAAATCGTGCCATCCAGTGAATTCTATGATTATGAAGCGAAGTATATGAGCGGCAGTTCTGAACTAATGATTCCTGCAAATCTTCCGGAAGACCAATCAAAGCAGCTTCAAATGCTGGCCATCCAGGCGTTTCAGGCGATTGACGGTTCCGGATTGGCGCGTGTCGATTTCTTTATCGAAAAGGAGACAAATCGAATCTTGATCAATGAGATCAATACGATGCCTGGATTTACGATCTACAGTATGTATCCGAAATTATGGGAAGCGACAGGAGTTCCTTATATCGAGTTGGTCGGCCGCTTGATCTCGCTTGCTTTGGAACGGTTTGCCGACAAGCAACGGAATGTAACAGAGTTTCAAGTTTCTAAAGGAGACTCCGTCAACGTTTGAGAACTTTGACTGACAACCGGGTACTTTGGCAACATGCAAACGCATGGTCGTCCCACTGCAGAATAGCTCTATTCCAGTGAGACGGCCGCTTAAAAGATTGAGGGAACCGCGATACACGTATTCACTTCACTTGAATTTCCGCCAGTCCATTTTACTCGACTTGAAAAGGTCTGCGAACGACTCCGCATCATTTTTGGGATTGAAAAGTTCTTCCATACTGATGTCTTGATCGTCATCCGTATCCCGTTGGTTCGATTGGGAATTTGCACGTTTGCCTTTTGTCCCCATCCGTTTATCGGACGTCTGTTTTGTTTCCGCTGGCGGATGTTGTTTCAACAGTTCCTCTTTCGCAGCAGACAATTTCTCCAGCAGCTCGGGATTTAAATGATCGCGGAACGAAAGGGGCGTGCTTTCACTGTGCTGCTGCATTTCTTTTTTCGAAATATTGGCATGTCTGCCGGCATGAAAGGGGCCTGTTTGCACATTTGGCGATTGCGCAGCTTTTTTTCCCTTCCCATACTTCGACGAAGCTTGGGCCGTTTGTTGCTCATCCGGCGCTTCCGGTTTTTGCTCCCTGTCTATCAGCCCATAGCCGCGCAGCAAGTCAACCAAAGATTCCCGGTGTTTTGTCACAATGAAGATTTCCTGAACCGATTGGGTGGTCTTCGCCAACAGTTTGATTCCCGTATCGGTCATATATTGAAACGTTAAACCTGTGTTGTGTGTTTTGTTATGGGAAATGACGCCTGTGATAATGGAGTCCACTTCATCCAGCCGGGCGATGTCCAACAGGATGCTTCGATAATCGCCAATAATTGAATGTTTGGTCGTCAGTTTTGAAGTGCGGTGACGGTTTGACATGATAAATCGTCTTCCTTTCTCAACTCTGTTTGAAAAATTCGTCTAAAATCTTTACAATAACGTTCATAATGATTCGCACGGAATCTGTTACTACCATAGCACAAATTCCTATCCATTGGCGATGGGGGAAGAAAGGGAGCTTTCTATGCATATTCCGGTTCGTGCAGCAAAACGAACAGAACAAGGCGATGTAGCAATACAATTGGAAACGGGGAAACAGTTGCTTCTGGGATTGCAAAAGGGATTGGCAGAAGGGGAACCGGTATCTTTGCGGTTTGCTGCGGCACGTTTTGGGCAAGAGTATTATCTTGTCATCGGTATTCGAAAAAGCGGCAGGGGGTTTGATGTTTTGCTTCCTCCCGTGATGTGGGACAGCTTCCTGGAAGAGGTATCACATGTGCGGTTGATCAGTGCGGAAGATTTGTCCACATCGATAGAACTGCCCTTTGATGAAGAGGCATTTCAAGCTTTTCTCGACCAATGCCAATTGCGCTTCGAAGATGATCCGAGTCTCGAAGTCATAGGCAAAATCGTCGAGTTTTTCAGTTGAGATGTTCATAAGCGAATGGGCAGCGGATAGGCGTTTGCGTCTGCGATATTTACTTTGTGTCCAAATGCAGCCAAACGTGCAGTGTCTCCGTTATGACAACAGCGTCGACACGCACAATATACGTTTTATCGTCAATCAGAACGGCTCGTCCGTTCAGCAGATGTTGGACCAGATCAGGCTGTGGTTCAAAATCTTGCAAAGGCCTGCCAATGAGAAATTTACATAAATTTTGGATATATTTTTGGATATACTGTTGCAGCTTTAAATGGATGGCATCATCCGTTGTCTGGATGTGAATGTCAAGTTTTCGTATGCGATGATTCCGTTCGTCCGCCTGTTTTTTCAGATCGAGTTTTAATTGTGCGTTTTCGTGCAGAAGCTCCTGGTATTGCAAACGTATTTGGGCAAGCTGGTAGTACAGCATATCCATATCATGGCTGGCGATTGCCAATAGGATGGAGCCGCCGCAAATGGCTCCAATGCAAAAGGTTGCAAGCAACTGAACGGGATTCTTCATGGTTTCGGTCCGCCGGTCAAGGCCTGAACGAGAAAATAGCCGATCTGGCAGCCGATAAAAGCTGCGAGCAAATAGCCCAATTGTTTGATGATCAAGGATATTTGACCTTCCAATACGCCTGTCTCAAACACTTTTATCGTGTCCATTGTTCCGCCAAGGGCGCTTACCATCGCCCAGATTTTTAATTGATCCGCCAATTGCAACATGGTTGCCATCGGCGGACGATGTGTCAGAACCGCCCCGATTCCGCCGACGAGAGACCCGCCCAAAACCAGTCCAAGCGCGACAAAACAATCCAAAATCAGTGTACCGACAAATCGATCCAAAGCAGATTCCCCCATACAGGCATTTGGTATTGCACTCTGCATGTTTGAGCATATGCTTGTCAGTATGCACATATGAGAATCTGTTTGGAATTGGGATGCGTTTTTCATTTACCGCTGCAAAGATTCAATTTGAAATTTGTGTGCATCCAATAATTTGATGTTATATGTCCAATAAACGGTTGAATCATAGGATTTTTTATCACCTTGACGCCAATTTTCATGATTTTTGATCACGGTTAAATCATGGTGATAGGTTTCCTTTGTAGATACGAGGATGTGTTGGTCATCTTTGATACTGCTATTGATCATTTGCAGCGACTGGAATGTCTCCAGATCACGAATCCAGTTTTCAGTTTTTAATGTCCGGATATAATCATTTAAAAATTTGTATTCGGGAGATTGTTTTCCCGTAAGAAATGCCAATATTCCTTCCGGTGATTGAATATTTACAGCACGACACCATGTTTGGTTATATTGGATGAGAAACATTCGAATGGATTGTACCAACTCGGGCGGTGCGGCTGCATTCAGCGTTACGCTTTGCAGTTGGGGAGCGGATGTTACGTCAATCGTTTGCCGTGCCAAAGAAATCCCTTTCGCGGACATTGAGACGGTATGCTTTCCGATAAAAACCGGCAGGCTAATTTCTGAAGAAACTGTATGGTGCGTGATGCCATCAACTGCGATATCCGCATTGGCAAATGGCAATTGAATGGAAATCCGCTTGCTTGGCAAGACAACACGCCAAATATAAATACTGCTTCCAAATAACGGCGCTTTGTGAATTTCGATTTGTTTTCCTTCTTCCGGGAATGCAGTCAACCATTGTTTAAATGCGTCAAATGAGATAACGCCAGCCTGTTGCTGTTGATCCAGGTATTCATATGCTTGCTGATAGTCCTTTTTTTTCAATGCAGCGAAATAGTTTTGCCGAATCTGATTGGCCGATAGCGTGTATGGCTTTAACAGGATCCACACAGGGATCAGAAAACAAAGGACCACAGCGATCCATTTTAACCAATTTGGCACATGAGAAAAAGTAGTCTGGAATGGAACCTTCATGAGTTGCAATTTGTTCCCGCACCTTTCTATGAGTACTTTTGGTTACCCCCCTGTTCAGCAATATGTGTTCATTTCTTTTTTGGGCTTGTCATATCCTTTGACGTAACTCGACTACTTTTGTCGAAACTCCCGATTGAGAACCGAACATTTACAAAACGTCCATTGGTTGGTATAAAAAAACATGGTAGTATAGGAATAGAAGCTGAGATATAGGAGTGAACAAGTGCATATGACTAAGCAAAAAATTCGGAAAGCGATCATTCCTGCAGCCGGCTTGGGTACGCGATTTTTACCTGCTACGAAGGCACAGCCCAAGGAAATGTTGCCGATTATTGATAAACCGTCGATACAATATATAGTGGAAGAAGCGATTGCGTCGGGGATCGAAGATATATTGATCGTTACAGGCCGCAACAAACGGGCGATCGAGGATCATTTTGACCGCTCGATTGAATTGGAATTGTTCTTGAGTGAAAGACAAAAATGGGAGACATTGCGGGAAGTGCAAGATATCTCGAATTTGGTGGATATTCATTTTATCCGGCAAAAGGAACCCAGGGGTCTTGGACATGCCATTTACTGTGCCCGTTCGTTTGTCGGCAATGAGCCCTTTGCCGTCTTGCTTGGGGACGATATTATATGGAATGAGAGCAAGCCTGCACTAAAGCAATTGATTCAGGTATATGAAGAAACACAACAAACGGTTATCGGTGTGCAACAAGTGCCGTTGCGCGATGTGTCAAAGTATGGAATCGTCTCTGGGCACGAGTGGAAAGACGGCGTGTGGAAGCTGGATGATCTTGTGGAAAAACCGGCTGTTTCGGAAGCGCCAACCCAATACGCGATTGTGGGAAGATATGTGATTCAACCGGAGATTTTTTCAATTCTCGAAAGGACAGATCCAGGAAATGGCGGCGAAATTCAATTGACCGACGCTTTACGGATTTTGTGCCATGATCATGATATGTACGCGAAAATTGTGAATGGGGAGCGTCATGACATCGGTGATAAGTTGGGATATTTGAAGGCGATGATCGGGATGGCTCTGTACCGAACCGATATGAAAGATGATCTGCTGGATTATTTGCGAGAATTGATGAAGTCGCAGCCACAACAAGTCGACCACAGCAAGACCACTGTATAATCCTGCCATGTACTCACCAGACAAACATTGAATCTGATGATTGCCGTGTGCTTACGATCTATAAGCCGGTAATCATCCTCACTTCGTATTTCGGTTCGCGTCAATTCCTTCATTTCGTCGCATTCATCGTATTCGATAGCCTTAGGCTTTTTTGCTCTTTGATCGTTTGCAAAACGGTTGTTGCGAGTGTTGTCGTGTGATGTCCTGCAAATTTTGAAACATGTATGGATTAGGCGGGAAGGAGGAAGGATAAGATTGCCAAAATATGAGTACATAAGGAGTGAGAGAAGTGCAGCATGAAGAAATCCGGTCGTTGGAAGATCTGGTTCAATTTGTGATAAAAGCGGAAAATATGGCGATTTATACGTATGAAAAAATAATTGAAAAAGTAAAAGATACAAAGGTACGGCAACGACTCATTTCATTCCAAACGGAACACAAGCAATGGATCGACAGTTGGAAACACATATGGAGCTTTGAAGCAGCAGACACGGATCTCTCCCTGATGTCCCAGACTGCAGTGACGGGAATGCTTGTCTTCGATCAGTTGCGCAATCATCAAGATGCGGACTATGTGGTGCGGGTGCGGGATGAAGAAGAGAAGCAGATAAAAGAGCTCAAGACGCTTGCGCAGACCGTTTCCTTTGCAACGCTGCAGGCAGGAGCAAGTGCGGAGGAAGCATTGGAGCGGATGATTGCCCAATCGGCGCGGAGAGTGCGTGAGTTAAATCGACATGTAGATCAATTGCGGGATCAGGAGGAGAAGAACGTTTGAGGAAAAGTACCTCAATGTTGCTATGCGGCATTGCGAGCAGTTGTGTATTGGCGTTGACGGGCTGTACGTTGGAAAAAACATACGGGTCGACCGCTGTTTCCGCGAATCCGTATACGCCGGCTACAGTGACAGTGGGCGACAAATCGCTTGTCTGGCGGCAAAATATTAAGGAAACGGCGCTGCATATGATCAAAGAGAGCCGCAAAGCGTGCTATTTATCCATGTATGAGCTAGGGGATATGGATATCCTGCAAGCGTTGGCGGATGCCCACCGGCGCGGTGTCGATGTGCGATTGATTTTGGATGCTACGGAAAAACACACATTGCAGACAGCCATCCCGTTTTTGCAAAAGGAACACATTCCTTACCATCTATATCGTGTGAAAGGCGGGATTTCTCATATCAAATCTTTAATTACAGATGAGCAAGGGAAGCCGCAGATGTTTGATGAATTGATGGGAGGAATGAATTTTGGCCCGCATAGTTGGGATAATTTTGATGCCTCTGTCCGGATTCAACATGCAAACTCCGATTTTGAACGGCTTTTTTTCAGAGATTGGAAAGTGAGTGCAGGACAACAAGAGCCGGAGCCGCGATCGACCCAATTTCTGGTGGACCGGCAAATTGAACCTTCCATGATTCAAGCGATCCAAGGGGCGAAACGGTCGATTGATCTGGAATGTTTCGACCTGTCCGATGCGGCGTTCATCCGTCAGTTGATCCTCGCACACCAGCGCGGTGTAAACATCCGCGTCCTGCTGGAACCGCGGGAAAAGCAGAACAAATACAGTGGACGAAAGCTTGCACAAGCGGGAATTCAGGTGAAGTTTTACAAGCATGAGGGGAAAGAGATCCTGCACGCGAAAATCGCCTCCATCGACGATGGAGAAGTGGTTTATGTCGGCAGTGCAAATTTCACGCATCAAGGGTTTCAGGTGAATCATGAAGGGGATATCATTCTGCGCCGGATTCCCCAATTTGGACAATCCATTCAAAAAAGTCTGGATATGGAATGGCAAAGGAGTTCTTGAGGACATTGAATGTCATTCGGCGGATTGCAGCGTGGGACAAGCGGATATTTGAAAAAATGACAGCGGAAAAAAGCAACACATACAAGCATGTTACCCGAACGGATCGTTTTATGATCCTCGTTGCGCGGACATCTCCGATTGTCATGGTCGCAGTCATTCTTGGAATCGGCATTTTGGACGTATGGAACCATCAGTTTGTTTCTGCGCTTGCGGTTCCGGCATGTCTCGCTGCCGGTTTCCTGTCGCGATTGATGAGTGGCTGGATCAGCCGTTTGTTGCCAAGGGATCGTCCGTTTCTGCAGTTTCGAAAAACTCCCCTGATTGCTCACCGCCCGGAAGAGTCCTTTCCCAGCAATCATGCAGCAGGAGGATTTGCCTTGGCGACGGCACTGATCCAGTTTCATCCCGTTTATGGCATAGTATATGGCGTTTGGGCCATTGTATTGGCATATTCCCGTCTGCATGTCCGCCTGCACTTTTTTAGCGATGTGTTGGCCGGGGCCATACTCGGCTGCATGATAGGGAGTTTCGCCGGTCGATTGACGTTTTTGGCACTGGGATCATTCGCACCCGGATAATCCGGTAAATGTTCGGGCCGTGTCCATTAGACGGACTGCAATTTGCTACCGAACCGTCAATCTTCCTTGCAATCCCGGTTCCGGGTTGCCTGGAGTATCCGAATAAAAAGGGAATATGCCTTTTTTGTCAGGAGTGAATTCGATATCTGTCGACTCTCCTGCATGCAAATTGGGAGAAAAGATAAAGTAACCGGGCAAGACAAAATTGTGTTCTTTTGTGCCCAGATTTTTTACATGGATTTTAATAGGTACGCCTGTTTCTCCCTGCATGGTGGAAGGGCGAAATCCGATATCGGTAATCGAGATCGAATATTTGATCGCGCGCGGTTTCGCCGCATGTGCCGATTGGAATGTCCAAACCGTATAAATGAGCCCTGCAATTGCAAGACAGGCGGCAAGCGGCATCAACAGGGAACCGAAACGCTGGCTTGGAGTCAGTTGTTTTTTCAATACTTTTTTCGTTTTTTTGTGGTTAGTCATAAGAAATCGTTTCAAACCTCTCAAAGAAAAGATGGATATACTTAATTTGTGCAAGTTTTTTCATACTATGCATCAGTGCGCCGGGGGTGGGCATGGCCAACAGGCGCTATCCAGAGGAG
Source organism: Fodinisporobacter ferrooxydans (assembly GCF_022818495.1). Taxonomy (GTDB): domain Bacteria; phylum Bacillota; class Bacilli; order Tumebacillales; family MYW30-H2; genus Fodinisporobacter; species Fodinisporobacter ferrooxydans. The sequence goes on along the minus strand of NZ_CP089291.1, from coordinate 4,636,200 downwards.
GAAGCAGCATGAATGAAACAATCGGTTTTATTGGACTTGGCAACATGGGGCAGCCAATGGTACGAAACTTGCTGAAAGCAGGTTTTGCGGTGAAAGTCTACAATCGAACGCCAAATAAAGCAAAAGATGCCGTGGCTGCAGGCGCACAGCAGGTGAATCGTCCGTCGGATGCAGCAACTGCTGGCGGCATTGTCATCACCATGGTGGCGAATGATCAGGCGCTGGAAGATGTGGTATATGGAGTTGACGGATTTGGTGAAAAACTGGGGCCTGGCGGCATTCATCTATCCATGAGCACCATTGCGCCGGAGACGTCGCGCAAACTTGCAGCGTATCATCAGCAGCAAGGCTGCCAATATATTGCGTCCCCCGTGTTTGGCCGTCCGGAGGCGGCAGCGGCTCAGAAGCTGTTTGTGCTGTCATCAGGCCCCAAAGAGGCAAAGGAGCGGGTCAGGCCGTTACAAGAGGCACTTGGCCAACGAGTCTTCGATATCGGTGAAGAACCTGGCAATGCCAATGTCATTAAGCTAGGCGGCAATTTTATGATTATGGCGGCAATGGAGGCCATGGCCGAATCTTTTAACCTGGCAGAGAAGAATGGCGTCGACCGGAAGCTGGCTGCGGAAATATATGCGTCCACCTTGTTTAATTGCACCATATATCAGGGGTACGGCCAGATGATTGCCAAGAAGATCTTTGAACCTGCGGGTTTTCAGTTGGCGCTTGGCCTCAAAGATTGCAATCTGGTCTTAGAGGAAGCGAACGCCACGAAAACACCGATGCCATTGGCTAGTCTGTTGCATGACCGCTTGCTTTCCTCAGTAGCGAAAGGCCGCGAAAATCAGGATTGGTCCGCTTTGACAAGGATTGCTGCGGAAGATGCAGGGCTGGAATAGTCAGTTTTTGTGTATGAAACAGTTTTTGTGCTAGTCTTTTCATTATGACTCCTTTATACTGGATATAGCATCCTATTGGATGTTTTACGAGTTTAGATAGCTGAGGCGAGCAGAGGAGGAAACACGATGAGTATTGTAAAAGTATCGGAAAAAGGCGTTTTCGGTGAAGGTGAATTGACATTTGGCGGAAGTTTCGTGCCGGAACCCTTACAAAAAGCATTGGATCAAGTGGAAGAAGCATTTCTTCGCTACAAGGACGATCCGGACTTTGAGCGGGAACTGGACTATTACATGCATGAATATATAGGACGTCCCAATCCGTTGTATTTTGCCGAACGATTAACTGCCAAGTTGGGTGGCGCAAAGATTTACTTAAAACGTGAAGATTTAAACCATACAGGTGCACATAAAATCAACAACACGATCGGGCAGGTATTGCTCGCGAAGCGCATAGGCGCAAAACGCATTATTGCGGAAACAGGCGCAGGTCAGCATGGTGTTGCTACAGCGACCGTTTGTGCATTATTTGGTATTCCCTGTACAATCTACATGGGTGAAGTCGATACGAAACGGCAAGAACTGAACGTATTCCGCATGGAAATGCTCGGTGCTACTGTTGTAGCGGCAAAATCCGGCAACCGTACGCTAAAAGAAGCGGTTGATGAAGCATTGATGGATTTTGCCCAAAATTACAAGGATACGTTTTATTTGCTTGGTTCTGCGGTTGGACCACATCCGTATCCCTTGATGGTCCGTCATTTTCAATCGATCATCGGACGTGAAGCCAGAAAACAAATCCTCGAAAAGGAAGGCCGTCTTCCTGACTTGATTACTGCGGCGGTTGGTGGCGGTTCCAATGCAATCGGATTGTTTTATCCATTTGTCGATGATTCTTCGGTCAAAATTGTAGGCGTGGAACCAGCCGGAGAAGGATTGGAAACCGGACACCACGCAGCGCCGTTAAATGTAGGCAAACCAGATATCATTCACGGTTTTAAGTGCTACGTAATGGATGATGCAGAAAATTGCCATTCGATCGCTGCCGGACTGGACTATCCGGGCGTTGGCCCCGAACACAGCTATTACAAAGCGATCGGCCGGGCAGAGTATGCAGCGATAACCGATCAAGAAGCACTGCAGGCTTTTTTGGATTTGTCCAAGACGGAAGGCATTATCCCTGCGCTTGAAAGTTCACATGCAGTCGCATATGCCATGAAGACGGCGCCAAATATGTCGAAAGATCAGATTATCATCGTAAATTTATCCGGACGCGGCGATAAAGACGTTGCTCAAGTCTATGAACTGATACAAAGGACGTAAAAAAAAAAAAACGAGGCTTCGCTGTAAAGTTTGGCGGAGTCTCGTTTTTTATCATATTTTTATTGAAAACCTTCGGTTTTCAATTTAGCGACGCCAATCGCCATGTTGTCCCAAAGGATGCCTTCCACAAGTTTTCTTTGATCATTGGCGCAATGGATCAGAAGAAACACTTCTGTTGCAATGCTTTGTTTTGTCATCTTGTTGTTCTGTTTTTTCACGAACACAAGTTTCAATAGAAAACCTAAAAGGAGACCGGCAGCTAATCCGATGAGTCCCCACAGAATCGGTCCCCATTTTAAAACCATTCCGTATATGGCTCCTAAAAGCATTCCGCATGTACCCAGAACTGCAGCTACATCAAACAGGCTAAATCCGTCAGCCTGATGGATTGTATCGAACAGCTTTCTCTCCTCCGTTCTTTTATCAAGCGGGACAGCAAGAATTTGATTTTTTTGAATGCCCCCTTGCTCGAGAGACGAGATGGCGAGTTCCAAAAAAACGGATTGCTCAAATGATGCAATGATATACATGCCGTCACTCCTTAGCTTTCATACATTTATATCTATATCGGCATTTGAAACTATCGGCATTTGAAACCCAATTTTTTGATAATGATCACGTAACCATTTTGACTGCTCTTTTTCAAACAATTTGTTGAACTCCACAGCGGAGACATAACAATCATAAATTTGAAACCTGTAAATCGCAGGGATATAAAGCAGCCATTGCGCATCCACAATGGATTTTGCGTGATTGAAATCGCCGATCATCGTAAAATGTATCGCTTGCAAACCATGTGAAAAATACATGACGGTGATTGTCCAGGCGACAAAGAACAGCCCTGTGATGATTTTATGCAAATACAAATTACCGAGTCCCGGCATCAAGGAAGACCACGCTGCCGCAAGCCACGGATTGCGCTTATCTAAAAAATTCATATCCAAAGCTTTGATGACAAACGATTTAACAGGCGCGTCTTCCCGGTCAGCCAAGATATACAATTTATTCATGTCAACCGTTCCGCGATAGGCGTCCCACGCTGAATAAACATATACTGCCAAGTAAAGGAGAAGCCATCTGGTGTCGATGACATTTTTGGCTAAATGGAAATGACCGGTTAAGGAATGCACGACGGCAAGATTAATTTTGGCGCCAGTATTGACAACAATTCCCCATAGGATTAGGATCAGCCCTTTGAGTTTGCGATCTTGCAGTAAATTACCCAACCCTGGGGTGAGAAGGGACCAAAACGCGATGATGTAAGGGTTTTTTAAGTGGAGTTGATTTGTGGTGAATTCGGAGAGATATGCCCTTGGATATCGTGCAAACGCATTTTGCTCCATAATGAACACCTCACAATGGCATTTTGAAATCGGAACGTTGATAATGATCCCGCAAGAATCTCGACTGTACTTTTTCAAGCAGTTTGTTATATTCGACAGCGGATATGTATGCATCGTGGAGCACAAAACCATAAATCGATGGAAGGTACATCAGCCACTGCATATCCACAATGGATTTCGCCTGACTGAAATCTCCCGTAAACGTATCATGTACGGCTTGCAAAGTATGCGACAAATATATTACCAAGATTGTCCACGCTATAAAGAAAAGCCCTGTAATGACCTTGTGAACGTAAAGATGCCCGAGTCCTGGGGATAACAGTGAAAGTGCTGTAGAAAACCAGGGGCTTCGCTTATCTATAAAATTTATGTCCAGTGTTTTCATTGCGACCGGCTTGATGGGCGCGTCTTCTCTATCCGCCAGGATGTAAAGCTTGTTCATATTTACTGAACCGCGATAACTGTCCCACATCGCATAGACATACAAAGGGACATAAAGAAGCAGCCATCTGGTGTTAATCACTTGTTTTGCCTTGTCGAATTCTCCAATTAGCGTATACATAATGCCAAGATTGATTTTGGCATTTGTATTCACGACCAGTTCCCAAATGATGAGGACCAGCCCTTTCGCGAGTCTTCCTTGCATAAGATTTCCGCAACCAGGAAATGCAAAAGACCAAAAGGCAACAATCCAAGGATTTCTCAAATGAAGAAGGGTCGCACCAAATTCAGACAGGTGCGCCCTTGAATGTCGTACAGAAGAATTCTGAAGCAAAAGGTTCACACTCCATTACATACACTTGTTCCCAGTATGCGTTTTTATGAGTGGAAATATTTATAAATTGTTTCAAAATGAATGATTACATTGTCCAATTCAACTGCCTGCCGCCGATGACATGGTAATGCAAATGGAATACCGTTTGCTGTCCATGCTTTCCGGTGTTCGTGATCACGCGAAATCCCTCTTCCGACAATCCCAATTGATTCGCGATTGTTTGAATGGCGGAATGGATCGCTGCCAGGTACGGTGTGTCTTCTTCCCGCAAGTCAAGCACGGAAGGGATATGTTTCTTTGGAATGACCAGTACATGGACAGGAGCTACCGGCTGGATATCATGAAATGCGACGACAAGATCATCTTCATACACTTTTTTCGATGGGATTTCATTCGCTATGATTTTGCAAAATATACAATCCACTTTCAATCACTCCACGTTTTTGCTAGTAGTATAGCATATCCCAGGAAATTCCGGAAAATTTCCGATTGCAAACCGAAAAGGAAAACGAAACCGAAAGGGAAAGCGTCAAAAATGGTGAAACGCATAGTTTTCAAATGGAACTTCGGAAAAGGGATATACAAGAAGAGTCGTGTTTGATACAATAAAAACACAAATATCTACCAACTGTTTGGTTGAATTTTATTTGGATGACGGCAATTTGTCAATGTTTTTGCCAATGTTTTTAAAACAATCTGTCAATTGTTCCCCTGTTTTTGTATATACATTGACAGAACCGATCGTATCGTTGAAAGGAAGGGTACGGATGCAAATCAATCGCGTTGGGATCATTGGATCCGGAGTCATGGGTGCGGGAATCGCGGCACATCTTGCAAATGTGGGAATTCCTACATTGATGTTGGATATCGTTCCATCCGCTCTGACGCAAGAAGAGCAGATGAAAGGTCTGACTTTGCAAGACCGCGCCGTGCGCAATCGTCTTGCTCGGATGGGGAAAGAACGGCTTTCCAAAACCAAACCTCCCCAATTGTATGATGCGGAGGATTTGGACTTGATTGAAATCGGCAATCTGGAAGACGACATGCAAAAGTTGGAAAATGTCGATTGGATCATCGAAGTGATCGTAGAAAATCTGGAAGCAAAACAGGCGCTTTATGAAAAAATCGAGCGGATTTGGCGGCCGGGGATGATCGTAAGTTCCAACACTTCCGGGATTTCCATCGCCCAAATGGTTGCAAAGCGCTCGTTGGAATTCCGCCGGTCGTTCATGGGCACTCACTTTTTTAATCCACCCCGTTATATGAAACTATTGGAAATCATTCCAGGACCCGATACCCGACCGGAACTGATTACAGCAATGAAAGCGTTCGCCCGAAAATGTTTGGGCAAAGGTGTCGTTGTGGCGAAGGATACCCCGAATTTTATCGCCAATCGAATCGGTACATACGGTCTGATGGTGGCTGCCGCGGAAATGAAGCGGTTCGGCTTATCGTTTGACGAAGTGGATGAGTTGACAGGCCCTGTCTTGGGAAGGCCAAAGAGCGCCACATTTCGCACGCTTGATATTGTGGGTCTGGATACGTTTGTTCATGTGGCAAACAACGTTCGCAATTCTGTGCAGAATGAGTGGGAACGACAAGCATTTGCAATCCCTGCATATATGCAGGAAATGTTGCAGCGGGGATGGATCGGCGATAAAAGCGGGCAGGGATTTTATAAAAAAACGAATGGGAACGGGAAAAAGGAAATTCTCACATTACATCCGGACACGATGGAATATGTACAAAGAAAGAAAGTCAAATCCTCTTCCTTGGAAGCAGCCAAACAGGCGCCTGACGTAAAGGCAAAAATCCGGACGCTGCTTTCCGGTCAAGATGCGGCAAGCCAATTTGTATGGCAACTATGCAAACAAGTGCTGCTATACAGCGCCGAACATGCGTTTACCATCGCGGACGATCTGGAAAGCATCGATCAAGGGATGAAATGGGGATTCAATTGGGAGTTGGGACCATTCGAATTATGGGATGTCCTCGGATTGGAAAAAACGGTGAAACGCATGCTGGCGGAAGGGGATGCCGTTCCCGGTTGGGTGCTGCAGCTTTTGGAAGAAGGGAAGTCTTCCTTTTATAGCGACAAAATAGAATCGATTGACAATTTTTATATAGGCAAAAGCAGCAAGGGCATCGGTGTGATCAAACAAAACAGCGGCGCCACCCTCTACGATATCGGCGACGGTGTCGCATTGCTGGATGTGCATTCCCTCAAGCAGGCGATCGGTCCGGACGTTGTATCCATGCTGCGGTATGCCTGTGCAGAGGGTGCTGACCGTTTTGACGGTTTGGTGATCGGTGCGCGGACGGCGGCCAATTTCTGCGTCGGCGCCAATTTGCTGCTGCTTTTGATGGAGATTCAGGATGACAATTGGGATGATGTCAACTGGATGGTCAAGCAATTCCAGGATGCTTGCATGGGGCTGAAATATTTTTCCAAGCCGGTGGTTGCCGCTCCTTTTGGTTTGACGTTAGGCGGCGGGGCGGAATTGGCGATGGCTTGCGACACCATTTTGGCAACTGCGGAAACGTATATGGGGCTTGTCGAAGTAGGCGTAGGTCTGATCCCTGGCGGCGGCGGCAATAAGGAGCTGTTGATTCGCCATTTGGAGAAGATTATGCCGGGGATCGAACTTGATCTGCAGCCTTTCATCAATCATGTATTTGAACTCATCGGTACAGCCAAAGTCGGCAGCAGCGCCAAAGAATTGCGCAAATTGGGGTTTATGCGGGCGACGGACCGGATTTCCCTGTCGCGGGATCTGCTGCTTGCTGACGCAAAGCGGGAAGTGCTGCACATGCTTGCACAAGGATACCGGGCTCCGGTGCCGCGCAGCATGCCGGTCGTCGGGCGGGAAGGCGCGGCGGTTTTAAAAGTCGGCGTCATGGCGATGAAAGAAGGCAGGTACATCAGCAGCCACGATCAAGCCATCGCAAACAAACTCATTCATGTGCTGACAGGCGGGGATGTGGCGAAGGGTACGCGGGTATCGGAGCAATATTTGTTGGATCTCGAGCGGGAAGCGTTTTTGAGTTTATGCGGGGAAGCCAAGACGCAGCAGCGGATGCAGCATATGTTGACGACAGGCAAACCATTGCGGAACTAGAAGAGGAGGGATTGGAATGCAGGAAGCAGTGATTGCGGCAGCTGTACGAACACCTGTGGGGAAAGCGCCCAAAGGCAGTCTCAGGCAAGTCCGTCCGGATGACATGGCTGCACTTGTCGTGGAGGAATTGTTGCGGCGCGTACCGGCAGTCGCCAAGGAGGAGATTGAGGATGTCATCATGGGATGCGCCACGCCGGAAGCTGTGCAAGGGATGAACGTCGGCAGAATCGTGGCGCTGCGAGCAGGGCTGCCAACGACTGTGCCAGGTTTTACGGTGAACCGATTTTGTTCCTCAGGACTGCAATCGATCGCCATAGCGGCCGAGAAAATCATGTGCGGATTTGCGGATGTGGTCATTGCAGGCGGCCTGGAATCGATGAGCCTGTTGCCCATGGGAGGATACAACAAAGCGCCCAATCCGACATTGGTCGATCAATTGCCGGATGTGTACATGGCGATGGGACACACGGCAGAGCGCGTGGCAGAGCGATTCGGAATTTCCCGGGAAGATCAAGATCGGTTTGCTGTCCGCAGCCACCGATTGGCACAGCGAGCCTTAGAGTCCGGAAAATTTGACGGGGAGATCGTGCCTGTTCCACTGCCGGACGGCTCCAGCTTCCGGCGGGATGAAGGGATTCGTCCGGCGACGACGCTGGAAGTGCTGGCAGGTCTGAAACCAGCATTTCGTGCAAACGGCAGCGTGACGGCAGGAAATTCCTCACAGACAAGTGATGGGGCTGCCGGCGTGCTTTTGCTGTCAAAAACAAAAGCAGAGCGGCTGGGCGTTCGTCCTCTTGGCACGTTTCGCAGCTTTATCGTCGCCGGCGTCGATCCGGACATTATGGGGATCGGCCCGGTGGCGGCGATTCCAAAAGCATTGGCGAAAGCGGGAATTCAAAAAGAAGACGTAGATCTGTTTGAGATCAATGAAGCGTTTGCGGCGCAAGCGGTCCATGTCGTCCGCTATTTGGGCCTCGACCTGGAGAAAGTGAATGTCAATGGCGGAGCGATTGCCATGGGTCACCCTCTTGGCTGTACGGGAAGCAAATTGACCGTATCCTTGCTGTATGAAATGGAACGGCGGAATGCCCGCTACGGGGTTGTATCGATGTGCATCGGCGGCGGTATGGGTGCTGCCGGCGTATTTGAGCGAATGGTTGATTAATGAATGCTGGGAGGCATGAAGCATGACAGAACAAACACGCAGGATTCCAAAAGGCGGCGCGTTCTTGTTGGAAACGGTCGAACCTTCTGACGTATTCACGCCGGAAGACTTTACGGATGAGCATAAAATGATCGCAAAAACCACATCCGACTTTATTCACGGAGAAGTGGCGCCGCACATCGACCGGCTGGAACATCAGGACTGGGAGTTGACCGTTCGATTGCTGCGGCAAGCGGGCGAACTGGGTTTATTGGCGGCAGACGTTCCGGAAGAATATGAAGGATTGGGCATGGATAAAATCAGCAGCACATTAATTTCGGAATACATTACCCGCGGCGGCGCGTTTGCTCTCAGTCACGGAGCACACGTCGGCATCGGCAGCCTGCCGATCGTCATCTTCGGCAACGAAGGGCAGAAGCAAAAATATTTGCCGAAATTAGCTTCCGGTGCATGGATTTCCGCATATGCCCTGACGGAGCCGGGTTCCGGATCGGATGCCCTGGGCGCGCGCACGACGGCGGTTTTAAGCGCGGACAAAACGCACTATGTCTTGAACGGATCCAAACAATTCATCACAAATGCCGGATTTGCGGATATTTTTATCGTGTATGCGAAAATCGACGGCGAGAAATTTACTGCGTTTATCGTGGAACGCACGTTCAAAGGTGTTTCGACCGGACCGGAAGAAAAGAAAATGGGCATAAAATCGTCCTCGACCCGTCCATTGATCCTGGAAGACGTCCATGTGCCTGTGGAAAACGTACTAGGCGAAATCGGCAAGGGGCATGTCATCGCATTTAATATTTTGAATATCGGCCGTTATAAATTGGCGGCGGGCGCTGTCGGCGCAGCAAAAGCAGCGCTGGAAGCCTCAGCTTCCTATGCCAATGAACGCAAACAGTTTGGCCGTCCTATCGCTTCCTTTCCGCTGATTCAGCAAAAATTGGCCGAAATGAATATTCAAACATTTTTGGCGGAAAGCATGGTGTATCGGACGACAGGGGAAATCGAAACAATGCTGAATAGCTTGGCAGAGAAAGGACTTGCAGCAGGGGCAGATGTGGCGAAAGGAATTGCAGAGTATGCCATCGAATGTTCCATTAATAAAGTATTCGGATCGGAAGCTCTTGATTTTGTCGTCGATGAAGGCGTTCAAATCCACGGCGGATATGGATTTATTCAGGAGTATGCCATCGAACGCATGTATCGCGACTCCCGCATCAACCGTATTTTCGAAGGTACGAATGAAATCAACCGCCTTTTGATTCCAGGGACGCTGTTGAAAAAGGCAATGAAGGGGGAACTTGATTTACACGGCGCGGCAAAAGCGTTGCAGGCGGAACTTATGGGCATGATGCCGCCTTTTGAGGGCGATCGGCTGTTGGAACAGGAAAGGCACATGCTATCCATGGCGAAAAAAGTTGTCTTGTTTACAGGCGGTCTTGCCATACAAACATTCGGTCCGAAACTTGAGCAGGAACAAGAACTTTTGTCCAATCTGGCAGATATGATGATACAAATTTACGCATTGGAGTCTGCGCTGCTGCGGGCACAAAAGCTGCATGGCAGACATCCGGCAAAAGCGGAACTGCAAGTGATCATGGTACAAATTTTCGCCCAGTCGATGATAGAGCGAATCGATACGCTCGCAAAGACGATATTGGCTGCAGTGGCGGAAGGTGACAATTTGCGCGCACAATTGGCGATTTTGAAAAAACTGACACGTTATACTCCGATCCATACGGTTGCATTAAAACGAAAAGTGGCCAATGCGGTCATTTTGGCTCAAAAATACGTATGCTGACAAACGTATGCATGTGTATGGAATGAAATAGGAGTATGGTACAAATCGAACTATGATATAAACGGTATGGAATGAAATAATATAGTATGGAATGAAATCAAACTATGAATAGGAACAGACTGGTGGAATGCAATAGATGGCAGATTGGGACTCCTCTGCCTGCGGATCATACAGAATGCAAGCCTCACCGCCTACCGCCAAAATGGCCCGATGCGGCGAGACTTTCCGCCAAATGGATGATTCGTTCAAAGGAGTCCCAAATTCAAACAACAGAACTGTTTCTTAAGATAATATGAATCTTGCATTATGCATGGGAATTTGAATCGGTAGAGCTGCTGTTTGAATAGGCAAAATTCTTTTGATTTGGCAAGATATACACAGGTATATTCCGCTTTACGCCAAATCGCAAAGCTGTATTGACATCATTGAAATAAACATCAATCCGACCGCCGCGAATGGCCCCTCCAGTATCTTCCGCAATCCGAATGCCGACACCCGGAATATACACTTTTGAGCCATATGGAATGATATGTGGATCGACAGCAATGGTACGGCCTTGTGTAGCATGTGTACCTGTAGATGTGATGCCATAGCCGGGGTCTCCCGGATTTTTCCCGGTAGATTCATAGCCGGAAGTATAGGCAGTCAGTGTGGTAATAATCGTTTTGGCACCCATGAGAGAAATGTCTTGGCCCATGCCCATCGGTGCAAGACTCGTTATGGATCCTTCATTTGCAACGGTAACGGGAATTTTTAACGCTTGACCTATAAGCAGCATCCCTGGGTTTTTCAAATGGTTGGCTTGGATTAATTCCTGAAGCCCTATCTTGAAAACATTGGCAATTTGATTTAATGTGTCTCCGGGTTGAACAATATATTTGCTGAATTGTCTCGATGTATTTACAAATCCAAAGGATCGTGAAGCATCTTGTTCAGGATTGCCGCTACCTTCAATCGTTGTTTGATTGATTGCTTGCGGCAGCGGCTGAAATAATGAACTATATAAAGGTGTTTCAAACGTATCCGCCGGTTTTAATGAAGTACCGGAATTTCCAATGGAAGAAAATAGAATCGGATCCGGCAAATCTCTTGCAAACACTGTTGCAGGTAATAGACTTGTTGTCAATATGCTACTAATCACAAATGCGAATATTAGACTCATAAAATGAAATTGTTTCTTCACATCAATCTCTCCATTTCCTTTGTGTTTAGTAACAGATTGTCCACCAGCAACTCTATTTAAACTCTCAATGAAAAAATTTTTTACATGAGAGTGTGATATGATTGGAATGTTTTTGCTATTTTCAAATGTTTTTCAAAGATTATGATCATTCAAAATTCAGTTATCGGTGTGTGTTCAAAAAGTTGAAAAAAGACTGTTGTATATGGCAGGGATTCGTGTAAGATAGAAAAAACAAAGAGAAATGGAATCGATCTGAGCGAAGGAGAGAGACGCAGTTGAGTGATATTTACAAAGTAAAACCGATTTCCTATCCGGTGAAAGGAATTGTACAAGTTCCAGGCTCGAAAAGCATAACGAATCGGGCGCTGCCGATTGCGGCATTGGCGGATGGGGAATGCAGGCTTTCGCATGTGCTGTTTAGCGATGACAGCCGTCATTTTATAAACTGTTTAAAGACGCTGGGATTCCAAATGAATGTGGATGAACCAAACAAAGAAGTCCGGATTCAGGGGCAAAACGGCTATATTTCTGGAAATGGCGATGAAGTTGTCGATCTCTTCGTTGGCAATGCAGGCACAGCCGCACGGTTTTTGACCGCCTGTCTGGCGATTGGGGATGGCGTTTATCGGGTTGACGGTATTCCGAGAATGAGGGAACGGCCGATCCAGGATTTAATCGATGCGCTGCGCATGCTTGGCGTCTCGATTGAAGATGAGCTGCAGACGGGTTGCCCGCCTGTCCGGATCCGCGGCGGGAAGTTGCCAGGCGGCAAAACGCGGGTAAAAGGAAACAAAAGCAGTCAATACTTGTCAGGACTTCTATTGGTGGCACCCTATGCGAGTTCGGATGTCACCATTGAAATCGATGGCGAATTGATTGCAAAACCCTATGTGCATATGACGATTGAAATGATGAAAGCGTTCGGTGTGGAAGTGGAAAACCGGGACGATCAAGCATTCTTCATCCGAGCGGGTCAGCGCTATCAAGCTCGTACGTATGCAATCGAACCGGATGCATCCAATGCGTCCTATTTCCTGGCAGCAGCGGCCATCACAGGCGGGACGATCACCATTGAGAATTTAGGCAAGAACTCGCTGCAAGGAGATGCCGGATTCGCGTATGTTCTGGAACGAATGGGTTGCCAGGTATCTCTTACGAATGATTCCGTAACGGTGACAGGGCCGCAGGACGGCAAATTGCAAGGCATCGATATCGACCTGAATGAAATGTCTGACATGACGCAAACATTGGCAGCGATTGCTCCTTTTGCTTCCACGCCTGTGACGATTCGCAATATCGGTCATATTCGTTTGCAAGAGACGGATCGAATCAAAGCATTGGCGACCGAATTGGGGAAACTTGGACAAACCGTACACGAGTATCCCGATGCGTTGCGGATTGAACCTGCGCCTATACGTCCAAACGTCGAAATTGACACATACGACGATCATCGCATGGCCATGTCGTTTGCCATATTGGGATTGTGTGCGGATGGTCTCGTCTTGCGGGATCCGATGTGTGTGAGAAAGACATTCCCAACGTATTATGAGGTATTGGAAACGTTGTATTAAGCTGAAGGAATATACATTTCCCTCCATTGTGATTATGGTAGTGTCGTTGAAACGGTTCCAATTACGTCAAGCAAACAGAATCATTCAAAAAAGGTCGCGAAAAAATCGCGGCTTTTTGTGTATAAGAATAATAAATACGGAAAGAAATAAAGTTATCAATTGATAATTTTATTGTAGACTCCTTTCTATTCAACTCTTATACTATATGTGTAAGGAATGTTTTGCGGAAAGGGGATCTCCTTTTGGCAAGTATCGAAGAAATAAATCAATTTCTGTCATTCGCAAGGGAATATAAAGCGAAAAATAAGCTCGATTTTATCAAAGGTCCCCAGGAAAAGTACTTGCTTGGTGAACTTGGAATAAGCATCAAAGATGCGTTTGCCATGCTGGATCTTTTGACGTTTGAAAACTATTACAGGGGTCCGTCGCCGGATCATGCAAAACCAAACCAACAAGTGTGGGAGTTTGGGATTGAGGAAGTCCCGGCGGACATTTATATAAAATTAACCATTCGAAAAACACGGAATGATTTGTTATTTATGTCATTTCATTTCGCGGAGCGCCCTATTGTCTATCCATATAAGGGCAAGTTAAAAACAACGAACGAATTTTGATCGGGAGGGACACCGTATGAGTGAAAAATTATTTTGTCATACGTGTGATGAATCAGTGGATTATTATGTAGAGGAGGTTGATTTTGAGTATAAGGCAAAGGATTTATCCATTCCTATTCATGGGAAAATTGCGTTTTGCTCGAAATGTTCATCAGAATTATTTCATCCCATTTATGATCAAGAAAACCAAGAAAGAGCATTTGAAATATATCGTGACAAAAAAGGTATCATAACTCCTGAAGAAATTATTTCCATACGAAAAAAATATAATCTAGGACAGAAAGATTTTTCGAAGTTACTTGGTTTTGGAGAAATAACGATTACACGATATGAAAACGGTTCTTTACCAACATCTGCACAAAACCAAACGGTTAAAGCGAGTGCTGACCCAGAAAAAATGCTCGATTTTTTGGAACAAAATAAGGATAAAGTGGATGAAGCGGTAGCAAACCAACTGAAAGCGACTTTACAAGGGTTTTGTTCAAAAAGTAATGGAGAAACATTGATTATTAATCAAATTCGATCAATTTTTACAAATCCGCCAAATGAATATACGGGTTTTAAAAAGTTTTCGTTTGAAAAATTTTCGCAAATGGTTTTGTTTTTTGCGGATAAAGAAAAGCCTTATAAAACAAAACTTAACAAACTAATGTTCTATTCTGATTTCTATTGCTATAACAAGTTCCAAAAATCGATCAGTGGATCAAGATATATTTGTCACAATTTTGGGCCTGTACCGGAAAAGTATGATACCCTGTTCGAAAATGTTTCAAGTGTCGAATGGGAAATTGATGCTTTTGGTCAGTTTGCTGTGCCTGTTGATGAATTCAACCCTAAAACATTCGATCCTGAAGAATTGTTTATTTTAGAGACTGTTCAAAAGAAATTTAAGGAGTTTAATTCCCAGCAAATCAGTGATTTTTCACATGAAGAGTCAGCGTGGCAAAAGACACCGCATTATCAATTTATTCCCTATTTATATGCTAAAGAAATGAGTATTTGATAGAAGACTTTGGAACAAAAAATCATGAATTTCACACACCTCCTTCTCTACATGAGAAGGAATTTTTTCGTTTTAGAAAAGGTGTGAAAGAGAAAGGAAACTGGAAAGATGATACTTAAATTTTAATCGATCCACAAGAAAAATCTTCTTCTTCATCTAAAATCTTATATAGGTAAGAAATCCATAGCAATCGAATGATTGAAGAAGAAAGAAAAGGATAATTTTCTTAAATCTATCATACTTGGTAATTGATTTTTCAGACAATTAAATTAAAATAGAGTTATTAAATATTAAAGAATATTTTAAAATCATTGAAGTAGGAGGTTATAATTTTTATTTTTGTCTCATAATTTGCTAACGTGTTTCATCAAAGTAACGAACAGTCGTCAGGGGGTTAAAGTATGAAAAAGAAAGTATTGGCAACAGCATCTGTTGCACTTTTGGCAATGGGTACACTCGCAGGCTGCGGCAGCAGTGCCAGCAGCGGTGGCAGCAAAAGCGCTTCATCCGACGCCAAAACAATCAAAATTGGCGTCGACTTCGAATTGACAGGTGCAGAAGCATCCTTCGGCAACTCTGCCTTGAACGGTGTCAAGCTGGCTGTTGATGAAATCAACAAAAATGGCGGAATCAATGGCAAAACCATCGATATCAAGGTGGCCGACAACGCTTCCAAAGCAGATGAAGCGACTCGTGCCGCGCAAAAATTAATCGATCAGGACAAGGTAGATGCGTTGATCGGTGCTACGATCAGTACAGATACGCTGGCAATTGTTCCTGTCGTGCAACAAGCAAAAATTCCATTGATCAGTTCTTCGGCCACCAACCCGAAAGTAACGGTCAATCCTGATACCAAAAAAGTGAATGACTGGGTATTCCGCGCTTGCTTTATCGATCCGTTCCAGGGAACTGTCATGGCCAACTTCTCAAATAAAAATCTGCACGCAAAAACCGCTGCAGTGATGGTGGACAATTCCAGTGACTATTCCAAAGGTTTGGCGCAATACTTCGAACAAAGCTTCAAAAAAGATGGCGGCAAAATCCTGTCAGTCGAAAACTATCAGGCAGGCGATCCAGACTTTAAAGCGGTTTTGACACGCATTAAAGCGGAAAATCCGGATGTTGTGTACGTGCCAGGCTACTATGGAGATGTCGGCAAGATTGTCAAACAAGGCCGTGAAATTGGAATCAAAGTTCCGTTTGAAGGCGGAGACGGCTGGGATTCGCCGGAATTGGTCAAGATCGCCGGCGCCAAAAACTTGAACAACACCTACATCAGCAACCACTATGCGGCTGATGATACAGATCCCAACGTACAAAAATTCGTAAAAGCTTTTAAAGCAAAATATAACACTGCACCGGATGCGATGGCTGTTCTCGGCTATGATGCGACGAACCTTCTTGCCAATGCATTCAAGCAGGCGGGCAGCACAGATCATACGAAAGTAAGAGATGCCCTTGCAGCGACGAAAGACTTCCAGACAGTAACAGGAAAAATCACCTTTGACAAAAACCATGACCCTGTAAAATCTGCTGTCATTCTTGAATATAAAGATGGCAAGCAAGTATTTAAGACAAAGATCAATCCGTAATGATCCTATATAGGGGGGGATACCCCCCTATTCTCTTATCCGGCTCGAATCGTTCGAATATTCTATATAATGATCGACATTGTGCAACTATCATTTTTCACAGAAAAAAAAAGAGAGAGGTGCCGTTTTCGGATGTTAGATTATATCGTTCAACAATTAATTATCGGCATTTCTGTAGGCAGCGTTTACGCTTTGATTGCATTGGGGTATACGATGGTTTACGGAATTATCAAATTGATTAACTTTGCTCATGGCGACGTATTTATGGTTGGGGCGTATACGGGATTTTTTGCTGCTGCCGGACTGAAATGGGGATTTATTCCGGCCCTTTTGCTATCAATGGCCGTTTCCGCATTGCTTGGTGTCGTGATCGAACGTTTTGCGTATCGTCCTTTGCGGAATACATCCAGGATCGCTGCTTTAATAACAGCAATCGGTGTCTCGTTCCTGTTGGAAAATGGCGGGATATTGGCAGTCGGTGCACAGCCGAAAGGATTTCCTAATTTATTTAAAAGAGAAACGTTTCATTTATTCGGCAATGTCACGATCGATAATTTGCAGATTATCGTCTTTACGGTGACAATTGTGCTTATGGTCATTTTGCAATATATCGTACATAAAACAAAAGCTGGACGGGCGATGCGCGCTGTATCCTTCGATATGGAAGCCGCTCGTTTGATGGGGATTAACGTAGATACGACGATTTCCATCACATTTGCAATCGGTTCTGCATTGGCTGCTGCAGGCGGAGTGATCTATGGCATGCTGTACAGCTCCGTCGACCCTCTGATGGGAATCTTGCCAGGTTTAAAGGCGTTTATCGCTGCTGTTTTAGGCGGTATCGGGATCATTCCAGGCGCGTTGGTTGGCGGTTTGGCGCTAGGCGTCATCGAGACAGCCGTAAGTTCTGCCGGTTATTCCCTCTGGCGGGATGGCGTGGCATTTTTAATCTTGATTTTAATCCTCATCTTCAAGCCGTCCGGACTGTTCGGTAAGAATATCCGGGAGAAAGTGTAGGTGGGATCATGAAATTCCGTAATCGTTCCTTTTGGCTATGGACGCTGGTCGCGATTGTGATTTATGCGATCGGCGAAATACTCATCGATTCTGGTGTCATTGACAACTATTCTCAATCTACGTTGATGCTCATTTGTATCAATATTATTCTGGCTACGAGCTTAAATCTGATCAATGGTTTTACCGGCCAATTTTCTATTGGACATGCCGGTTTTATGTCGATTGGCGCCTATTTGTCGACGATCGCAACATTAAAATTGAATTTGCCATTCGGTGTAGGTTTGTTGATCGGTGCGATCGTTGCAGCAATTGCAGGTTTGCTGGTCGGTGTCCCGAGTCTGCGGCTAAAAGGAGACTACTTGGCAATTGCCACACTTGGATTTGGTGAAATCATTCGCATCATTTTCTTGAACACCCCTTATGTTGGCGGCGCCAGCGGGATGAGTGGAATTCCACAAGATACAACTTGGGCGTGGGCGTTTTTCTCGTCTTTAATTACTGTGATTTTTATTAATAACTTTGTGAATTCACGCCATGGCCGTGCATGTATTTCCGTGCGGGAAAATGAAATTGCAGCGGAAGCAATGGGGATCAATACGACAAAGTATAAGGTAATGGCGTTTGTCATAGGCTCATTTTTTGCAGGTTTGGCGGGAGGATTGAGCGCTCATTATTTCTACATCATTCAGCCGACCAACTTTAATTTCATGAAATCTTTTGAAATTCTTGTCATAGTAGTGCTGGGCGGGCTTGGCAGCACGTCAGGCTCGATTTTGGGAGCGATTCTGTTGACATTGTTGTTTACGTATTTGGCGGACTATCCGGAAATTCGCATGATTGTATATTCTCTGATATTAATCTTGACGATGATCTTCCGTCCGCAAGGTTTGATGGGTACCAAAGAATTTTCGTTCCGATCTTTAAAACTGACAAAGCGAGGGAAGAGCCATGGAACTGCAGCATAATCAAAACGGAACAGCCCTTCTCGATGTGACGCAGGTGGGACGAGTATTTGGCGGAATACGGGCGGTCAGTGATGTATCCATACATATTGATCATGGGGAATTGATCGGATTAATCGGCCCGAACGGTGCAGGCAAGACGACATTTTTCAACCTTTTGACTGCCGTATATGAACCGTCAAGCGGAAGCATTACATTCGACGGAAAAGATACGCGCGGCTTAAAACCCTATCAAATTACAAGCAGGGGAATGGCTCGCACATTCCAGAATATCCGCTTGTTTAATGATTTGTCCGTGTTGGACAATGTGAAAATTGCCTATCATCGCCATGCAAAACACACGATCTGGAGCTCTTTTTTCCGTCTCCCGTCTCATTTCAGGAATGAGCAGGAGATGACAGAGAAGGCCGTCTCGTTTTTGAAAATTTTTAATCTCGATCATAAAAAAGATGAAATTGCCAAAAACTTGCCATATGGGGAGCAGCGAAGATTGGAAATTGCCCGCGCATTGGCAGCAGGACCTAAACTTTTGTTGCTTGACGAACCGGCTGCAGGGATGAATCCGCAAGAAACACAAGACCTGATGAAACTGATTTATTGGATTCGGGATGAATTTAAACTTTCCATTTTGTTGATTGAACATGATATGTCACTCGTTATGGGGATCTGTGAAAGAATTTACGTGTTGGATCAAGGGAAACTGATTGCAGATGGCACACCTGATGAAATCAAGAAGAATCCTCGGGTCATTGAAGCATATCTGGGGCAGGAGGTGTGAGCAATGCTAACGGTTGAAAATCTAAACGTGCATTATGGCGCGATTCATGCCTTGAAAGGAATCAGCCTCCATGTAGAGCAGGGCGAAATTGTAACATTGATCGGAGCGAACGGTGCCGGGAAATCCACGTTATTGAAAACCGTCTCCGGATTATTAAAGCCGTCTGGCGGAAAAATTGTATTTGAAAATCAATCGATTGGCGGAAAAGCAGCACAGTCCATTGTGAAAGCAGGATTAAGTCACTGTCCTGAAGGTCGCCGTGTATTTGCGAACATGACTGTCGAAGAAAACCTTATGCTGGGAGCATACCTTCGCAAGGATCGGCAGGGAATCAAAGACGACCTTGACGATGTGTACAAGCGCTTTGGCCGCTTGCTGGAACGGAAAAACCAACAGGCAGGGACACTGTCCGGCGGTGAACAGCAGATGTTGGCAATGGGTCGAGCACTCATGGCGCGTCCGAAATTGCTGTTGCTTGACGAACCGTCGATGGGTCTTGCACCGCTCTTGGTAAAAGAAATTTTCAATATCGTTCAGGAGATCAATAAAACAGGTACAACTGTTTTATTGGTTGAGCAAAATGCCCATATGGCGTTGTCCATTGCACACCGTGCGTACGTCATTGAGACGGGGCAAATCGTTTTAAGCGGTTCCGCATCGGAACTGGCAGATAGTGAAGAAGTGCAGAAAGCGTATCTAGGTGGATAACAGGCAAAGCTAAAGACAATGTATCATCAAAGATACATTGTTTTTTTGCATACTAACCCTATCTATCATTTTAACACTTGAAAGAGTTGTACATAGAAAGGCAACAGCTGTAGCCGGTGTGATAAAATGAAAAGAAAATACAGGTGATCGCATGCTGCGAGTAAAAGAATTATTGCGTCGGTTTCAAATTGTGGTTTATACAGGGAACAAATGGGATGATCTTGTTTTGATGGAATTGGAACTGGATGATTTGTATGAAGAAAAGCTGATTGAAAAAGAAGAATACTTGACTATGAAAACCATTTTGAAAAGCGAAATGGGTGCTTTAAAACGCAGCGAAAATGAAACGATATAAGACGATCGATCTTCCAATACAAGATTTACATAGGTAAATGTAAGCAATTTTCACTGACAGGAAGGATTTTTTCTAGTACAGTGTAAGGGACCTCGGCGCTATGAAACATGGTATTCGATAACAAAATCTCGACATCCAAATGAAAAATAGGGAGGTTTCTGATTTGAAACGAATGAATCGATTGTTTGCATTTTCTGGTATGATTGTATTGGGATTTTCACTGCTGGCAGAAGTTCAAGGCAGTCAGTCTGCATTTGCAGCTGCCAATTCCTTTGGAAATACGAATTTACAATATGGAAGTACAGGACAAGCTGTCCATGTGCTGCAATTGGCATTGCAGGATTACGGAACGTTCCCGCAAGCACTGTCAGCAACCAACTTTTTTGGGCCGATTACAAAGCAAGCTGTGGAATCGTTCCAAAACAATATGGGTCTTGCAGCAGATGGAGTCGTTGGTCCGAAGACGAAACAAGCGTTGCTGCAAAAAGGGTATGAGGAATATGTGGTTGCACCTGGTGATTCTCTTTGGTCGATCGGACAGACGAATCATGAATCCACCGCTTTCTTGAAGGCAACCAATCATTTGCAAACAGATGCGTTATACCCTGGTCAAGCATTATTGGTAAAATCCGCACAATCTGGTGCTGCATCAGAGCAAACGGTGCAGACATCGAATGCATCTGCGTCTGTATCGCCCGAGGTGCAACAAGTCGTGAATCTCGTCAACCAGCAGCGGGCAAAAAATGGTTTGGCGCCATTGGCTTTGAATATGAATTTAACACAAATGGCATATGATAAGGCAAAAGATATGCGCGACAATCAGTATTTTGATCATCAGTCGCCGACATATGGTTCTCCTTTTGATATGATGAAGCAGTTTGGCATTTCGTATTCCTATGCAGGAGAAAACATTGCGGCAGGGCAAACAAGCGCGCAAGAAGTCATGAATGACTGGATGAACAGCAGTGGACACCGGGCAAATATCCTGAACCCAAAATTTACGGAAATCGGCGTCGGATATGTTACAGGCGGACAATACGGTACGGATTGGGTACAGGAGTTTATCAAACCATAACGCTAAGACGCATAGATCGCAAGCAAAGGATGCATCTTTTTTCAGAAGATGCATCCTTTGCTTGCAATGGGAAACAATCTTTGGAACGCTTGTTTTTCAAATCGTTTGATGAAGTGACAACAAGTTTTCTTGATGAGAACGAAAAGAGAATGAAAAGGGTTATTGACTATACTTTCATCATGATGTAGAATTCAAATAATTTCATATATTGAATAAACGTTGAAGGAATCAAGTAACTCTTGAGATGGTTGTACAGAGAACTGACGGCAGGTGCAAGTCAGTCAACACTTGAGATGTGAAATACACTTCCGGAGTTTATATGGATTTCACCATTATGAAGAACTGAGTGAGCATGTATTGCATGCTAACTAGGGTGGTACCGCGAGCAAACCTCGTCCCTATAGGGATGGGGTTTTTTTGTACTTTGAAAAGATGGCAGGAGGAAGAGAAAATGGTTATCGTTATGCAGAAAACAGCGAGAGCAGAAGAAATTCAGAAAATTGTAGATACAATTGAAGCACTTCAATTGCGAGTCCACATTTCCGAAGGTACGGAACGTACAATCGTAGGAATCATTGGAAATAAATCGGTGCTGACAGATATACCTCTGGAAAGCTTTGATGGCGTGGAAAAAATTGTTCATGTGACACATCCATTTAAAATGGCAAGCAGGGAATTCCATCCTGAACCTACAATCATCGAAGTCGGAAACGTCAGAATCGGAGCGGGCACTCCTGTCATTATGGCAGGTCCATGTGCGGTCGAAAGCAGAGAGCAGATTTTGCAAACGGCTCATGCGGTAAAAGCGGCAGGTGCCACTTGTTTGCGCGGAGGAGCATTTAAACCTCGCAGTTCCCCATATTCCTTTCAGGGATTGAAAGAGGAAGGATTAAAATTGTTGGCCGAAGCGAGGAAAGAAACAGGGTTGGCGATTGTAACAGAAGTTATGGATCCTGTAAACTTGCCGATGGTTGCTGAATATGCGGATATTTTGCAAATTGGTGCGCGCAATATGCAAAATTTCCATCTGCTCAAGGAAGTAGGCAAGACTGGAAAACCGGTCATGTTAAAACGGGGAATTGCGGCAACGATTGAAGAATGGTTGATGTCTGCCGAATATATCTTGAGCGAAGGAAATCCAAATGTGATGCTGTGTGAACGAGGAATTCGCACATTTGAAAAATACACGCGGAATACGATGGATCTGAATGCCATTCCGGTGATCAAGCATTTGAGCCATTTGCCGGTCATTGCAGATCCCAGCCACGGAACAGGCGTTGCCAGATATGTTCCGGCCATGAGCAAAGCATCCATTGCAGCAGGTGCAGACGGACTGATTCTTGAAGTACATCCAAATCCGGCGAAAGCTATGTCGGATGGACCCCAATCCCTGACACTGGAACAGTTTGATCAATTAATGAAAGAGCTTGGAAACCGCTAGAGGGAATGCGGCGAGGATTCCTGGAAACTTTAAAAATTATCGACACGGAAAAAAGGATTTTGCACAGTTTTCTCTAATTTTACAAGTGTAAATGGATGGAATGGATCATCATGTGATGTATGAATCGAAGGAGTGTATACGGATGTCCGATCAAAGGCAGGAAGCCATTCAATTGCACCAAAAAAACAGAGGGAAGCTGGCGGTTCAGGCAAAAGTTCCTTTGCAAAACGCAAGGGATTTAAGCCTGGCATATTCACCCGGTGTTGCAGAACCATGCATGGAGATCGCCCGTGCTGAACATACCGTTTATGAATATACCATGAAAGGAAATTGTGTTGCGGTTGTTACGAACGGTACTGCTGTACTTGGCCTTGGGAACATCGGGCCGGCTGCTGCTCTTCCGGTGATGGAAGGGAAAGCGGTGCTTTTCAAATCATTTGCCGGTGTGGACGCATTTCCCATCTGCCTGAATACTACGGATAGCGATCAAATCGTGAATGCAGTGAAGTTGATGGAACCGACCTTTGGCGGCATTAATCTGGAAGACATCGCAGCTCCTCAATGCTTTGAAATTGAAGAACGTCTGAAAAGCTCCTGCCAGATTCCGGTGTTTCATGATGATCAGCATGGAACTGCCATTGTTGTGGCAGCCGGATTATTAAACGCACTGAAAGTCGTAAAGAAATCTTTCGCAGACATTCGGGTCGTTGTAAATGGGGCAGGCGCGGCAGGTGTCGCCATTACCAAAATCCTTCATTCCATGGGAACCAAGACGATTCTTCTGTGTGATACAAAAGGCATTTTGTATGAAGGCAGAACAGAAGGAATGAATCGCATTAAAGAAGAAGTTGCCAGCTATACGAATCCTGAACGGATTCGGGGAACATTGGCGGAAGCGATGGTTGGTGCGGATGTATTTATCGGGGTTTCTGCCGCCGGATTGATTGAGGAATCCATGATTCAAAAAATGAACCGGGATCCGATTTTGTTCGCATTGGCGAATCCCAATCCTGAAGTCATGCCGGACCTTGCAAAACAGGCAGGAGTTCGAGTGATTGCTACAGGTCGATCCGATTTTCCGAATCAAGTGAATAACGTTCTGGCTTTTCCGGGAATTTTTCGCGGGGCTTTGGATGTTCATGCGACAGATATCAATGAAGCGATGAAGTTGGCGGCAGTATCTGCCATTGCAGATCTGATTCCGGAAGAAGAACTCCACGAGGATTATGTCATTCCACATCCATTTGATCCCCGCGTGGCTCCGAATGTTGCGTTTGCAGTTGCAAAAGCAGCCATGGAGAGTGGAGTCGCCAGGGTTCAGATCGATCCGGAATCTGTAAAACAAAAAATAAAACTGTTGGCAACAATCAAAGGATAATTGAGAAAGCCTAATACCATGTGCATGCGGTAGCATATCACAGGTGTCGGGCTTTTTTTCTGTGTGGTGGATCGTACCAGAATATCGGTCGCATAGAATGCCAGGATGCCGTTACGCGCCGGCAGCTTGCTGAATCGCGTTCACTTGACTCGCGCATCAATCAGCCCTACTATTAAGTTATATGGATGTAAAATGGAAGAGACAGGTATGGATAAAACAAAACTAACGTTTGGTTGAATTGCAATAGAAGGAGGAAAAATTAGGATGCCATCCAATACCGTATATTTCCCGAAAAATAAAATTCGAATCGTTACTGCTTCCAGCCTATTTGATGGTCATGACGCTTCCATAAATATTATGCGCCGGATGCTGCAAGCGTCCGGAGCGGAAGTGATCCACCTGGGTCATAATCGGTCTGCAGAAGAAGTGGTAAGTGTAGCAATTCAGGAAGATGTTCAAGGGATTGCCGTCAGTTCCTACCAGGGTGGTCATATGGAATATTTCAAATATATGTACGACTTGTTGCAGGAACGAGATTGTGGACATATTTTAATTTTTGGCGGCGGCGGCGGAGTGATCGTCCCGCGAGAAATAAAAGAACTGGAGGAGTATGGGATTGCCCGCGTCTATTCGCCGGATGACGGTCGTGAACTGGGGTTGCAAGGAATGATTAATGACATCATCGAACGTTGTGACTTTCCAACAGTCACTGGAATCCAGGATACCCGATTCGATACATTGCAGGTGGGTCATAACAAAACGATTGCGCAATGTATTACATATATGGAAAATAAATCGGATGATATGGCAACATTACCGCTCGGCAAGTCCGGTCAGGGAGTCGTTGTGGGCGTTACAGGAACAGGAGGAGCCGGAAAATCTTCGCTGACCGATGAAATCATACGCCGTTTTTTGTATGACCAAAAAGAAAAATCGATTGCGATCCTTTCGATCGATCCGACAAAGCAGCGCACCGGGGGGGCGTTATTGGGAGACCGGATCCGCATGAATTCGATTCATAACCCGCGTGTGTATATGCGCAGTCTGGGGACTCGCGGTTCAAAAACGGAGTTGAGCGCAGCCATTCAAGATGCGATTGCCGTGGTAAAACATGCCGGTTTTGATTTGATCATTGTCGAAACGTCAGGGATTGGTCAAGGAGATGCGGAGATCGTAAACATCAGCGATGTCAGTATGTATGTGATGACAAGCGAGTTTGGCGCACCTTCTCAGCTTGAAAAGATCGATATGCTGGATTATGCGGATCTGATCGTGATCAATAAGTTTGATCGCAAAGGTTCGGCGGATGCGTTGCGGGAAGTGCGGAAGCAATACAAGCGCAATCACAATTGTTTTCATGTGGCGGATGAACACCTGCCCATTTATGGAACGATCGCCAGTCAATTTCACGATCCTGGAACAAATGTTTTGTACCGGGCTTTGATCGACACGATCAATCGAAAAATGAAGCGGCATTGGGAGTGTCATGTAGAAGCAAATACAGAGCCGGTTCAAAAAAGAGGAATTTTGGCTCCCGAACGAGTACACTATCTGGCTCAAATTGTAGATACGGCCCGACAACATCGCAAATTTGCAGAAAAGCAAAGTGAGCTTGCCAGAAAACTGTTTCAGTTACAGGGCAGTTTCGCCTATTTGCAAACATTTGAAAGCATGGATGGTGATCGTGCAAATATCCAAGAAGTCATGGAACAAGCGATCGGTTCTGTCAAAGAGCAATTGAACAGCGATGTGATTGGGATCATCGAAGGATGGGAGCAGAAATCCTTTCGGTATCAACAAGATCAATTGGTGACTAAGGTTCGGGACAAAGAGATTCGCACCGATTTGTATACGGTGTCATTATCGGGTACGAGAATTCCTAAAGTATGTCTGCCCAAATACAAAGATTTTGGAGAAATTGTTAGGTGGAGCCTGTTGGAAAACGTACCTGGGGAATTTCCCTATACAGCAGGCGTATTTCCTTTGAAACGGGCGGAAGAAGACCCAAAGCGCCAATTCGCAGGGGAAGGGACGCCGGAGCGCACGAATCGCCGCTTTCATTTTTTATCCCAAAACGATTCTGCGAAACGGTTAAGCACCGCATTTGACAGCGTGACACTCTATGGCGAAAATCCTTCCAAGCGCCCGGATATTTACGGAAAAGTTGGAGAAAGCGGTGTCAGTATTTGTACATTGGATGACATGAAAAAGCTGTATGCCGGTTTTGATCTGTGTCACCCATCTACAAGCGTTTCCATGACAATTAATGGACCTGCACCGATTCTGCTTGCCATGTTCATGAATACGGCGATTGATCAACAGGTCGAACGGTTTTCGGAAAATGAAGGACGCTATCCGACGGAAGAAGAACAAAAGCGGATTCAGGCGCGTACATTGCAGATGGTTCGCGGAACGGTGCAAGCAGATATTTTAAAAGAGGATCAGGGACAAAACACCTGCATATTCTCCACCGATTTCGCACTGCGGATGATGGGAGATATCCAAGAGTATTTTGTTGAACATAACGTGCGAAATTATTACTCTGTCAGTATCAGCGGCTATCATATTGCCGAAGCGGGGGCCAATCCGATTTCACAACTTGCTTTTACACTGGCCAATGCATTTACGTACGTGGAATATTACCTGAGCCGGGGCATGCAGATCGACGATTTTGCCCCGAATTTATCCTTTTTCTTCAGCAACGGGATGGATCCTGAATACACCGTGCTTGGGCGAGTGGCGAGAAGAATTTGGGCGATCGTCATTAAACATCGGTATGGCGGCAATGAACGCAGCCAAAAACTGAAATATCATATTCAGACATCGGGACGTTCCTTGCATGCGCAAGAAATACAGTTCAACGATATCCGAACGACATTGCAAGCGCTTTTAGCCATTTATGACAACTGCAATTCCCTTCATACAAATGCATATGATGAAGCGATCACGACGCCGACAGAAGAGTCGGTTCGCCGTGCGATGGCGATTCAGATGATTATTACCAAAGAGTTTGGTCTCGCAAAAAATGAAAACGCATTGCAAGGTTCATTCATCGTCGAAGAATTGACAGATTTGGTCGAAGCAGCCGTTTTGGAAGAGTTTATGCGATTAAATGACCGCGGCGGCGTGTTGGGAGCCATGGAAACCCAATATCAGAGAGGAAAAATACAGGATGAATCGATGTATTATGAATTGCAAAAGCATTCCGGAGAATTGCCGATCATTGGCGTAAATATGTTTATCAATCCGGAAGAAAGCTTTCAGCAACAAAAGGAAATCCAATTGGCGCGGGCAACAAAGGAAGAAAAAGAACAGCAGATTCGTTCCCTTGCAGAGTTTCACAATCGTTATCGGGAACAAGCGCCGATGGCGTTGGCACGTTTGCAAGAAACGGCAAAACAGGGCGGGAATGTTTTTGCAGCGCTGATGGAAACAGTTCAGTACGCGAGTCTGGGGCAAATCACTCATGCATTATATGAAGTAGGCGGACAATACCGCAGAAATATGTAGGTTGTCTCAAAATACTGCAAGAATATTGATATAATCTTAACAATTCTGTGATAAACTACTGATTGATAGAAAAAGATCATAGGAAAGAGAGAGGAACGTTTCAATGTCATTTTTGCAAGTGATCGTTTTCGCAATCGTACAAGGTATCACGGAATTGTTCCCGGTGAGCAGCGTAGCACATGGAATTTTTGTCCCTACATTATTCCATTGGAAAGATATCCTGAAGGATCCGAACTTTCTTCCGTTTGTTGTCATGCTGCATTTGGGAACGGCTACTGCTTTGTTTTTGTACTTTTTAAAAGATTGGATTCATTTCTTTCAATCTCCATTCCGCCCGGATCGCCAAGAGGATCGCAAGACGTTTTTCCTGGTGATTGTCGGCACCATACCGGCTGGTCTGTTGGGGCTTCTGCTCGAGAAGAAGTTGGCAGGTCTTTTTTCGTCCGGTAAAGTTGCTGCATTTTTCTTGATTGTCAACGCCTTTGTTTTGCTTTATGGAGACTCATTGCGCAGGAGAAGAAAACGGGCAAGATATTCCGGTCATGGTTTGGAATTGCATCAATTATCATATGGCCGCGCCGTATTGGTTGGCATGTGCCAGGCATTGGCACTCATTCCCGGATTCTCTCGCTCTGGCGTCACAATCGTTGGAGCGCTCATGAACGGTTTGAGTTACGATGCGGCTGCCCGCTTTACGTTTTTGCTGGCGACACCCCTGATCGGCGCTGCTGCGTTGAAAGAAGTCCCAAAGCTTTTTCACGGCAGCCACGGATTGTTGTCAAGTGCAATTCTTGGCGGTGTTTTGGCCGGGATTGCAGCATATTTAAGTACAGCTTTTTTGATGAAGTGGTTTAAACAGCATGAAGTGCAAGCGATGAAGCCTTTTGCTTACTATTGCTTTATTGTGGGAATCGGGATTTTTCTTTTTAGTTCTCTGTAAAGTGAAACTGGAATCGGTTCGCTATCGGCTCAAAACGCTGTGTGAGTCATATAGAAGCAGCAGACAAACAGCCCTGTACTCTTATGAAACAGGGCTGTTTTCTTATGTCCATCGTTTTCTGATGCTAACTTCGTTTCGATGGATTCCTTATGTGAAATTCGATAAAATGTGGATCGATCCGGTCGTTCCCAACCAGATCAGGAAAAGGATGACGCAAGCGAGCAGGACAACAATGGCCGGCGCAAAAAATGCAACGATACCCGAGACATGATAGATTCGCTTAATGGATACAATTTGTATAAGTAACGAATATAGACCGAACAGAACATTCAAAGTTGCTTGATAAGCACCAGAGCCAGGGTAGTTAACCAATAAAAGCAACATTTCGATGGCGATCGGCACGTAATAATACGGGTATACAAGCTTCAATAGATTGCTTTTTTCCATGCGTTCCGTCGGGTCTTTGGGATAGGTTTTGCGTTTTAGAACACGGAGACCACCCTTGGTAAATGCCAGAAAGAAAAATCTCCCGACAAAGAATGAGATTGGTACAGTAAAAAACACAATGACAAAACGCAGAATCGCAATTGTGGAACCGGATAAACCAATCCTGTGAAAAGGTCCTGCTGCCGATTGAAACAGCAACACGCTGTTGATGATCATGGCAAGCAGCGCCAGCCAAACTGCATAGTAAGATGCACGGGAATTTCGTTCCCTGATGATTTGTTCCACTGTCAGTATAGGGTGGAGCAAAAGCCGAATCGTATATTTTAACGTAACACCCAAATCATTCATTTCGCAGATCTCCTAACTTCCTCACATAATATCGGTTTCATCCTTCGACTTATGACATTGTAGTATACATGTGTTATGATCGTCTACTATTGTGTTGCACAAAATCGGTCAAATCCTGATGTTTTATTATTTTGAAGGATGATGTGTAAAGCAGGAGCTTGTAAAGGCGAATAAAGGAGACCGCAAGCATGGCCTCCCGCAGCGCTTGTATTCGGTTTGAAAAGGAGAGACACTAAAATTGCATTCGTTAGAATTCTGTAGCGGAGTCATAAGGCGCCATTGTGCCATCCGGCAATCGAAACCCATGTAACGCCTGATCGACAAGGGTTACCGGGACATTTAGTGTAGCAGCGATATCAAAGGCTGTTGCAAACGATGTTCCCTGGCGATAGGATTGCAGGACATATTCTTGGATATGTTTGCGCATTGCTTCTTGATCCACAGGTATTCACTCCCCCAGTAATCGGGCTTTTCCACATTCCTTTATAGAGGATGTTCAAAAAGTAGTCAAAACTCCACGGCGGATTGCTTTGCCGAATCCCAAAAAGTCTTACTCATGTACCAAAAACGTACACTCCGCCGCCTTTTCGTGCTTCGGCTTCACACTCCTTGTGTCTTACTTGACCACTTTTTGAACACGCACTTATAGAGGATGTTCAAAAAGTAGCAGCACTTATAGTATGAAAAAAGCCGTGGATTTTCATACAATAAAAAAGCTACGATTCATTATCGTAGCTCATTGTTTTTACAGGAACGGGGAGTACCTGTCCTACGTTTATGTAGGCATATGAATTAGAATTCCAGATTTTGATTACTTATTGAAGAAGTCGCGGTTTTTAGCGATAAAATCTTTTTCTTCTTCCGGTACAAAATCTTCTTGGAAAATAGCAGAAACTGGGCAAACCGCTTCGCAAGCACCGCAATCGATGCATGTATCAGGATCGATGAAATATTGCTCTTCACCTTCATGAATTGCGTCTACTGGGCATGTTTCAACACAGTCGGCTGCTTTTTCGCCAATACATGGTGAAGTAATGACAAATGCCACAACAATTCCTCCTTCGAAAAATAGTTACTACGCAACTATCATATAATATAAAGTCTCACCTTTTCAACTTGCAATTTTTTATTGTGTCGCATAATTTATAGATTTTTTTAATTTTATGTCAAAAGTGTTACAAAATTATACATTTAGGCTGTTATAAGGGTCGACTTTTGCAGTTTGCACAGCCGGATGCGGTTCTGGAACGTCTGTCAGTTGGACTTGGGCTTGAACTTTTCGGTTTCGGTACAGATCCCACGCGGTTACCAATTTCGGACAAACGACAACGGTGATTCCGGATAAAAGCAATCCGGCAATTACATCAATGACATAATGTGCACGCAGATAAATGGTCGACGCAATAATGCTGATGACGAGCGGACCATATACCCATGCCAATGGCCGCCAGTATCGGTAAATGAAAACAAGCATGACGATGCTGATGCCTGTATGAAGACTCGGAAAACAGTCTCTGGCAATCGTCATATTCGTATCGATGGTGTTTTGAATGACAGAAATAATCGTCCCGTTCAATTCCACATGGTATCGATTCGCAAGGGTGTATACGGGTCCGATGGCCGGCACAATGACAAATGTCCCGTACCCGATATAAAACGTAATTAAAGAAGTCGCAATAAATTCTGAAACTCCTTTGCGGCTCTTGATCAACAATGCCACGATCGTAATGAAAATCAACGGGAACCAGCTTGCATATACAAAGCTCATATAATCTGTCAGCCACGGACGAATATAGGTCTGCAGCCAAATGGAAGGCTGAACGCCGAACATCCAATGGTCGATTCGAAGCAACAGATTATCCTTGTCATGAGGATCATACAAAGGAATAAAAAATTGCAATGTGCGATACACGGCCAAAAGCAGACAAAATGGCAAGAAGACGCGTACGATTGTGCCGATCATTTGTGGAAATTGGCGCATCGGTCGCTTGGCGACAAGAAAGAACAGGAATAAAAAAATCATTCCAAAAACGATCGATTTCGGTATAAACGTCTTGTATACGTTATATACCCAAATCACGGGCTGCCAATGATAACCGGGAATCCCCCGCATTTGATCCAACTGTGTTCCGGTTGTAAAAAAAGCAATGACGGCAATAATCGTTACCACAATTCCGATGATTTCATAAAGTTCCAAAAACCATAGGGAACGAAAGACCTTGTGCAGTGTATGTCTCATAATTGACCCCTCTTAATTTACGAATTCTTTACATCTTCTTAACTTTACAAGCCTCGTCGGCAGAGCGCAAGTTGATCTTTTTGGATGTTATTTTTCTTCTTCCCATTTGGTTTCCTGTACAACTCTCATAAATTCCGTGACAGCTCTTGATGCAAACTGTCCTTTGCGATTTAACAAAGAGAATTGTCGTTTCAGTCTGACACCTTTGATTCGAACCGGATGAATCGATTGCAATTGAATTTCTTTCTGAATGGTCCATTTGGATAAGAAGGAGATGCCAAGCCCCGCTTCCACTCCTTCTTTGATCGACTGCAGACTTCCTAATTGGATCACCCGTTTTGGCTGAATCGATAAATCATGCAATAATTCCTCCATTGCAAAGCGGGTGCCGGAGCCAGCTTCGCGCAGTAGAAACGTTTCGTTTGCTACATCATCCACTTCCACTTCCGTATACCTGTTCAACATGTGGTTGGCAGGTACAATCAGCAACATTTCATCCTCGAGAAATGGAACAACATGCAGATGCTTGTTATGAATAGGGCCTTCAATCAATCCCAAATCAATGGTGCCAGACAGC
Organism: Fodinisporobacter ferrooxydans; assembly: GCF_022818495.1. Taxonomy (GTDB): domain Bacteria; phylum Bacillota; class Bacilli; order Tumebacillales; family MYW30-H2; genus Fodinisporobacter; species Fodinisporobacter ferrooxydans. Next base: position 4,604,040 of record NZ_CP089291.1, on the reverse strand, counting down.
ATATGCTCTGCGATTACTTCCGTGTTGCCAATCTTCACAGTCGGCTCGACCTTTGGATAATTTCCAGAAAAATTCGCAAGGAGTTTTGGCAAAATATACTCGCCAATGGTCAGGCTGGCACCAATGGTAAGTTTGCCGGTTACTTGCCCGGTCAAATCATTGACCGCTTGCAAGGCATGATGGTGTGTTTCCATGATTTTTTGTGCGTATGGCACTAAAACATGGCCTGCTTGCGTAAGCTCGACACGTTTGTTTGTACGTTCAAACAGTTTCGCCCCGTAATACTCTTCTAATGTTTGAATCTGCTGGCTGATGGCAGGCTGGGTCAAATTCAGAAATTCGGCTGCTCTGGAAAAATTTCTTTTTTCTGCCACTGTGAGAAACACGTGCAAATGTGCGTCGAGCATTTGAAACCTCCGTTTCCATTCAGGTGTCGTTGTAAGACAAACATGTATTTGAAAGTACGTCATGATGCGGAAATAGGCATCCGTTGCGCCTGCTTTGAACGTTGAAAGTATCGGAATACGATGAATCGAGGAGATAAGAAAAATAGCAGTGAACAGTATAGTATAATAATATGTAAAAATTTATTATAACATGTAAAAAAATAGAATCCTAGACAGGCAAACTAGATAGTTAAATATATGTAGAATATTTGACATAAAAAAGCAATATACGATTGACTTTGTTGAATTTCCTGCTATTATTTTGAATAGATTGTGAAAATATACACAAGAGGGTGAACGTACATCATGCCAAAACGAGTTGTTATTTTGGGAGCGGGCTATGCCGGGCTGGTAACTGCATTGGAACTTCGGAAAAATGCTACACCGGAAGATACAGAAGTCATTTTGGTCAATAAACATAACTATCATCAATTGGTAACACAATTGCATGAATTAGGTGCAGGCGCGAAAAGCGACACATCTGCCAGAATTATGATCGAGCCGGTCATCCGCAATAAATACATTACGCTTATCAAAGACCATGTCGAATCTATCGACCCGAAAGAGAAGCGTGTCCGTTTATCGCAGCAGGAACTTTCGTATGATTATTTAGTTGTTGCACTTGGCAGTGAGACCGAGTATTTTGGCATTCCAGGTTTAAAAGAACACAGCTTTATTCTTAAATCTATCAATCAGGCTCGTTTGCTCCGCACACATATTGAAAGATGTTTTGCAGAGTATCACTATACGAGAGACGAATCGTTATTGACGTTTGTCGTTGGCGGTGCCGGATTCAGCGGAATTGAACTGGTTGGTGAATTTGCGGATCGCATGCCTGTACTATGTGAAGAAAATAACATTCCTCTCGATAAAGTGAAATTGTTTAATGTGGAAGCTGCCCCTAGCATTCTGCCAGGCTTTGATAAAGAATTGGTAGAACGTGCGGAAAAAAGCTTGACAGAACGCGGCGTGAAGTTTCTTGTGGGAGTGCCGATTGTACAAGTGGAACCAGGTAAAGTGCATTTGAAAAATGGCGATGTCATTGCAACACAAACATTGGTATGGACAGGCGGCGTACGTGGCAATCAAATCGTCATTGATGCAGGATTTGAAACAGAGCCGCGCGGCCGTGCAAAAGTAAATGAATATTTGCAAGCACTCGGATACGAGGATGTATATATCATCGGAGACAGTTGCTTTATTATCAACGAAGAAACCGGCCGTCCCTATCCTCCAACAGCGCAGATTGCCGGCCAAATGGGTACTGCTGTCGGGAAATATTTGTTTGCCGATTTGCGTGGAGGCACGAAAGAGCCATTCAAACCGCAAATTATGGGATCGATTGCTTCCCTCGGACGGAAAGATGCGATTGCAAAAATAGGTAAGAATTATCAAGCGACTGGCCGATTTGCATATATTGTAAAAGATATGAGCAAATTGCGCTATCTTGCAAAAATTGGCGCTGTCATTAAAAAAGCGTAACGGGATGAAGTGAAATCGTTGCATGGATCGTGTATCGACGGATCCGTTTTGATGCAATTTGATAAAGTGAAACGTATAAATTCGCCAACACTTGTGGAATGTTTCACAAGTGTTTTTCTTTCGATTTATTCCAGTTTATTCTACCCGGATTTTTTTCTGTTTTGGCTGTCGAATGATCGGCATCCGGATCTCCAGCAGTCCATGGGCATATTTTGCCGTCACGGCATCTTTCAGAATTGGGACAGGCAGATGCACATGCCGCTCAAAACGGCCTGTGCATCGCTCCGAAAGAATGGCAAGGTCTTTCGGATATTTGGTTCGCAAACGTCCCGCAATGAGCAACGTTTGTCCGTCAATACGGACATCAATCTCGTTTACATGCTCAATTCCCGGAACTTCGACACAGGCGATCAGATCATGTGTTGTCTGAAATAGATCAATACGCGGTCCCTTTGTTTCCTTTGTTTCCTTTGCTTCCTTTGTTTCCCAAGTTGACTGCTTGCCTGCATTTTCGATATCCGTTTGCGGAAACCCCAGTGAATATGTCTGCATGATTGTCATAATCTCATTCCAAAAAGAATCTCCCAGGTATGCTCTTGCGTATTCCGTCCAATCTTGCAAGTGATTTTGGTCTTCCATCATCATTCACACCTTTATGTGACATTGTTTGATCTTTTAGCCTATTCGACCAACAGAAAAGGTGTCACAGACAGCTTTGGAGCATAGGATAGAAATAGGCAATCGCCCAAGTGGAGGTGAGAGCATTGAAGATTCAATTGGCAGTACAAGTTCTCCGGATTGATTCCATTGCTGGCGGGTCGTTAAGTATCGGACATACACAATTGATCGTCAGGAAAAAGCAGCCCCGCCGGCGCGTGCGCAAGGTTACCGGGCGATGAACCCATGTGAATCCATCGGTTTGGGGTGGACAGAATGTATAATATGTTTGGAATGCCGGGAATACATGATGTGTGGATCATGCTTCAACAGTTGCAGCAGCGGGTGGAACGTTTGGAACGAGAAAATGAGCAGTTGAAACAACAGTTGCAGATGGCGATGCGGATCAAGCGCCTGGAATATCATATTGAAGAACTCCATGTGCGAAATTTGCGCGGAACCTTAAATATAGGAATCACAGCACAAGGAAGTGAAAAAGACTTGCAAAATATGATCGGAGAGCTTCAATCCAAAGAAAATGGCCCATTTCATCTGAAAGGGGAAATCGGCTCTCCTGTTTTGGACGATGACGATTCATAAAAACATTTACCATTGGTTGGAAAAGTGTTGCGAATTTCACAAATAATTTGTACACTAAAGGTATAATCATTTTCAATACACTGTTAGGGGATGACGAAGGCAAATAAGTAACCGTTTCAGAAGACGTCGTCTATCGGGTTTCATGTTTGGGAGTTGTAACGCGCAGGATCGATCCACGTTGGGAAGGGATGATGGCCTTGTTTCAATGTCCGGTCTGTGGAGAACTTATGGAGGCGTTAACGAACAACCACTGTACTTCACAACATGATATGACGAAGAGAGAGATTATTCAAAAGTACGGTTCGCCGAAATATGTGACCCCAGTGATGACACGTGCTGTACAACAATGGATACGTGAAGCTCAGGTCATCACGAAACTTGATTTCGACGTAGCACAAGCTGCGGTTCGAAGCCAATTGAAGAGATAAATGATAAATAGTTGCCTTTTCTTGCACAATTCGTTATGCTATACAAGTATGAACTGCATGTAAATGTTCGGATCACATAACTGGCGGAAGTGGATAACCACATGGGAGTGTGATCTTTTATTTGCCGACCGCCTGGGCACCTATGCTCAGGGGGTTTTTTGTGTTTGATTTGGAATATTCAAAAGTTCGGTACATCTAACATTGAATGCCTTTCTATCTAGATATTGATTCGCATGATTTTTGCTATATCGTGTATTTTAACAATAAATGTTGCGAAAAGGGAGTTGAAATCAATTGAATGCTGTCGTGTTGAACGGAAAACATGTTGCCGCCGAGCTACAACAACAATTAAAACATGACGTCGAAAAACTAAAATTGCAAAACATAACACCTGGCTTGGCCGTACTTTTGATCGGGGATGATCCCGCTTCCCATACGTATGTGCGGGCGAAAGAAAAAGCAGCGGCAGAAGTGGGGATTTATTCCGTCGTTTTTCGAATGCCAGAGACGGTAACACAGCAACAAGTGATCGATCGGATTCAACAATTGAATCAGGACGATTCGATACACGGCATCTTGGTACAACTTCCTTTACCCAAGCATATTGATGTGCGAACTGTGATTGATGCGATTGATCCTGAAAAAGATGTGGACGGGTTTCATCCTGTAAATATCGGCAACATGCAGTTGGGCAAAGATGCGTTTTTGCCTTGTACTCCGTTTGGCGTTTTGCATCTCTTGAAACAATACAATATCGACCTGCAGGGAAAAAATACGGTCATTGTGGGTCATAGCCATATCGTTGGGCGGCCCTTGGCAACATTGCTGCTGAACGAAAACGCAACCGTTTCCGTTTGTCATGCCTATACGAAGAATCTGAAGGAAATGACGCGGATGGCAGACATTTTAATCGTCGCCGTCGGCAAGAAGCATTTGATTACAGCTGATATGGTGAAGCCTGGTGCGGTTGTCATCGATGTAGGAATCAATCGGGAGAAAAATCGAATCTATGGCGATTGCGATTTTGATGAAATTCAATCGGTTGCCTCTTATATCACGCCTGTACCCGGCGGAGTTGGTCCGATGACGATATCGATGCTTTTGTACAATACAGTTGCGGCTGCCAGGCGGCAAGCGGATCGCCTTGTAACGGTCTAAGTCCACGGACGATCGAAACTGTACCGTACTTGCTTTTTGCAAAACCTTTCAAAAGCGGATGTGGTTGCTCTTTCTTGGAGATGAACCACATCCGTTTTTTTCAACATGCTCGTATTTGTAAAAGGAAAGCAAAGGAAGTATGATGGAACATGTATGAATTTTTCTGGAAACCGTACAATGGTAGTAGAAGAAAAAACTGAAAGTGTCCCGACAAAGGAAAGGTGGCTTGTGAATGACCGAGTTTGTAACGCAACGCCAAGCCGGTGTTACGATTCACGTTTTACCGACAGATCAATTTAAAGTCAATACGATCGTTGTCAATTTTCATCGACCCTTATATGAATCGATGGCAACCGGGACTGCCTTGGTTCCGTATCTTCTCATGCGCGGTACAAAAACGTATCGAGACGCGCAAGCACTGCAAACCGCATTGGATGATTTGTATGGTGCCGCTATAAATGGATATATTGTAAAAAAGGGAGAACGGCAAATTGTTGAATTTGTGCTGCAGGTGCCCAACGAACAGTTTTTAAATGCGAATGAGCCGCTGCTCGATCAGGCGCTTTCCGTGTTGCAAGAAATTTTGTTCCATCCCCGTTTGGATGCAAACGCATTTCCAAAGGATCAAGTCGAAAAGGAAAAGGCGCTGCACAAAGAACGGATCCTGAGCATTATCGACGATAAAATCGCCTATGCATCCGAACGGTGTCTGGAAACGATGTGCAAAGATGAGCCATTTGGCGTACCGCGACTTGGAACGGTCGAGCAATTGGAGAAACTGACACATGAGGAATTGTATCAAACATATACACAAGTGCTGCAAGCATCGGATATCCATGTGTATGTAATCGGACAGCTCGATCCGGATACGATGTTCAAAAAAATCGGAGACGTGTTTCAGCAAAATCCCTTTGCCAATCGGAAACCGGATTTTCCAAGCATCCAAATACGCTCCAAGCGCAGTGAAGTGCAGACGATTGTCGAACATATGGATGTGAATCAAGGCAAGTTGAATATCGGATATCGGACAGGGACGACACATGGGGATGAACTGTATCCGGCGATGATCGTATATAATGGCATACTGGGCGGATTTCCACATTCCAAACTATTTATCAATGTCCGGGAAAAAGCCAGTCTTGCCTATTATGCTTCCAGTCGTCTGGAGAGTCTGAAAGGGATTTTGTATGTGCAGTCCGGCATTGAAATTCAAAACTATGAAAAAGCGTTGTCGATCATTCAGCAGCAATTTGAAGAAATGAAAACGGGAAATATCTCCGAACAGGAATTTGCGTTTACGCGTGACGGCTTGCTGAATCAATACCGCACGCTTCAGGATCAGCCGGTAAATATTGCAGATCTTTATACAAACGGAGTTGTCAGCGGCACAACCCGAACGATTGCAGAGATGATGGAAGCCATCCAACATGTGACGGTGGAACAAGTGGTTCAATTTGCGCAGCGGGTTCAATTGGACACGGTGTATTTCTTGCGGGATCAAGAGGTGAGACAAGATGGATAGTAAAACATATGGGAAGCTTCAAGAAACATTGTATCATGAGCGCCTGGAAAACGGGTTGGAAGTATATATTTTGCCGAAGCCGGGCTTTCAGCAAACGTTTGCCACATTTTCCACCAAGTATGGTTCCATCGACAACCACTTTGTCTTGCCGACAACCGGCGAAGAAGTCCAAGTCCCGGATGGAATTGCCCATTTTCTTGAGCATAAAATGTTTGAGGAAGAAGACCATGACGTATTTCAGGATTTCGCCGCACATGGGGCGTCTGCCAATGCGTTTACAAGCTTTGACATAACGACATATTTATTTTCTTCCACAAGCGACCTGCCGGAAAATCTGACGACATTGATCGATTTTGTCCAACGGCCGTATTTTACCGATGAGAACGTGGAAAAAGAAAAAGGAATCATCGGACAGGAAATCAAAATGTACGAAGACAATCCGGATTGGCGCTGCTACTTCGGCATATTGCAAGGATTGTATCAAAAGCATCCGGTGCACATCGATATTGCGGGAACGGTCGAGAGCATTGCGAAAATCTCGAAGGAGTTGCTCTATACCTGTTACAACACGTTTTACCATCCAAGCAATATGCTGGTGTTTATCGTCGGCAATGTAGATCCCGAAGCGGCGATGCAGCTCATTCGGGAAAATCAGCAGCAGAAAACATATAAAGAACAGCCGGAAATCAAGCGCATCTACCCGAAAGAGCCTGCACAGGCAGCCAAGGAGCGGCTGGAAAACAAACTGCCTGTCAGTATTCCACGCTGTATATTTGGATTTAAAGAAGCTTCCATGGGACTGCGTGGAAATGAATTATTAACCCGTGAGTTGGCGATTGGGTTAGTGATGGATGCCATTTTCGGAAAAAGCTCTTCGCTGTTCCAGGAATTATTAAATGATGGGCTTATCGACCAACATTTTAGCTGGGAATATGAAATAGCTCCAACCTATGGCCATTCGATTATAGGAGGGAATTCCAAGGATCCGGATCGATTGATGCAAAGGGTGCAAGAAGCGTTGCGAACGTATCTTGAGCAAGGCGTTCCGAAAGAGGAATTGGAGCGTTGCAGACGAAAGACGATCGGCCGCTTTATGGCTGGACTCGACAGCCCCCGATATATTTCCAGGAATTTTACATCGTACCGCTTCCGGGATGTAGATTTTTTTGACACGTTGGATATTTTGCAAACCGTAACATATGAAGCGTGTATGCAGCATATGAAGGAACATGTTGACTTTGGCCGTTGGAGCAGTTCCATCGTCTGGCCGACCGACCAGGCGGAATAGAATAGACGGAATAGGGAAGACGGAACAGAAAAGCCGAAGTTGTCGCAAATGCGAGGTTGTTGCAAAAGCGGATTGGAATCCTTGCAACAACCTCATTCGTATATGCGAAAGTTTATTGCCCTGCTCTGCTGCCCTATTGCCATTGCCTGCTTTGCAAGGATCGGCTGTGAAAATGGACATAAGGCGGCAAAAGCTCCTGGCAGTCGAGACTTTCCTGCTCTTGCGGAAATCCGATCAAAAGCATTGCTACGATTTTGTGTTCCGGCCGAATCTGCAAGGCGGTGTGCAATCGTGATTCATCAAAGCGGAAAAGGGGCTTGACCAGCAACCCCATGCCGCGGCCGATGTACACCATTTTCATGATCCAGGCGGACAAGGCCACAGAAGAATACGGCACAGGTCCAATTGCCGCGGTTTCGCGCAAAAATACGCGTGGACGCAACGTCTGCTTGCTGCGGTTTCGTGTGATCAGAAGAGCGGTAAACTCGCCGTCACAATCGGTTCGCATCGTTTGGCCGCGAATCATCTGACAAATCTCCCGATGTGGAACAATCATGCAGTGCCAAGGTTGATCGGCTTCTCCGTCTGCAGATAAAGCCAGCAATTTTGTCAATTGCTGAATCTGTACACGTTTTTTCGGATCAAACTTCGTGCGATTTTGCGCACTTCTAACCAATTCATCAAACGCCATATCCCAGCGCCCCCTATATGCCGAACCGGCAAATGTTCAGACGCTACTAGTATGACCAGTTTTATCCATAGAAAAACAAAAAATCAACTGGAACATTACCAGTTGATCGCAATAGCATATGGGATCGGATCCCGATATCCTGCTTCCTGAAAGCCTTTGATCCGTAAAATACAGGAATCGCAGACACCGCAGGCAGGATTTGTGCCTTGATAGCAGGAATGGCTGAACTCCACAGGCGCTTGCAGTTCCATGGCGGTTTTTACGATGTCTCTTTTGGTCATATGCTGCAGCGGCGCTTCGATGCGAATGCCTTGTCCGTGAGCGCCGGCGACCGTTCCCGTACGAATTACGTTTTGAAACGCTTCGATAAATTCCGGGCGACAATCCGGATAGCCGGAGTAGTCAAGTGCATTGACACCGATGTACATCGCTTCCGCACCGATCGTTTCCGCATAGGATAAAGCGATGCTGAGGAAGATGATATTGCGTGCGGGAACGTATGTCACGGGTATATCCTGACTCATCTCTGCGATACTGCGCTCCGTCGGGATTGCAATGTCCGCGTCGGTCAATGCGGACCCGCGGATCATGCCGTTCAAATTTGCGATAAAGTGCCGCTCGGACAGCCGATACGCAGCTGCGACTTTTTTGGCGGCATCCAGTTCAATCGAGTGTTTTTGCCCGTAGAAAAATGTAATGGGGTATACATCGTATCCAGCCCGCTTGGCGATTGCCATGCATGTGGTGGAATCGAGACCCCCTGACAAAATAACAACCGCTTTTTTCATGTCGATCATTCCTCCTATACACCGCGTTGATTCGGATCCCAAACGATTTTATGGAGCTGGATCTGGAAGCGAATATCGAGTTGGTCTTCCAGCAGCCATTCGACCAATGTTTTCAGATCGATCGCGCCAAATACGGGTGAAAACAAGATTTGGTATCCTTGCTCCGGCATAATCTGATATTGGCGAATCACAGATACACTCCATTCGTAATCGTCCCGATTGCCGATGACAAATTTCACTTCGTCCCGTTCGGGAACAATGGCCTCTAAATTCGCAAAATGCATTTTGTGGGACATGCCAGAGGAAGGAACTTTCATATCCAGCACAAACCGCTGGCGATCAAATAAGGGAAACTTCCTGATATCAATGGAGCCGTCTGTCTCGATTGACACTTCATATTGCCCATCCGAAAGCATTTGCAGCAGTTGATTCATTTCTTCCCGCGGCTGGATGAGCGGTTCACCGCCTGTGAGACAGACACGCTTGCCCGGATAGGATTGAATCATTGCAAATACTTCGCGCGGCGTTTTTGTTTCCCCTTCAAAGTAAGAATATGTAGTATCGCAATAGGCGCAACGCAAATTGCACCCGGTAAAGCGCACGAACACAGTCGGCAAACCGGCTGACTTGGATTCGCCTTGTATGGAAAAAAAGATTTCATTGACCCTCATGTAAAAAATCCTCCAAAGTCACTTCCGCGTAGGATGTCGGTGTTTCCCACAAACGCAGGCGGGTAAGCGTAATGCTTTGCTCCGATGGCTGTAAGGCGATATGATCATATAAAAGTTCAAAAAACTTGACAGCAAGATTTTCGGCAGTCGTGTGAAAAGAAAAATGATCATTGAGAAATTGGTGATCGTATTTTGATATAATCAAATCATTGACGATTTTTTTGATGTCGCCGAAATCCACCACAATCCCGCGCCGGTCTGTTTTGCCGCGGAATGTCACTTCCAGTTTATACGTATGTCCGTGCAGATTTGCACATTTTCCGATATAATCATCCAAACGGTGTGCGGAATCAAACGTAAAAAGTTTCGTTACATGAATGAACGGTTTCCGCTGCAGCTGATGCATCGTCGAACCTCCTAATCCGATCCGTTCCCAGAATCGATCCAAACTAATACACGAAATGAAAATTACATAGAAACAACAGTCAAATGCGTTTTTATATACTTTTTTAAAAATACCTTTTAAAGACATGAATTGCAACTTATATCATAATCCAATCTAAATATATGGTCTAGTGTTTGTGAATATTTGTTAGGGGTTGTTTGTAGCGATGAAGTTTGACATGCATACACATCATGAGCGCTGTGGGCACGCTGCAGGCGGAATACGCGAATACGTGGAAGCTGCCATTGCTGCCGGTCTTACGGTGATTGGCATTTCGGATCATTCGCCCTATTTTGGGGAGGAAGAGGATCATCCAAAGCCGAATGTGGCGATGGCAAAAAGCGAATTTCCCCTGTATATAAGGGAAGTGCTGCAAATCAAGGACATGTACAAGGATGCAATCGAAGTATTGCTGGGCATTGAATCGGATTTTTTTCCGGACTATGCGGATATCTATCGGGAAGTATATCAAAAATATCCATTTGATTACATCATTGGCTCTGTCCACGTTTCCGGCGGGAAAAGCATATTTAATCGCAGGCGCTGGACGGGTCTGACAGAGGAGCAGTTGATCAAGGAAAAGCAGCTGTATTATGATTTGATTCAGCGGTCGGCCAAAAGCCGGATGTTTGACATTTTGGGACACATTGACGCCATGAAAGCGAATTATCCCACATTTGTGGACATCAAAAAAGATATTGTGGATCAGACATTGCAAGTCATCGCCGCTTGTGATGTCGCCATCGAGGTCAATACGTCAGGCAAAACAAAACGATGCGGCGGCTGGTATCCATCTGATGAAACGTTGGAACGGGCGCTTTTTTATGGAGTAAAAGTGACGTTCGGATCCGATGCTCACGATCCTGCACGGGTCGGAGATGAATGGGAGATCGTCGGCAAGCGGCTGAAAGAAATAGGCTTTCGGGAGTGGGTGTTCTATCGGCAGCGCCGGCGTCAGGCGGTGTCACTCTAAATTTTACCAGCTGTATCCTGCGTTTGTATTGCAAAATGTTCAACGGCAAAGGTTCCTGCAAACATTGACAGATGCGGGAATTTTTAAGAAGATGAGTTTAAGTCTGCCATTCAGAGGGGATTGCTCATGAATTTCATCCGCTTTATTACAGGATTTTGGAAAAAATTTGAAGAAACCAGTGAACACGCCAGACTGCCAGAGCTTCGAACCCGATATTACAAGGCCCATAAACAAAAGGTATGGGACAAGGCCCTTCAGGTGCTGGAACATAAATTGCCGAGATGGAAGGTTGTACATATCGATGAGGAGCGGGGAGAAATCAGCGTGACAAAAGGCCACTCGTCGGGGACCCGGGATATCACGGTGAGCGTATATCGCGTGTCTGCCTTGCGTTCCGCCATCGATATCGTTTCCTGCAAACGCGGCTCGTTGGGTGACTTTGGCGCGTGCTATCAAGATATTGCAGAATTTTTTTCGGCGCTGCATTCGGAGCTGCCGCCGGAGCAACCGCAGTAAACGGCAGAAAACCAGAAAAGGAGTCTGATTACATGTTGCATCCATTTTCCCGGACGGAATTGGTCGTTGGGCCAGAGGGGCTGGAGAAATTAAAACATAGCAAAGTCTGCGTCATTGGTGTCGGCGGTGTGGGTTCTTTCGCTGTTGAAGCGTTGGCGCGCAGCGGAGTCGGCAGCCTGATTCTGATCGACAGAGATGATGTGGATATCACAAATATCAACAGACAGCTGCCGGCATTGATCCATACGGTTGGCCAATCGAAAGTACAGCTGATGAAAGAACGAGTCTTGCAGATCAATCCCGATTGCCAGGTAGAAGCGCTGCAGATCTTTTTTAACAATGAAACACAAGACCGGATTTTTGCCTATGAACCGGATTATATCGTAGACGCGATTGATACGATCAGCTCAAAAATCCACCTGTTGATTGAATGCAAACGGCGCAATATACCGGTAGTCTCCAGCATGGGCGCTGCGAATAAAATCGACCCCTCCCGCTTTGAGGTGCTGGACATCGGCAAGACATCCGTTGACCCGATCGCCAAAGTCATTCGCCGGGAATTGCGCAAAGCAGGCATTTCCAAAGGGATAAAAGTCGTCTGTTCGACTGAGCTTCCCCGCGCGCCAAGAGAGGATGTGCGGCAGTCAATCGTGCCAAAAGAAGTGGAGGAGAATTCGCCCATTCGCAAAGCCAAAAATCCGCCTGCCAGTATTGCATTCGTACCGCCTGTTGCAGGCATGATCTTGGCGAGTGTTGCCGTCAGAGACTTGGTAGGATTGTAAGGGAGTGCGTGAGACAAATGGGCGGCCGATCCCGGAATCACATGTGAATGTGACGGGAAGGCCGCCAAACTTGCGCGTTGACAAAGACATCTCACATTTTATACATTCCACATTCTATACATTCGGTTGAACATTCATTCCGCTAACCGGATCGACTGCCTTGCAGCAGGCGTTCGACCATGGTGCGATGGGCCAGATGTTCCAGATCGTCCGGCAAAGGCTCCAACTCGCCGTCCAATCCCCGATACGCCAAAGCCAGCGAGAGGATTTCATCTGTCAAATACGGGTTTTTCGGCAAAAGCGGCCCATGAATGTACGTGCCGATCAGATTGTGACAGCGTACGCCTTCCCGCTGATCCTCGCCGTTGTTGCCATGACCTACTTTGACAATACCTAACGGATCATAGGAATGATAGGTTCGGCCGCTGTGATTTTCAAAGCCGACAATCGTTTGTCCGGTCTTCGGATCTTCAATGACCACATTGCCGATTAACCGGGTAGTGCCCGATTCCGTAGCCATCTCAAGAATCCCAAGTCCGGGAATTTTCTCGCCCGTCGGAGCCGCATAGTATTTTCCCAATAGTTGATAGCCGCCGCAAATGCCGAGGATGGGCATGCCATTTTCCAGTGCTTGCTGAAATTCCGGAACATACTGTTTTAATTCCCGGCCGATGATTGCCTGTTCACGGTCAGAGCCGCCTCCGAGCAGTACGATGTCGTGTTCGAGAATGGAAAACGACTCACCCAAGCGAATCGGTGTAACCTGCACGTCGATATTGCGCCATTTCGCCCGATTGGCCAATGCCAGAATGTTGCCCCGATCTGCATACAGGTTCAATAAATCAGGAAATAAGTGCGCGATGCGGAGTTTTCTCGTCATGCTTCAATCCCTCCTCGATGATTTGTTGCATCGGGAATAAGGCCGTATATGTGGTCATAAAGTAAGCCGGCAGATTTGTATCTTGTATGGCCAGGTCGTGTGCGGATTTCAGATTCGGCTCAACCGTAATCAACGCCGGATCGATCCCGGCATATTTGAGACGCACCGCCATATCTCCCGCCCTCGTGCCGCTGCAGATAAAGCGCTTGGCTTGCAATCCCGGCGCATATGTTTCAAAATCACTGTCCCAGAGCCAAGACACATCCCGTCCGTCCGCATCATAGTCGTTAATCGCAACACAGACTGTTTTCCTGCCGGGATCCTCATCAATCGTTTGCAAAACGCTGTTGCAGCCGGTCGGATTTTTGATCAAATTGAGAATGCGCAGCGGCGTGCCGGTAAAAATCTGCATGCGGCCTTGCATCGGCTGATATGCGGAAATTCCTTTCTGAATTCCCTCCGCACCGATCTCTTGCAGCAATGCGGCGCTGGCGGCGGCAAGCACATTGTATTTATTATATAATCCCCGAATATGTGTACGCAGGAGAAACTCTTGCTCATCTGTTCGAATTTCCAGTCCTTCCTGCTGCGGCATCCCGCGAAACATGGGCACCGGAGCAGCAAAGTCACAATGTGGGCAACGATACAATCCCATTTGACCATAATGAAAGTATTCGTACTCCAATTCGTGTCCGCAGTACAAACAAAAAGCGCCGTCCCGAATCTGCTGATGCTGTTTTAAAATACGGCTGTGCGCTTCCATCGCATAATAGGAAGTTCTGCAATTTGTCTGCATGGCCACATAGTGAACGAGGGGATCGTCGCCGTTGGCGATCAGATGAACGGACGCGTCTTGCAATGCCTGAATCAATTTTTGAATGGTGCCGTCCACTTCTCCGTATCGATCCAACTGATCCCGAAACACGTTTGTAATGACAACATGAGTCACCGGCAAATAGGGTACGACTTGCGGCATCGTCGCTTCGTCCACTTCCAGCACTGCATGTTTGGCTTTTAGGCGGCCGAAGACATTGCATGCCTGCAAAAAACAGGCGGTAATGCCTTGTGTCATATTGGCGCCTTCCGCGTTGCTGATCCATATATGCTCTGGATCATGCCGCAAGATTTCGCGCAGCAGGGAAACGGTCGTCGTTTTGCCGTTGGTGCCTGTCACGAGGATACAGCTTTCCAATTGTTTGCCTAGTGTACGCAATAGATGTGGCGCAACTTTTAACGCTACAAGTCCAGGCAGGCTTGTCCCACGCCTTTTCAACAATCGCAACAACAACTGTGTCAGTTTTCCTGCCCATATTCCAAGAATCATCTTACATTTCCTTTCTCTATTGAAAATACGAATAAAAATACACGCAAGCCAATGTGTATGAAAATATGTTTGATCGGCCGTCGCTTGCACGGCGGGCAGTCGCCATATGGCAAAGAAAACTTGAATCAAAGAAAACTTGAATCGGATAGAGTTTTCGTTGGCTATCGGATGCATGCCATATTGCACAGAAACGGCGCCCAATTGCAGACGCGAAACTCTCCATTATTGAATTATGTCAGGTGAGTATATGCATTGCAAGCATAGAAAGTGAAACTTGAATCGGTTATCTCGGACAAACGCACACTGATTCGGCAAACAGATTCGAATCTTGTACTAGGAATTAACACCTGCCACGGAGAATATTAAGGATATGTATCGAATATGTAAAGAATTTGTAAATTTCCCCCGCGACAATTCGTATCAATCGTTGTAAAATAACTCGGGAGGAGGAATCGGGGCGAATGAAAGAGATGTATCCGGAGATTGAAAAGGTAACGAAATACAGCAACTTTTATCTTGGCAAATGTTATACATGGTTATCTACGCCGATTACCGCATTTGCGGCCAAGCGGGGGTGGCATCCCAATACATTGACGCTTGCTTCATTGCTTGTCGCAGCGGCTGCCGTTCTGTGTTTGTCATCCGGTATTTACCCATTTGTCATCATCGGCGCTGTGCTTTTATATTTGTCTTACGTGCTGGATTGGTGCGACGGGCAGCTTGCCCGCTATACGGGAAAGGTTAGCCCGTTTGGCGGCTGGTTTGATCAAATCTCTGACCGCTGCAAAGAATTTTTATATGTTTTGGGATTGGCGCTCGGGGCGTACAAAGCCGATCCCTTTGCCGGCGTGTTTATCGCTGCGTTGTTGGCGTTGTTTTTCCTGTTTTTGCTGGAATATTACGGACAAATGGCGCGCGCCATTCCAGACCCGCAAGCAGAAGTTTCTGCGGCCATAGAGACTGCGCAGGGAGCATCCTTCTATGACGTCAAACCGCCGACAAAACGGTTTATCATCGATTTTGGAATTGATGAACAATATGCGTACATTGTCGCGGCGACGATTGCACTCGGAGAAGCATGGACGCTGTATGGATTGGTTGTTCTCTCCTGTTTGATGGCCGTTTACAAGCCGGTGAAAGGCTGGACGCGATATTTGTCTGCAAAACGAGGTGACCTTTCATGAAAGCGGTTATTTTAGCTGCCGGCGACGGAGCGCGTTTGGCACCGCTGACAAGGCAACTGCCAAAATGTCTGCTGCCAATCGGAGGGGAGACCGTTCTTGAACGTTTGCTTAGGCAATGCAAAAGAAGTCAAATCTCGGAAGTCGGAATCGTCATCGGATATCAGGGGCATTTGGTTCGTGAACACATCGGCCCTTCCTTTCAAGGCATATCGATCACCTACTTGGAAAATTCCGAATTCAGCCGGACAAGCACCGCCTATTCCGCTTATCTGACGCGGGAGTGGGTGTGCGCAGAACCGTTTGTTTTAATGGACGGCGATATCGTCATGGAGGATTCTGTCCTTCCACATGTATTGAAAGCCGGGAAAACCGGAATTGTCTACGAAGCAAAATCCATCTCCAGTCCGGAAGAAATGAAAGTTTCCTGTCCGAACGATGGGACGTTGCATCTAAGCAAGGAAATATCGGCAGATGACAGCATGGGTGAGTTTGCAGGGATTTTCGTGTTTGCAAAACCGGAGTCGCTGAAATTTTTTCATATCTTATCCGGATATTCGAAAGCACGGTTGGAGCAGTCCTATTATGAATCGGCGATCAACGATTTAACCCTTGACAACACGAATGCCATGTTCATCGAAATCGGTTCCACGCAATGGATTGAGATTGATTTTGTGACAGATTATCTGGAAGCCGTGCGCTTGTTTTCTGATCAGAGGTCGCATCCCCAATGGGAAACAACGGCGATTTCGGAACAAATCCTCCTTTGTCCGGGACCGGTCATGGTATCAAAAGCTGTCAAGACGGCACTCATGCATGCAGATATCGGCCATCGGGAAACGGAATTTATCGAAATATTGACACGAACCCGCAGAAAGCTGTTGCAAGTCTTTGGTGCGGATCAGTCCGGTCTTTATACCGATGTGATCTTGACGGGATCGGGAACTGCCGCCAATGAGTCGCTGCTATCCACTTATGGACCGGGCAAACGCCTGTTGATCGTGAGCAATGGAGAATTTGGCAACCGGCTGATTGATATCGCCCGCTGTCATCAGCTCGATGCAACAGTATGTGAATTCGGCTGGATGCAGCCGATTGAGCTTGACAGCGTGCGGGAGCTGCTCAAATCCGGCAGATTTGATGCGCTGATGATGGTGCATCATGAGACAAGTACCGGCATGCTGAACCCCATCTATGAAGTAGGCGCCATCGCCAAACAGTATCAGGCGGATTTTCTTGTGGATGCGGTCAGCAGCATCGGGGCGGAAGATTTGAACGTCGAGGAAGCGAATATTACGTTCTGTACGGCGTCTGCCAATAAGGCGATTGCCAGTTTGCCCGGGCTCGCCTTTGTTTGCGGAAAGCGGGAAGCATTTGCAGCTTTGAATCGGAAAGCGGCCCGGACACGGTATCTGGATCTTTATAAGCATTATGAATTTGAAGAATTGCACTACCAAACGCCCAATACGCCCGCTGTCTCTCTGTTTTACGCACTGGAGACGGCCGTCGATGAGTTTTTGGCAGACGGAATCGAGAAGCGGATGAACCATTGCAAGCAATTGTCTGCATCGATTCGAAACAGTTTAAAAGAGCTTGGCGTGTCATTTGTCATTCCGGAAGATCAGATGTCCTGCGTCCTGACAACGGTCTATTACCCGGATGGCATCGATGCAGAGGCATTTCACGCATATGTCAAAGAGCACAATTTTGTGATTTACAGAGGAAAAGGTCCGTTGTTGGGCAGAGCGTTTCAAATTGCCAATATCGGACATGTCAAACAAGAACATATCGAAGAGTTTCTGCGCGTCATGAAGCAAGGGTTTGACTTCGCAAAAACCCGAATGATTGCACAGTCCGTTTAAAAAAAGGAGCTGAAATAATTGAAATTTGTCGTACTCGTCGCAGGGGTTGGTTCCCGTCTGCGGCCCTTAACAAATGATCGGCCAAAATGCTTGGTGCAAGTGAATGGAAAATCGATTCTGGAGCGGTTGCTTGAGCAAGCGGAGAATACCCGGCTGTTTGCGGAAGCTGTTTTGATCACCGGCTATCGGGCAGAAGCCGTGCGGCAGTTTGCGGAAAGATGGAAAACGTCACATTCCCTGCCTGTTACTTTGATACATAATGAACGGTATGATGAAACGAATAACGGATATTCCTTATGGTGCGCGAAAGATGTGCTCACATCATCCTTTGTCTTGTCAGATGGCGATCTTACACTGGATGATGAAATTTTGCAGCTGATTGCACAGCATGAAACAAGTGCTCTTGCGATTGACCGATCTGCCAGGCTGGACGAAGAAGCGATGAAAATTTCCGTTTCCAAAGAGGGGCATGTGAACGGGTTAAGCAAAGAATTGCCGCTGCATCAGGCAGTTGGTGAATCCATCGGGATGTGCCGGATTGATGCGGTAGATATTCCGAAGGTAATTTCAGAATTGGACAAGCTCGTTGAAAATCAGGAGTGGAATGAGTATTATGAGCGGGCATTCATAGAATTGATTCAGAACGGCTGGCAAGTAGACGTTTGTGATATCGGCGGCAGGGCTTGGGTCGAGATCGATGACCGGTCGGATCTGCAAAGGGCGGAAGAGAACTTTTCTACAGAAACGTAACAGATCTGCTCAGTGAAATTTTATAAATTATGTTAAATTATGATAGAACGACACCGCGAAAAACGGCAGTCGTTCTTACTGTTTTATGGTATAATGTCGAAAATAGTTGAAAATAGTCGAAATAGGGACTGGCCCATTTTTTATTTCATTTTCCGCCATAATAATTCCTTCGTGCTTTTCCAATCAATCCTTGAAACAGCTATACAAGTGGTTTTGCACCTTATTTGGGAGGTCTTGACTATGGATCGAGTGGTTATAACCGGATATGGAATAAAGGCGCCTGGAATTCGTAATCCTGATCAATTTAAAGAAGTTTTGGAAACTGGTACATGCACACAAGAAATCCTTAAGGGGATGGGACCGTATGACTCCGATATTGTTTGTGGCGTGATTCACGACGATTTTCAAGTAATCGATGGAAAAAACTATCGAAAAAACCCGCGGAATAATCGCTTGGCAATCGCTGCAACTGTTGATGCAATGGAGATGGCAAGAGTCCCAAAAAACAATGAAGCAAGAATGGCAATCCTTTTAGGTACAGGTGCGGGAAGTTTGTATGAAACAGAGAAACTGGCGAATATAAGCACAAACGGCGATTTTAGAAAATTCCCTGTCTATGGAGCCGGTTTAACGAATACACATAGCTTAGCCTCCGGAGTCGCCGCGCATTTCGGATGTTCCGGAATGGTTTATACAGTAAGTTCCGGATGCACATCCACTCTGGATGTGGTTCTTCTGGGAAAACTCCTGCTTGAAACCAATCAAGCAGATATTTGCATTGTCGGAGGAGCAGATGCAGCCATATGCAAAACATGCATATTTTCATTCGCCAAACTGGGTACCATTGCTCTTGACAAAGGAGTTGATGAGACAGGAATACCCTTTGGTCCCGGGAATGACTTCGTGATCTCGGAAGGTGCAGGCATACTCATTATGGAGCGTGAGAACGATGCAATCCGGCGTGGCGCCGATATTTACAGTGTAATCGATGCAATCTGCTCCAATAATGACGCGATCTCCATCAATCAATCCGATCCTACCGGAACAAAGATGTTGGAAGCTTTAAAAGGTGCTGTCGGTGATACGAAGCCAAGTTACGTAAACAGCCAAGCACTCGGCCTGATAGCAAATGACTCTGCGGATAGTTTTGCACATCGCTCTCTTTTTGGAAACTCTGTTCCTATCACTTCCATTAAAGGAAATATTGGACAACCCCTGGCGGCGGCGGGAAGCATTCAAGTCATTTCAGCACTTGTAAGCATGCAATATGGATTTATACCGCCGACAATTAAAACGTCTTTAGAATACTACGATTTGCCGATTGTTCTTGAGCCGGTATATTGCAATGTTTCAAGTGTAGCAATTACATCACACGGATATGGAGGAAACAACACATGTATTCGTATCTCAAAGTACGAATCGATCAATGATTTTACATGTATTGACATAAGGAGATCGTAACAATGGGTTTTATCATGATGGTCACATTTGCAATATTTTCTCTTGCATTGACAATATCAGTCGTTTCTATCTTTGAAAGAGACCGTTTGATTTACAGTTTGTTTTTGTTCATGGTTTTCACAACCATATGGCAATTTCACGTAGCGACGTTATTTACGGCAAACATTTTAACATACAATTCCGCGTTTTTTCTGTTTCACATTTTTCGAGTAGGCCCTATATTTATGGCACCTTCTTTTTATCATGTAATTTATACGGGAATCGAATTATCAGAGAAGAAGAATCCGGATAAAGATCGTACTAAAAAATGGTATACATATCTTTTTAACAAAAAAATACTTGTAATGATTTATGTATGGAGTTTGTTTATTTACATCATTCAATGGAGCCCATTAACCTTACTTAATTTAACATTTCATAAAAATGCAATGACTCAATATTGGTATCCTGCTTATGGAGTACTTGGTTATCTATATTATCTGCATTTATTGATTTTCGTTTTTATTATTCTAATAAGTTTAGTTATAGTAAAAGACTTGAATGATAGATACATAAAAAAATTTCTTTCAAGGTTTACGATTTCAAGTTTAATATTATTTATTTTTGGTGTACTGAATTTTAAAGAATCACTCATCATGTTACCGAGTATTATTGCGATCACAGGCTTCTTAATCGGAATTTTTATTGCTCTTAGCAGCTTTCATATCGCAATCATTAAAGAAATAAACAGCTCTATGGAGAGAGCTTCCAAAATGGAAATTGTTGGACAAATGTCCGCGGGTGTTGCACATGAAATTCGTAATCCACTCACTTCCATAAAAGGTTTCATTCAATTATTGCAACGAGAAATCCATGATAAGTCTCATTATTTTGAAATTATATACTCAGAATTGGATAGAATTGACTCTATACTGAATGAATTTTTGACATTTGCAAAACCGCAGGTTGCAACTTTTAAAATCCATGAAATTCATCAGATACTTACCGAAGTCATTTCGCTGCTTGAAACACAAACGATTCTCCATAATATACAATTATTAACCGAATTTGAATTGGAACCTGTTTATCTTACTTGTGATCGAAATCATTTAAAACAAGTATTTATTAACATTATAAAAAATGCGATTGATGCCATGCCGAATGGAGGCAATATCAAAATAAAAGTCAAAAATGATTCTGAAGCAAAGATGACTTCCATACGATTTATTGATCAAGGATGTGGAATTTCCAAAGATCGATTAAAAAAATTAGGAGAACCTTTTTACACAACGAAGGAAAAGGGCGTAGGCTTGGGATTGATGGTTACGTACAAAATTATCGAAGCACATAATGGGAAAGTTGCTGTATCCAGTGAAGTAGGAATCGGTACAACTGTTGATGTAATTCTTCCTTCTGCTGTTATACCGACTTAACTCATCGTCGATGTCATAACACTGCAAATCGAATCCATTCTTTTTGAATGGGTGATAAATATAGAACTATTTGGAAAATATATTTTGGGATGCATCAAGGGGAACGGGCAGTAAAATGTAACAAGCGTTGAAACAACGTGACCTCTATGATTCGAGTACAATGTAACTGTATCGTATGTATGTATTGGGAAACCATAGTGCCTGAACAGAGGGTTTCCGCATTGACATGGAGTGGATGAACGAGCGATACAGGGCTTAAATAAAATGTTTGACTCGTTTTGGACATCGAATAAGGGCAGATACGTTTTATACCATATATTCCAAAGTAAGAAAGGGACGGCACATGACTCGAACATTTATTGGCGTACGTATTGCGCCGGAACCGGGGAATGCACTGGAACAATGGATTCAGCACGTGCAACCGTATATTGATGCAAAACGCTGGTATAACAAAGAACATTTTCATATTACGATTCATTTTCTGGGCAATCAAACGGATGAACAATTAAGGGAAATTGACAACATCTGTGCTGCAGTCGTACAGGAATTTTCCCCATTTACACTGAGCTTGCATTCCATTGGCATGTTTGAACGGGCAAAAGTGGTATGGGCAGGAGTACAGGGAGAACTTTCCGTTTTGCAGCATTTGTACCAAAAGCTCTGGCCCATTCTCAAGGTGGCAGATTGTGAAAAAGGGGCTCGGCCCAGACTGACGCCACATATCACATTAGGGCGTCTGAAAAAAGTCCCGACGAAGCAGGAATTTCAGGAAATCAGTGAGCAAATCGCACAACTGGATCAGCGATTGTCTCCTTCCTATCGCTGGCGTGTCACGCAAATCGACCGCTTTGAATCGGTATCGACGCCAAATGGCGTACAGTATCCGATTCGGGCGGCGTTTGATTTATCAATGGCCTGAACCCGTGAGGTTTGTCACCGAGTGCCGAGGTCAGGCGTGATTACACATGCAGTCGCTCAAACAGGCATCGATCGTCTTGCTTGATTAATTCGCAGCGGTCGCAAGACGATCGACAAACTCGCGTTTTGCATGTGTAATCACACCTCCCCGAAGGTACTCTACTTTATGTAAGCATTCTTAAGAAACCTTTGAAAATCAAAGATGCCGTTTGACAAATTCCAAAATCGTCTGGCCTAGCGCAGTCGGGATATAGCCTTTTCCGGAACATTTCGGACAAGGAATTGTCTGTTCATTTTCTTGCAATTGCCCGGTTCCATGACAATCCCAACAAGGCAATTCCAAATCGTCTGCAGCAATCACTGTCATGTGCAGAGTCACCTCCATATTTAAAAATCCGTATAGATAAAACGACCGCTTGGGCCGACTGCTACGAGATACACGGCGACAAGCAACAAAGCGAGAAACATTCCCCAAAAAAACGATCGCATCATGCATGAATCCCCCACATCCGTACGAAGAATACGATGGAATTGTGAATGGTCGGACTGGCAAAAAAGATCCAACCAAAACAGACAAATTGGAAAGTCAGGCCCCAACTTAGAAACTCATACAATGGTTTCGGCACAAACGTCCGTTCTTGCCGCCATTTGTTCCAGATCTTATTGATGACTTGTCCGATGCCATGCCACATGCCCCAAATCACAAACGTCCAATTGGCTCCGTGCCACAGCCCGGAAATGGTCATCGCAAGGAAGATAAACAGCAGCATGTTCAGATATCCTTTGCGATTGCCGCCCATGGGGATATATAAATAATCCCGGATCCAGGTTGACAGGGAAATATGCCAGCGACGCCAAAATTCCACCAGGTTGCGGGAGATATAGGGCCAATTGAAATTTTCCGGCAGATGAAAGCCGAAACACTGTGCAGCGCCAATCGCAATATCGGAATACGCGGAAAAATCAAAGTAAATTTTAAAGGCGTATGCATACATGGCGACCCATAAAGCATCCGGCGGATACTTGTGCGGGTCATCAAATACAGGCATAAACAAGGGATTGAGTGAATCAGCCAGGACAATTTTTTTAAATAACCCGATCCCCATGCGGATCATGCCTTTCTGTACATGTTCAAAAGAGAATAAGAATTTTTCTTTTGAGAACGACTGGATCCGCTTGATCGGCCCTGCTACGAGTGACGGGAAGAAAAAGATAAACAGGAAGAATTCACTGAAAGATACCCGCTCCGTTTTTCCTTTGTATACGTCTGCCAGGTAATGTACAAATTCAAAAACAAAAAAGGAAATCGCCAAAGGAACCGCAATGTGAACAGCCGGCAGCGTGGCGGAGAACCACCCGGCAAATACAGAATTCCATGTACTTACAGCCATTTTCCAGTATTTATAATACAAAAGAAAGCCTACAGGAACACAAATTCCATACAACAGGATCGGACGTTTCTCGGATAACGAAATCACATATACGACACAAGTGAGTGCAAGCAGGAAGAAAAAGTGCCCGATGCTGTCATACGCATAGAAGACAAATCCGCCGACAATCATGACATATTTCCGCAATGGGCGGGGTGTCAAAGCGTACACGAGCAATAGTGCAAGAAAAAACACCAGGAAGGTATACGTTGTAAAAATCAACGTGAAATCCCTCCTTTGCGGCTGATCACATCTGCTAAATGTTGTGCAATCAATCGATTGCCGGCACTTAACATATGATCGTAATCGCCAAAGTCATCGGCTGGGACAGCATGCCGCAAATCCACCATCCATGCGCCTTCTTGCTGCATGATATGAATGAGATAGTCTTCATTTTGATGCAATTGGGGCAATGAGAAAAACTTGCCGATCAACGTTTCATTTTGCGGTGTGAGATAGAATACCGTGTTTAAATGGTTTGCTCTTGCATACCGGATCATATCCCGCAACATCATGACACTGTCGTTCGCGCCAGGGATCGGACCTTGTGCGTAAATTCTGGCCATCACTTGCTGCTCTTTCGCATCCCAGACACGCTGCCGCCAACTTTTGCCGATGAGCGGATTCTGCTGTGCCGAAGCAGTTGTTTGCGGATTTGCTGTCTTTACAGGCTCACCTGTCTGCACCGCATGCGCCCAATCCTGGACATACAGCCGGGGGGCTTTGCCAAATAGTTTTTCATTGATTTCTTTTTTGTATTGGCCGATATTTGTATCTTTCACCAATGTTGTGACAATTTCCTCCAACCGATTCTCCGTAAAAATCCCGTTTGGAACATCATGTGCAAACAAAAACTCCCGTTTGAACATTTTGTTGGCCAATGCAGCCTCATGCAATACTTTGTCTGAAAAAAATACGATATTTACATCGATAAAGATCAGATCGGGTTTTGCTGCTTTCACACGCTTCAGCATGGCATACAGATCGGCAGGCCGTGCCCCTGGAAAGGCCAGATTATAGACGTGAATGGTTTGATTCTTGTCTTTGGCCTGCAGCGTTTGTTGCAGATAGTAAGGGATTGTTTGATTGGCATGAACGATGGCGCCATACATGGTGCTGTCGCCGATTCCGACGATGCGTATCCCTTTGTCCCTGCGAATGGATGCAAGAACGTGATCCAGTTGTGTATTTTGATCGTAAAATGTGTCATCCATAATCAATCGTTTGGATGGCGGGATTGGCGGGGCGAAGGTTCCCGCCCAAGCGTTTATGGCCAAAAGTGTACAGACTAAGCCGATACACATGGCAATGAAATTTTTCAATGCATTCACCTGCTGACAACAAATTGTGCAAAAGAGGTATTCCGTGAGGACAACGGAATACCTCCAGTCTATACATGTGTTTCATCATTCAGACGTTTGAACCGGATGTTTAAAAAAGTCCGATCCGTACATGGAAGAAACAGGCCTTTATTTTGGGCCATTTAGTTTGATTTGCCGCTTTCCTTACGCTTTTTTTCAACATAATAGATCAGGCCCTTGCTGTTGACTTCGAGATCGAGCGCGAGCGGCGACAGATCATCCACCGAATGCCCGAGGGATTGCAAATGTCGGCGGATCCATTGTTCCAAGTGACCGGCCATGATCGTCCAATCCATGCCTTCCGTATAATACTCTTCAGCGATCGCAGCAAATGCATCAGCCGCATGGTCAATCGTCTGATAAACGTCTTCCGGGTCCGGGCTGGAACCGAAATGTGTATGTATGATCCTTTGAACGGGGAACTGCTTCATTTTTGCAATCGAAGCGTGTACAGCCTGCGGATCAAAATCGGACGGCGATGTTGTCGGGAGAACAAATTCAAAATTCCATCCGGTATATGCATGTACATAGCGAATGCCAGTCGTATCACCTGTAAACATGGATTTTGTCAGCGAGTCAAAAATGGAAAAATGATGTTTGGCATGTCCTGGCGTATCAAGAAATGTCAATGTTCGATTGGCGCCTAATGTCAGTGTATCACCATCATTCATCACAAGCACGCGATCTTCCGGTACGGCGAGAATTTGTCCGAAATATTCCTCCAGGAGATCTCCATAGACGGCTTTTGCACCGGATATCAGGCGTGATGGGTCAATCAGATGGCGAGCACCGCGGGGATGCACCACAATTTTGGCATTCGGGCAAAGTTTGGCTAATGTCCCTGCGCCTCCTGCATGATCGAGGTGGATGTGTGTGACGATGATGTAGTTCAGCTCATCTCTCGGGATATTCAATGCGTGCAAGCCTTGAATGATTTGCCCGATGGATCGGCTGGAGCCTGTCTCGATTATGACATTCAAGGAATCCCGCAAGATAAAGCCCGCTGTCCTGCCAGGCTGATTTTGTTCCAATAAATCAATTTCCCAAATTTGATTTCCGATTTCCAAAGGGGTTGATGCATGTTCCATTTTTCCTAAACCATCCTTTCTTGTAGAGGATGCTCAAAAGCAGTCAAAACTTACTTTAAGAGGATGTTCAAAAAGTAGTCAAAACTCCACGGCGGATTGCTTTGCCGAATCCCAAAAAGGCTTACTCATGTACCAAACACGTACACTCCGTCGCCTTTTCGCGCTTCGGCTTCGCACTCCTTGTGTCTTACTTAACCACTTTTTGAACACACACTTTAAGCAGTCAAAACTCACTTTTTGAACAGGCACTTATAAGGTTATTTTTTTAATTTTGTATTCTTGCCTGCAATGACTTTTGGTTGAAACGGCGCCGCTGCAGGAATCGCCGTCGTATGTTCATATGCAGGCACGGAAGCTTGCGACGCAGGTATCTTTGTATATCTTGAGATATTCAAAACGATTCCGATGGCGGCCATTTTTAAAACGAGTGCGGTTCCGCCGTAACTGATAAATGGCAATGGAATGCCTGTTACGGGCAAAAGTCCAATCACCATGCCGATGTTAATGGTTACACCGATTGCGATCATCGCAGTAAAACCGGTAGCAAGATATGCTGCAAACGGGTTGTCCACACTTCTTGAAATCTTGAAGCCGCGCACAATTAAAATTCCAAATAACAGTATGACGAAACTGGCGCCAACCCACCCCCACTCTTCCGTCAAAATGGCAAAAATAAAATCCGTATGGGCTTCCGGCAGATACAAATATTTTTCGATGCTTCTGCCGAGCCCCCGGCCGAATATGCCGCCGGAATTGATGGCGATAAACGATTGAATCAATTGCAGAGAAGAGTCGGACGGATCGTTCCACGGATTGATAAAACTGGTAATCCTTGCCCAACGCCACGGATGAAGATAGGAAAGCAGCAGGACAATCGGGAATGTCAGACTTACAAGGATACCGAAAAAACGAAACGGCACGCCTGCGACAAAAAGAATGGAAAATGTCGATCCGGCCAACAGCAGTCCGGTGCCCAAATCGGGTTCGATGACAATGAGGCCGGCAACGCAAGCAATCAAAAGCGTCGGCGGCAAAATTCCGCGTTTTAAATCGGTTATATACTCCGCTTTTTTGTTTACCAAATACGATGTGTACACGATCATACCGAGAATGGCAAACTCAGACGGCTGAAATTCGACAGAGCCTAAATGAATCCAGCGCTTTCCGCCGTAATCTGCATTCGCATGTGTAAATAATACCAAAACGAGGGAAAGTACGGATACGAGCAGTACTATCTTTGATAAATTATACCATTTTGTGAAGGTAAAGTTCATACAAAAAAACATGACTACAAGACCGATGCAAGCATATATCAATTGCCGCACAAAAAAATACGTGCTCGATACGCCGTAGCGCTCCAGTGCAACGACAGTACTCGCGCTGAATACCATGATAATGCCCAGCAAGACAATGAGTAGCGTAACAAACAGCAAAATAAAATCAGGTTTATGTCGATTCGGTAATTGCATAGAGATCCTCCAACAAGCTTTGTAAGAATGGGCGGGCGCATCATGACCACGCGCGAAGCCGGCAAATGATGCGCATCTTTTACCCGTTACTATATATTCGACATTCGAGAAAAGTTCCCTTTGAATAAGATGACAGAACTTTCGTCAAGTTTTATACTAAGTTAGACGTGCCATATGAAATACGAAAGAATCTGATACTGTGGGGAAATATTTGAAATATGATCGATAATAGTGCAGTCATATCAAACGATTGGTTGTCTGATGCATGGCGTCGTTCTGTGGAATACGGGATAAATCCCGAACAATTGAAACAGGTGCGGCCGATTGACGTTCATGAATTGCAAGAACGGAAAAAAAAGAAGCGTTTGCTATTGGATGTTGCGGGTCCCTTTATCAACCATTTGTATACGATGGTGGACGGTGAATTCATTGTTGTCATTTCAGATCAGGATGCCGTCATTTTGAAAGTCCGGGGAGAAAAGTTGCCGGAAGAGCTTTTACAGATTCATACGACAGAAGGCATGGTTTGGACGGAGCAAGAATTCGGTGCAAACGCGTTAGGCACTGCATTGGTTTTGGATCACCCGGTCCATATGGTGGGAGCACAGCATTATTGCAAAGCATTTCACGGCATGACATGTGCAGGCAGTCCCATTCATGATGAGACAGGTACCATTATCGGCGGAATTGCCGTTGCCGCTTATAAAAAGGAACATAGCCCCTACCTGCTTGGCATGGTTATGTCCTCTGCGTTCTCCATCGAACAAGCCATTCGTCTGCAAAGTGAAAATCGCTTATTTCATCTCATTTATGAGAGAATTATGCATACGGCCAATCATTTGTATCTGTTGGTTAATGAAAGAGGCATAATTGAACAAATGAATCAGGCAGCCACACAATTTTTTGGATTGTCTTCCGGAACTTCCTTATCCGATGTGATGCAGGAAAACAGTGCACCCATGATCAGTTTTCGGACCAAACAGCAATTGTTCGATGTCAAGGAAGAGTACGCGTGTGCCAATGGACAATTGACGGTTTCATGGGACGCATATTGGATTGACCATCCTCTACTAAAGCGATCCTTTTTGTTGTTGATCGGGCGGGATATGACCAAAATGGTGCAAATGCAACGCTCAGTGGAACAATTGGAGCGATTATCCACTATGGGCAAATTTTCCGCACAAATGGCACATGAAATCCGAAATCCGATTGCGACCATTCAATTGGCTGTACAAATCTTAAAGAAGCAAGGGGTATTTCAAGGAAATGCAGAGAAAAAGGCTGAGCTGATTCTCGCACAATTACGACGAATCGGCGGGCTTACAGACCACTTTCTCAATATTTCCAAGCCGGCAAAACCGGAGCTTCGGCAATACAGTATTCAAACGTTGCTTTCAGATACATGTGATTTGATGCAAAGTCAATTTATACAGGCGGAAATCGACTTGCGGCAATCCTATGATGCGCGCATTTCATTGCAGTGGATTGACCCGGATCAAATGCAGCAAGTGTTTATTAATTTGCTGAATAATGCAATTGATGCGACTCCAAAAGGAGGTACCCTATCGGCAACAATGGCTCTGCGGGACAATGACTCGTATGAAATTATTGTAACGGATACAGGTCATGGCATTCCGGAAGATAAGCTGCAAGAAATTTTTGAGCCTTTTTATACCACAAAAAGCAAAGGGATTGGTCTGGGGTTATGCAACAGTAAAGCAATTATCGAAGCACACGGCGGACAGATGATTGTGGAAAGCCAGGATGATCAAGGAACATCTGTTCATATCATGTTGCCCATATTACAACGCCCGTGATCCACATATCAACCGGTTTGTTGTCCAAGCAGGTCCTGTACAAGGAAAAGACGTGCAGTGAGCGTCAAGGGCGCCAAAAGCCGAATCGATTCGGCAGGATGGAGGATGTGCATGAGTATCAATCACCGCAGTTTTTCCGAGCAGTTGCATTGTCCGAGAATTCCTGTCAAGGAAATCGCACTAAAAGAGTGGGACGTTGTGATTCAAGCAATGGAAGCAGGTCAACAAGTGATTTTGGTTCGCAAAGGCGGTCTAATTGAAGAGACAAAGGATTTTCGATTAGAAGATACTTCTTTTTATCTGTTTCCCACATTCGAACATCAAAAAAGAGAACTGCTCAAATCCGCTTATGGGCCGGCGCTGGAACACTCACTCGCGCAAGCCCTTGAATCACAGCGGCATGTAACCATACGTTCCTTGGCACATGTCACGGACGACATTGAACTGTTTGATTCGTTCGCATTAAAAAAGCTTTCGCCATATCATATCTTTCGTGATGAATATGCGGAACAGAGATTGAACTGGCAGAAGAACAAGCCCCTTCATATACTGATCATCCGTGGATATCGCCTGCAGTCGCCTGTTGCCATTCCCGTCATTCCCCAATATGCGGGCTGTAAATCCTGGATTCGCATGGAGTCGATGATTGCGGATAACGACTGTATTCCAATATTGGACGATCAGGAGTTTCATAGGAAACGTTTGGATATTTTGCGCCGCTTGGGTGTATCGGGCGCCGAGAATTGAGAACCCGGGTGGTGGATGGAGCATTCCCTGCAAGGAATGTTATTGCTGAAAAGGAAATAAATTTTTCTAGCCACTGTGCGTACGTTTGCCTTATCGTAAGAATTGTCGGAATCCTGTTTGGAATCGTATGTTGAATAAGAGTGGAAAGGATACGCATATGGATTTTCACCTTTTAAAACGAAACAGTAAGGACATTGAATATATTTTGATTATTGTCTTGTTGCTAATTTCCGTTCTTTCTTCTGTCACCGTCTACAGTGTGGTGATCCAACGGCCGGATCTTGGAATCGGTTATTTTAAAAAAGAGATTATATACCAGGTTGTCGGCTATGCGATGATGTTTTCTTTTATGCTTCTGGATTATCATACGTTGCGCAAATTAAAGTGGTTTATTTATGGTTTTAATATTCTGACTCTGGTTATTGTGTTTCGGTTTCCCAATGCAGTGCATGGTGCGGCCAGCTGGATACCGCTTCCCGGCGGATTTCAGTTTCAGCCGTCTGAATTTGCGAAACTGGGACTGATTATTCTCTTGGCGGACGTAATGGCGACAGAAGATGAGAAGGAAGTGCCCAACAGGGGGATCAAACCGCTTTTGGTCATGTTTTTTTATATGATTGTACCGTTTGTACTGACATTAAAAGAACCTGCTTTAGGGCAAGCGCTGGTGTTCCTGGCTATATATGCTTGTATGGTCATTCCTTTTGTCAACAAAAAGATTCTTGCAACCATTCTGTCGGTCGGTTTTGTATGTATGACCGCAATTGTCCTTGCAAAATTTGTGTACCCGGATCAAATCATCCATTTTATGAAACAGCATCATATGACTTCTTACCAAATGACGCGGATCATTACGTTTTTGGACCCGAAAAAAGTGAGCTATGACGCCAGCATGCAAGTGGTGCAAGCACAGACTGCCATCGGATCCGGACAACTGTTCGGGGAAGGATTGTTGCAGGGAATACTGACGAACGGCCGTTTTGTGCCGGAACAACAGACCGATATGATTTTTTCCGCTTTGGCTGAACAATTCGGATTTATCGGTTCGACAGCCTTAATCGTATTATTCCTGGTCATGTTTTACCGAATGATTCGGGTGGCCAGTACGGCTCTCGATACGTTTGGCATTTAT
Source organism: Fodinisporobacter ferrooxydans (assembly GCF_022818495.1). GTDB lineage: Bacteria > Bacillota > Bacilli > Tumebacillales > MYW30-H2 > Fodinisporobacter > Fodinisporobacter ferrooxydans. The sequence goes on along the minus strand of NZ_CP089291.1, from coordinate 4,572,761 downwards.
ATGATTGTCGGCATTATCGGCATGTTTGCCTTCCAAATCTTCGAAAACATCGGAATGAATATATTGCTTATGCCGTTGACAGGCATCACGCTGCCGTTTATCAGTTACGGAGGAACTTCATTAGTCGCCAATTTCATGATGATCGGCATTGTGATGAGTGTATCGATTCGTCGCCGCAAATTGCGTTTTACTTGATAGAGTCCAAAACATGCAAAGAAAATTGTGGATTTCACAGCAATTCTCTTTGCATGTTTTTTTGCCTAAAAAATCATATATTGTCCAAAAAATTTCATCAATTGATGTTAGATATCTTAACATATATTGTTGACTATCGCGTGCTATCGGCATATAATCATAACAAATAAGAAAATAAAAATGACGTATACTAATACGGAAGTTGAAATTAGGGTTAGGAGTTGAAGAAATGACAGCGAAAGAAATTTTGCAACTTATCAGTGAAAAAGGGATCGAGATGGTAGATTTTCGCATTGTCGATGTTCCAGGACGTCAACATCACGTTACGGTGCCGGCTTGCGAAGTAGATGAGGACATGCTTGAAAAAGGCGTTGCTTTCGACGGTTCCAGTATTCAGGGGTTCCGCAGCATTGAGGAAAGCGACATGGTTATGCGCCCGGATTTGACAACGGCGTATGTGGATGCATTTACTGCACATCCAACACTCGATTTGGTTTGTGACGTATATGATCCGCAAGGTGTTCGCTATGAGCGGGATCCGCGTTTTGTCGCGCAAAAAGCGGAAGCGTTTCTCAAACAAAGCGGAATTGCGACAGATTCCTTTTTTGGACCAGAGCTTGAGTTTTTCCTTTTTGACGATGTTCGATTTGACTCCAGCCCGCAAGGTTCTTTCTATGCAATTGATTCCTCCGAAGCAAATTGGAATACAGGCAAAGACGAAGGTCCGAACCTTGCATATAAAGTAAAGCAAAAAGGCGGATATTTCCCGGTTCAGCCGACAGACTCCCAACATGACATCCGTACGGAAATGGTCATGGAATTGATGCGCGCCGGCATCCGTGTAGAGCGCCATCACCATGAAGTGGCAACTGCGGGTCAAGCGGAAATCAACTTCCGTTTCAATACATTGACTGCAACAGCCGATACAACGATGTTATACAAATACATCATCCGCAACGTCGCCCGCAAATATGGGAAAGTTGCAACATTTATGCCAAAGCCTTTATTCGGCGATAACGGTTCTGGTATGCATGTGCATCAAAGCTTGTTTAACGGGGATACTCCGTTGTTCTATGAAGAAGGCAGTTATGGCAACTTAAGCCAGACAGCGTTGTACTACATCGGTGGTATTTTGCACCATGCGCCGGCAATTTTGGCATTCTCCAATCCATCCACCAACTCCTTCAAGCGCTTGGTGCCTGGGTATGAAGCTCCAGTAAACCTTGTGTTCTCCAAAGGAAATCGGAGTGCAGCCGTACGCGTGCCGGTTGCTGCTGTAACACCAAAAGCATGCCGGATCGAATTCCGTACACCTGACTGTACAGCAAATCCATATGTGGCGTTTGCAGCGATGTTAATGGCAGGTCTTGACGGTATCCGCAATAAAATTGATCCGACTGAACTCGGATATGGACCTGTTGACAAGAACATTTACGAACTTTCCGGAGAAGAAAAATTAAACATCCGCAGCGTTCCGGGTTCTCTTGGAGAAGTATTGGCTGCTCTTGAAGCAGATCATGAGTTCTTGCTCGAAGGCGGCGTATTTACAAAAGACTTCATCCAAAACTGGATTGATCTGAAGCGTACGACAGAACTCGAACCAATGAATCTTCGCCCACATCCGCTTGAGTTCCAACTTTACCTTGATCTGTAAGATCGAAAAGAAATAGGGAAGTTGAAGTACGAGTTGCAATCATATAAAAAAGTACCACCTGGTAACGGGTGGTACTTTTTTGCTTTCTTTTTTTGTTTTTTTCACAAGCTTACCATACGGTGGCGAATTGACCGACAACTCTAGATGTTGGCATCACCGTAATGAACGCTTCCGGGTCTTCCGCAAGTACAATTTGTTTCAAATCCTGAAATTGAACGTTTACGACAACACACATGAGAACTTCTTTGTCGCTTTGTGTATATGCTCCCTTTGCGTGCCATTTCGTTACTCCCCGGCGCATGGTTGTTGTAATAACTTCTGCCACTTGATCTCCTTTATTTGTAATAATCATGACAGAGATGCGGTCGATATGGTGTAAAAAGGATTCATACGTTTTTGCGCCCATAAAAATCGATATTAACGTATACATGGCCATTTGCACGGTAAAAATATAAGCTGAGGAAAGGACGATCAGGCCATTCACGAGCAGCATAAATTTTCCCATTGGAATGTTCTTGTATTTTGCAATGATTCGCGAAGGGATATCGAGTCCGCCGCTGGAGCCGCCAAAACGCAATACGATGGCGCTTCCCGCACTTGCGACAATTCCTCCGAAGATGGCATTCAGCAATACATCATGCGTGAAAAATTTATTGATGTGCAGGATATTTAAAAACAGGGACAGCATGACAACCGCATAAACGGTATAAAAGCTGAATCGTTTGCCGATATATATGTAGCCAAGAACCAACAAGGGAATATTAAAAAGCATATACTGTGTGCCCACGGGCCAATTTGTATAATGGTAGATAATAATGCAGATGCCTGTGAGTCCACCCGCCAGAAGGTGGGAAGGGATGATAAACTCATTGGTTCCGAAAGCGGTAAGTCCACATCCCAGTGTAATCAAAAGCAATTCCAGAAGTGTTTTCAGCAAGTTTTTCATCGTTCTCTCCCTTAGCCTTTTTAAAAAAAAGATTCAACGGATAGTCGTTGTCGATCCATCCCGTCTATTTTAAACGAAAAACCCGCTGTGGGCGACCGACAGTTCCGTATAACAAATTTTCTTCCACGATGTTCTCTTCAACCATATATGTGAGATATGTACGGGCGGTTGATCGGCTTACTCCTGCGATTTTTGCAATTTCCTCAGAGCTTTTCGGCTCGTTGCCAAGGAGTAAACTATGTTTGATGCGATCTAACGTTCGAAAATCAATTCCTGAAGGAATCGGCTTGGAGTGGGACATGGAGCGCAGCCGCTTAAGATTGTCCAACGTATCTTGATCTACGCTGGTTGACTTCGAGAGGTGGCGTTTAAACTGCACATATTTCGCAAGGGAATCCTGCAAATGATTTAAATCAAATGGATTGATGAGGTAGTCAAACACTCCAAATCGAAAACCCTCTTCTACGACTTCCAGTTCTTTTGCCGCGGTAATTAGAATAAAGTCACAAGGGATATTCTGAAGCCGAATTTCATGCAAGAGCTCAATGCCGGATCGATCTGGCATGAAAACATCCAATAAAACCAAGTTTGGTTTGCATCCTCGGATCATTGATAAAGCTTCTTCGCAATTGTTTGCTGTACCAACCAATTGATAGTCCTTTTGTTTGTCTACAAATTTTCCATGCATTCTCGCGATCATAAAGTCGTCATCGACTACAACAACTCGAAGCGGATTGTGTTTCACTCGTTTTGCCCCCTCAATTAAACTTCCGGCAGTCGGGAATTAGGAATAATCGATGCAATGGATTTCCCGATTACATCAGCGGAATCGAGTCCGAGTAAACGCTTTGCCTCCTGGTTATACGTCGAAATTTTTCCTTCGCTGTCGACCGCGATGATTCCTTCCCGTATGGATTCTAAAATGGAGGCTTGTTTTTGCGCAAGAAAAGCAATTTCTAATGGCTCCATATTAAATATCTGTCTCTTGATATGACCCGACAAAAGAGTGGCGCCCCATAAGCCCATGGCTAATGCAATAACACCCAAACCGGCAATTCGAACGAGAAATGCAAAAATTTTATCCCAAATATCACTGACAAGATACCCGACGGAGACAAGCCCGATCTGATGATGCAAGCTGTCGAAGATCGGTGCTTTTCCTCGGACGGACAGACCGAGACTCCCCATTGCTTGTGTTATGCTGCTATGTCCTGCAAGTACTTTTCCATTGTCCCCTGGATCTTTTTCCATGATTTTTCCGATCAATTTCGGATCCGGGTGACTGTATCGAATTTGCTTCATATTGGCAACTGTTCTGGCTACAGCCAGTGCTTGTTCGCCGGCTTCCTCGAATTCTGATGCGATGAAGAAGTATGAGATGACAGATATCACCAAAGTCAACACCAGGATAATATTCAAGAATACCAGCCAATTGATTTTCGATCGCAGAGTCATTCGTTTTTTGGTTCGATGCGGCTGTTTCCGGTCTTCCACAGACATAGGCACCTCTTTGAGCAAGAATATAAATGGAATCTATTATTTCATATTGTACAATAACTTGGCCCGAAATATTATCAGATTGCGAAAACGCATTCATAAAATACAAAGATCCAATATTTTTGCAGAGATTTTTCGTTGTCAAAATCGCCAAAATCAATGTTATTGTTTTATTCCGAGTAATTGTCAGAATAATTCACAAAGGAATGAACCTTATTTATACTACAAACATGTAAACGCTGACAATGCAGGGAAAGGTGGAAAGAGGAACATGTCTACTTCGGATGTTGTCCGATCGTTTGAAAGATAAAGTCAAAACATTGGCGGATTTGAAAGGATTGACGATTGGTGTAACGGATCTTGGCTCCTCAACGAATATGCTTGCTACATATAATGTAGTCAAAGGAGGCAACAAGGAAAGCGATTATAAACCGTTGCCGGTTGGAGCCGGCAATACGTTGATTGCAGCGATGAAACAAGGACAAATCGATGCAGCCGTCACAAGTGAACCGACAGCTTCCCTGCTGAAAGATCAACATTTGGCTTTCACGTTTGTAGACATGAGCCATAAGGACAAAGCGGAAAAAGCACTCGACGGGGGCTACGCATCAACCAGTCTCTATATGCAAAGGAGTTATGTGAAAGCGCATCCGGATGTCGTACAGAAATTGGCGGACGCATATGTGCGAACATTAAAATGGATGAGCACACATACGCCTGAACAAATTGCCGATAAAGTTCCACATGAATATTGGGCAGGGAATAAAGCGTTGTATCTGGAAGCGCTGAAAGGCCAATTGCCGATGTTTACAACAGATGGGAAAATGCCGGCAGGTGTTCCGGAAAATGTTCGAAAAATTCTGTCTTCATTCAAGCCTGCAGTAAAAAATATAAAACTTGATCAAACATATACAAACACATTTGTCGACAAGGCAGCACAAGATCTGAAAAATAAGTAAGCTGCACGAGCCGATACAATACGTGAAAAGGGCGGGCACCGGGTATATCCGGTGTCCGTTTTATATATGACAGAGGCTATTACCCGTTCAATTTTCCCAAATTCAATATGAGGGTTCACTTATTTATAAAATGCCGCAAGTAAAATTTTAAGATTCAAAATAGGTATGATAAAATAGAAAAGATAAAAATTGAGGTGATCGATTTGGAACGACTGTATGAAATCCTGAACTTTAATCGGGAGTTTGTTGAGAATAAGGAATATGAAAAATATCAAGTAACCAGATACAACGACAGAAAAATTGTTGTCGTGTCCTGTATGGATGCAAGGCTTACCGATCTGCTTCCTCGCGCTTTAAATGCAAAAGACGGAAATGCCAAGTTTGTCAAAGATGCAGGTGCCATTGTGTTGCATCCCTTTGGCAGTGTCATGCGGAGTGTTATCGTCGCAGTCTATGAATTGAATGCCGATGAAGTGTTTGTGGTAGGGCATCATGATTGCGGGATGAGCAGCATTGATCCAAGTGCAACGATCAAAAAAATGATGGAGAGGGGCATATCTTCCGAAACTCTGCAAACACTGGAAAGTGCCGGAATTGATTTGCAAAAATGGCTGCACGGATTCGACAGTGTGGAGGATTCCGTTGAAGCCAGTGTGCATACAATCAAAAACCATCCCCTCCTGCCAAAGAACATTCCGGTTCACGGTCTTGTAATCGATCCCGGAACAGGGAAATTGGATTTGATTGTAGACGGATATAAAAGCATGTAGGGACTTGTAATGGAATAGGAGCATCAAAGTGTAGAGAAATCTTCGGCTTCTTTACACTTTTTTTGTTTTGGGCGGGTAGTAAAAAAGCAAAGCGAATCATAAACGAAAAATCGCTTTGCCTTTTTACGGAATTTCTCACATTTGTTTCGCAGTGTACGCTTTTTCCAGCAAGTCTTTTGCAATATAGTTAGACCCGGCATATCCGCTGATTGTTTGCAGGGAACCCTGCTTTGACCAGTCAAAGTCTTTCATGTTCCAAATAAGTTCATATACGGCTCCTTCGTCGAGCTTCCGAGTATCATAATTAAAACAATCATTCAGCACATCTTTTGCTACATACGAAAGAGCAAACAATCCCAAGACATGACGCAGTTTATAGTTTTTGTAGTCATTCCATTCGTTCTTCCAAACCTTGGCGATTGAGCGAAAGAAGGATTTTGCGCTAAGCAACTTTTCATCATATGTAAGGCTGGAAATTTTTCCTTTATCGAAAATAGCCACCATTGCTCTTTGCAGCGTATCAAGATTCGTTTGCATCTGTTTGGAACGAATGCCCGTCAGAGAGACATACCCGTAAAATGGAGAGTCCTGATGTGTGGCTAAATCGACAGCAAGCTGAGACATTTCATTTTTTGATGCTTCAAGATACGTGAGCAACGCTTTTTTTAATCCTTCCGCCTTACTGTTAATCGTATCGAACAATTCCATCTCTTCATTCAAATCAAGCATATGGAAGGCGACGAACGGTACATTGAGCGTGACGCTTGTTTCTTTAAAGTGGAGTTCAAGTCCGCCTAAACGATGCTGGCCATCAATCACGGAGGCGCGGCCATTTGTCACAAGTCGGCCAAAATTAGGTTTGAGTCGATCATAAGCGGTGAATTTCCAGTTTCCTTGAGCATTCAATAAGACCGGTGTAACAAAGCCAAGCGGATCCTGAAGATATCTGGCATAATCTTTGCATTTTGATTCTTTGCGAGGACGTTGATATCCGCCTTTCGGATCATCAAACCGTTTAATCACGGTCAGTTTTTCTATATCCGAACTAAAAAACTCTCCCCGATAGACAATTCGCCCCTTATCTTTGTAACACGTGACATTTTCGATCGCTAAAGTGTAAGCCATATAAAATTCCTCTCCATATTCTTTCAAGATAATTCAAACCTATTAAAATATGTTGCGATTGTCAATTGCATAGTAATACTTTCCGCAAAGGAATGCTTTCCTCCTTCCCGTGTTTTTTTGACAGTCCGGTATCATTTGGGCAGTCGAGCATCTTTTGGCAGTTAATAGAAACTATTCCCAACAGCCTTTGTTCATGCCTTCTGTCTTTCTCAGCCGCGACGCTTCCCTCCCTGCAAATTTCCCGAATTGTTTACTTTCCTTTCAACTTTTTGTAATATTAACACCGTTATAATGTTTCCCCGAGAGCGAATCGTAAGGTAAAAACAGAGATTTCAAACTATCTGCTCCGAACCAAAACTATTGATACAGGTGATACATATGCTAATACAAGCTGCTGACCGTTTACAACGCCTTCCTTTGCAGTTTTTTTCAAATTTGGTCGCGAAAGCAAACGAATATGTCCGGCAGGGATATGATGTGATCAACCTCGGTCAGGGCAATCCGGATCTCCCTACGCCGCCTCATATAGTCGAAGCGTTACGGGAAGCAGTGTTAGACCCGGCAACGCATCGCTATCCTCCATTTTCCGGAATGTACGAATTGAAAGTTGCCATGGCCGATTGGTACAAGCGATATCATCAGGTGGATTTGGATCCAGAGACGGAAGTAGCGATTTTATTTGGCGGCAAGACCGGACTTGTAGAGATCAGCCAGTGTCTCTTGAATGCCGGCGATATTTGTCTGGTGCCTGATCCGGGCTACCCGGATTATTGGTCTGGCGTCGCATTGGCGGGTGCACGCATGGTGATGATGCCCCTAAGAAGGGAACATGATTTTTTGCCTGACTATTCCGCGTTATCCCCTGAAGATGTTAGAAAAGCCAAACTGATGTTCCTGAATTATCCGAATAATCCAATCGGTGCTGTGGCTAATGAAACGTTTTTTGCGGATACGGTTCAATTTGCGCAGAAGCATGAAATTGTTGTTGCACATGATTTTGCTTATGGAGCGATCGGGTTTGACGGTGTAAGGCCGGTCAGCTTCTTGTCGACACCTGGCGCCAAAGAAGTGGGCGTGGAGTTTTATACGATGTCCAAAACTTACAATATGGCAGGGTGGAGATTGGGCTTCTGTGTGGGAAATGCAGAGGTCATTCGCTTGATCAACCTCATTCAGGATCATTATTATGTCAGTGTGTTTTCGGCGGTTCAGCGAGCGGCTGTCGTCGCTCTGACGAGTTCCCAAGAGTGTGTGGATGAATTGGTGCGTACATATGAGAATCGGAGAAATCTATGGATTCAAGGATTGCGGGAGCATGGATTCGATTGCATTGTACCCGGCGGTTCCTTTTTTACCTGGCTGCCTGTACCCAAAGGGTATTCTTCCATGGATTTTGCCAATCGGGTATTGGAAGAAGCGCATGTAGTCATCGCACCCGGCGTTGGATTTGGAGAATATGGGGAAGGATATGTACGGATTGGAATGTTGGCCGAAGAACAGCGGCTGCAAGAAGCGATGAAACGAATGGGACGGTTGAATATGTAATATACGCCTCTTATAGAAGTTGCAAGAAAAAATTGTGTGCATTTTGCAAGGAAAATTGTGTACGTTCTTAATGAAGAAACATAGGGGAATGTGTTGTCTGGATCGGTTTCAAATGGTTGTTGGCATGAGGAGGGAATGCGTATGGAAAACTATGTGCTTGCCACATATCGAATACAGAGTGAATCCTATGATTTTGCCAAAAAGGCGCAAGGCATTGCCATGGGATTGACCGTAGGAAGCTGGACGGATTTGCCGCTCGCAAAGCAGGAAATGATGCAGCAGCATCTTGGGCAGGTGGCGGATATCCGAGAACTGCCAGCGGTTTATGACAACTTATATGCAGCAGAGATTCAGATCGCCTACCCTGTTATCAATTTTTCTCCGGACATTCCGGCGATTTTGACAACGGTTTTCGGAAAATTATCGATGGACGGAAAAGTACGGCTGATTGATTTGCAAATTCCGGACACCTTTGCCAGGCAGTTTCCTGGTCCGAAATTCGGGATTCAGGGAGTGCGGGAAATCCTTGGCGTACAGGATCGCCCATTATTGATGAGCATCTTTAAATCTGGTGTGGGCATGGAGCTGAAAGAGTTGGCGGATCAATTTTACCAACAAGCGCTCGGCGGTGTAGATCTGATCAAGGACGATGAAATCTTTTTCTCCGAAACGTATGCACCCTTTGCAGAACGGGTGCGGGCATGTCGAGATAAAGGATTGGAAGCGGCAGAAACAACAGGCCAGCGTGTTTTGTATGCAGCGAATCTGTCAGGCCCTGTAACCAAGATGATCGACAAGGCAAAGTATGCCATCGAGGCGGGTGCCAATGCATTACTATTGAACGTTTTGCCATACGGTTATGATATATTGCAACGACTGGCTGAAGATCCGGACATTCCAGTGCCGTTAGTGGCACATCCGGCTTTGTCAGGTGCCCTTTATGGCTCTGCGGATTACGGAATTGCCGCACACATAATCTTGGGTACATTGATGCGCATGGCAGGCGCGGATCTCGTGCTCTACCCGTCTCCTTATGGCTCGGTAGCCATGGAGCGAGGCGAGACGCTAAAAATCGCCGGACAGTTGCGTTCCGAGCATGCGTATTTTAAGCAGGCTTTTGCCGTTCCTTCAGCGGGTATTCATCCGGGACTTGTACCGATGTTATTTGAAGATTTGGGAATGGATCTGATCGTGAATGCAGGCGGCGGTGTCCATGGACATCCAATGGGCCCTGCTGCCGGCGGACAGGCATTCCGTCAGGCGATCGCTGCTGTTCTTGCCGGACAATCCTTGGAGCGGGCGGCAGAATCGCAGGAAGAATTGCGGATCGCCCTGCAAGTATGGGGGAAAAAATAATGGGACTTCAACAATCGGCCACAAATCAACAGCAAATAAATCATCCGCAAACAAACTCCTGTATCCAGATCTTTTGCGATTTTGACGGGACGATTACGGAGCGGGACATGATTATCACGTTGATGGAAAAGTTTGCTCCTGCAGGTTGGGAGCAGCTCCGCGACGGTGTACTGAATCGGCAAATCCCCGTTCAGGAAGGCGTCGGGCAAATGTTTGCGATGATTGATACCCGGTTGCGGCAGAATATGATCGAATATGCACAAGAGATTGCAAAAATCCGGCCGGGATTTTCCGAGTTTATCGAATTCGTCAAGAAGCAGAAAATCGAATTTTATGTGACGAGCGGTGGAATGGACTTTTTTGTTTATCCGATTTTGCAGCGATGGGTGGATCCGTCGCAGATTTTTTGCAATCGTGCCGACTGGACAGGGGATATGGTTCGTGTGGAGTGGCCGTATGCCTGTGATGAACAATGCACAGGCGGCTGCGGCTGCTGCAAACCTTCTTTAATGCGGAAATTCGAACATGGCTGCAAACAAATTGTGATCGGGGACAGCGTGACAGACGCGAAAGCCTCCCGTCTCGCCGATTTTGTGTTCGCCAGAAGCAAACTGATTGATATTTGCCAACAAGATGGAATTCCGTATCAGTCCTATGAGACGTTTTTTGATATCATGGAAGGGTTGAAAACAATCACAGAATCCAGATAGGAGATTCCGATATATGTCAAAAACTTCGAGTATGTCACGAGAGTATATATGCGAGGAACTTGTCGAGATCGCCCAAAGATTTACCAGAAAGAACTGGCTGCCTGCCACAAGCGGCAATTTGTCGATTCGCTGCAGTGAGAAAGATGAACCGTTGGTATTCGGTGTGACGGCAAGCGGGAAAGACAAGGAACGATTGACGGTGCATGATATCGTATTTGTGGATGGCGCTTGCCAGCCGGTCGAAACCACCGAGTTGCGTCCGTCTGCGGAAACGATGATTCATGCGAAAATTTATGAAGCGACCGGATGTGGTTCTGTCTTACACGTACATACCGTTCCGAATAATGTTTTATCCGAGTTGTTTTTTGAGCAAGGGCATGTATTTCTGAAAGATTTGGAATTGATCAAAGGCTTGGATATCTGGGAAGAAGGAGCAGGAATTCAGGTACCGATTATCGAAAATTATGCTGATATTCCAAAATTGGCAAATGCGATACAAGAGCGTTTGGATCCACGCATTCCCGGAGTTTTGATACGCAAACACGGCATTTGCGCCTGGGGCAAAAATCCCTTTGAAGCGCGGCGGCATGTCGAAGCGTTTGAATTCATGTTTTCATATTATGTGACGTATTTGTCCTGTAAAAGTGAATTTGCAAATGCAAGTTTATAGGTGTTTTGAGAGGAGTATGAACCAATGGCAACGATTCGCATCCGCAATACCAATGAACGAATCGAAGGAAATGAACGTGTCGGTGATTTTTTAGGAAGTCTTGGGGTTTTATATGAGCATTGGGATATCGAAAAACTTCCCGATCGCCTCCGCGAAAAATGTCAATTGTCCGCAGAAGAACAGGCAGAAATCTTGTCAGTGTTCGAACCGGAGATCCAATCATTGGCAGAGCGTCGCGGCTATGTAAAATGGGATATGGTAACATTGTCGGAAGCAACACCCAACCTGGAAGAGCTTTTAAAAAAATTTGAGCAAGTGCATACACATACGGAAGATGAAGTACGGGCCATTGCAGCAGGCAATGGCATCTTCATTATCAAAGGACCGGAAGAGATCGGCTATTTTGACGTGGAGTTGACAGCAGGCGATGTCATTTCCGTACCTGAAAATACTCCCCATTTCTTTACGTTGCGGGAAGATAAACAGGTGGTAGCGATCCGTCTGTTTATCGATCCGGCCGGATGGGTGGCGCATCCTTTCGCTGATCCGGCGTTTCAAAAATAATCGGGCAGAATGGATGAATGGGACAGAGCGGCTATGGCCGCTCTGGTCCTTCACCCGGTTGTGTAGAGCTGCGGAATTTGTCGGCCAACTGGACAAGCCATAAGTGATGATATGGAGTTTCATATGCCAAAGGCTCAATCCGGCGGTCTTCCCCCGGTGCGATCTGGTACATCCACATCGTGACACGGGATTCTACGCCGTCATGGACACGGACATTAAAGTAAATCGTATCTCTGTATCCATTTTTATAGGCGATCAATGTCAATTGCCCATGGAGCTGTGCAACCATTGGACGAAATCGCTCATCGCGGATAATGGGCGCGTCGATCCAGTTGGTTTCCCCTTTTGCATCTGTTTTAAAACGCTGTTCGGTTTCTGTCAGTACAATTTCCGCGTTTGGCAATGGCTGCCGGGTTCGTCCGTCAATGACCGTTACTTTCAGTTTGGCGGTTTTTTCGAATTTGGCCGCATTCGGATTCCCTTGTTGCGCCGGTGGCGGCGTGACTTGGTTTTGGGGCGGCTGTACCTGCTTTGGCTGCTGCTGCGGTTGCACCTTCGGATTCGGAACTGCCTGGGGTGCCGTGTTGACAGTTGAAGACGCAGGGCTTACTTCAGCAAAAGACGGGTTTGCCAATGCCAGCAAGCCAAGTGTCAGACATGTGCCTGCGAAAATTCTTTTTTTGAATCGTTTTTTTATCGTGTTTCTCATGAGTTTTCCTCACCTCCGAATCGATCGTTATCTGCCTGGAATGCGGACAAGCTGCCGACCTTCATAATAAAACTGTAAAATCTGCAAATACGTTTTGCCATGCTCTGCCCAATATTGGCTTCCCCACTGGGCCATTTTTTGTGCATTGCGATACTGCCAGTTCGGATTGTCTTGATAGCCGGCCCGGTAATTCAATTCGAATATATCCCCATTTTTTTCTACGTAAGCCAATGAGTGAACGGCGGCAAATGCTGCATCGGTATCCGGCTGATGAGTGTTTTCCCTGTATACTTGAAAGTTTACGGTATTATCCACATCAAACGTATACCCGCTGATTTTGACAGGATGCAAATGGTGATACCAGGCAAACATCTTAACTGCCAGCGCCCCTGCTTTCAGGGATTCCTGCTTCCATGACGGCATCCATTCATTCGGCAATACATCGCGAATGTATTGCTCAAAGTTTACATTCATTACGTAGATGATCCGCCCGCGTGGATCCGGTGTTCCGCTGATATTATTTTCCCTTACAGCGATTCGAATTGTCGTCGGATAGGGAGTTTTTCCTATCGGGTCTCTTTGTGCTTCTGCTTTTTGCATATACGTGACCGGGAGAAGCAAAGACAAAATAAGAATCAGGGCAAACAAACGTTTCATATTGCACCTCCAAAAGCGATAACTGATAGTTACGAAATTAGATTTCCAAGGAAGTATCTGCTTCATGCATGGGACAATATGACAAAATGCAAATGAAAATGATACAATGAGAACACATAAAATGAAGAAACCGAAACGGGCAGGTGAATGTGGTATGGAAATGTTAAATCTTACCGGACGCAACAAACATGCGGCACCGGATCATTTGCCGACATTGTCTTCCTTGATCATCGATGGTGAAGAAGTGTTTATTGATAACGGTGCGATTCACGGGAAAAGCCGCGTGGAAAAGGGAATTTCTTTTTCCGGAAAGGAAGAGGACGCGCCAAACGGACGCAGGGTTTGTCTGGTTTGGATCACGCTGCGAGGTACGGGAGATGCCAAAGGATATGCGGGTCTGACCAGTTGCGAGATGCGCATTGACGATGAGACAAAGACCGGATTTAAGGATCTCGCCAAGCATGTGAATCAGATGGATGCTGCCGTGAAAGGGAAAGTGGATATACAATCGCTCACAAAAGAGGAAAAGCAGCGTTTGCTGCAATTTTTGCAAACCTTTCGCCCGCCGTTGTGGGAGCATGCCAGCCCGGAATTGAAAGAAGTACTGGGCGAGTAAAGGAAAAAAATTGCTTTCCACACATTCTCAATGGGTGTGCTTGTTTCAGATTTTGGGGTGCGCTTGCCTTCGGATTTCGGCAACGGCATGGATACTCGGCCATAGGACGTCATAGATACTCTACATAAATATACATCTTTCTGTTATAATGGTATCTTGTTATTCAAGTGAAGGAGTAATGCCGAATGCCCGATCAAACACGCACCCCATTATTTTCGGCTCTCGTGGAGCATGCCAAACGGGAACCGATTCAATTTCATATTCCCGGACATAAGAAAGGTTCGGGAATGGCTCAAGAATTTCGCGATTACATAGGACCGAACGCTTTTGCGATCGATTTGATAAATATTGCACCATTAGATGATTTGCATAGTCCCAAAGGCATTATCAAAGAAGCGCAAGATCTGGCGGCATTGGCTTTTGGAGCGGATCATACGTTTTTTTCTGTCCAAGGTACAAGCGGCGCCATTATGACAATGGTCATGTCTGTATGCGGCCCTGGCGATAAAATCATCGTCCCCCGCAATGTTCATAAATCCGTTTTAACGGCTATTATTTTGTCTGGCGCTCACCCGGTATTTATTCATCCGGAAGTCGATCCGAACATCGGCATCGCTCACGGCGTCAGTGTCGAAATGGTCAGGCAAATGCTGGAGTGGCATCCGGATGCAAAAGCCGTCTTGGTGATCAACCCTACCTATTTTGGCGTTTCTGCCGATCTGCAAGGAATTGTAGAAGTGGCGCATCGACACAAGATTCCTGTACTTGTGGATGAAGCGCATGGTGTGCACATCCATTTTCATGAGGATCTGGCTGTTTCTGCCATGCAGGCCGGAGCTGATATGGCTGCTACGAGCGTCCATAAACTTGGCGGATCGATGACGCAGAGTTCTGTTTTAAACGTTCGGGAAGGCTTTGTCAACCCGGCGCACGTGCAATCCGTATTAAGCATGCTGACAACGACGTCGACTTCCTATCTCTTGTTGGCGTCTTTGGATGTGGCGCGAAAGGCATTGGCTACCAACGGTCGAGGGATGATTGCAGAAGCGATTCGCCTCGCGAAATGGGCGCGGGAAGAGATCAACCAAATTCCCGGCCTGTATTGCTTTGGCGAGGAGATTCTGCATTCTTCCGCCACTTTTGCACTTGATCCCACCAAATTGACGATCACTGTGAAAGACTTGGGAGTTACCGGTTATGAGGTAGAAAAGCTGCTGCGGGAACAATATAATATCGAAGTCGAGATGAGCGATTTATATAATATATTGTGCATTGTCTCTGTCGGCGATACGGAAGATACGGTACAAGCGCTGCTGCACGGGTTGCAACAGTTGGCGCAAACGTTCCGCGATCATACAGGCACGCATCATGTGGATGTCAAAATTCCGACCATGCCCCTTTTGGCTATGCTGCCGCGGGAAGCGTTCTATTCGGTAACGGAAGTCGTGCGCCTGGAACAGGCGGTCGGCCGCACGATTGCCGAATTCATACACGTGTATCCGCCGGGAATTCCTGTTTTGCAGCCGGGCGAAATTGTCACACAAGACGCTGTCGATTATATACGGGAACATCTGGATGCCGGGTTGCCGGTTCAAGGACCGGATGATCCGGACATTGAATTTGTAAAAGTGGTTGTCAAATAACAACGCCAACAACAACGTGCAGCAACTGTCTGAAACAGGCTTGACGCGCCGGGATTTCCAAAAAAGAATGCAAGCTTCAAAACCCGTTACACGATCCATGTGGTACGGGTTTATTTTGTTGTGTCCTGTTTTACAGGAATGGATTTTTGTGTAAGGGGAACCATGGGAATGATAGAAATACATTCAATTTCTGTGGAGGAACCGGCATGAAACGAATTTTACATGTGTTACGAGCCGCCCGAGGCGGGATGGCTAACCATGTTCAAATGTTGGTGACAGGAACCGGGACAAGCGGATTTCGACATTATCTGGCCTGTCCGGTTGCTTTCGCGCCAACATCGTTATTGGAATCAGCGGCAGATGTGTTTCAACTGTCAATTGCGGACGGACTCTCACCCTATGCCGATTTCAAAGCACAACAACAACTTGCACATCTCTTGCGCATGCAGGAATTCGATGTGATCCATTTTCATGGATATAAGGCGCTGCATATTGGTTCAAAGCTGCTGAAAGATTTATTGTATCAACCGAAATCCATTTGTACGATTCATAATTTTCTCTCCAAAAAACAATTGGCTTGGTGGCGTTTGGCACATGCCTTTGGATTTCTTGATCTGAATCAAATCGGACAGTTTGTCACTGTATCAGAAGAGTTAAAAAAGCATTTTGTGGAGTCGAATGCAGCCTTTTGCCGAAATTTAACGGTACAAGTCATTCAAAACGGAATCCCGACAGATCAACTGTATGTGGATCGCCGAATTTCCCGAAGGATCTTTCAATTGCCGCAAGATGCGTTTGTCATTGGCACAATTGCCAGATTGAATTCCGACAAAGGAATCGATGTGCTCGTATCGGCTATGGCAGAAATCGAAAGGCGCATCCCTTGCGCGTACTTGGTCGTAATTGGCGATGGACCGGAAATGAAGCGTCTCCAATCACTGGCAAAGCGCTTGCAAATTTTCAATATTCGCTGGCTTGGATACCTGAAAGATGCCGATCAATTGATGAAAGGCTTTGACGTCTATGTGCAGCCTTCCAGAAGAGAGGGGTTTGGCATGACTGTACTGGAAGCGATGCGGGCAAAAGTACCGGTGATTGCAAGCAAGGTAGGAGGTCTGCAGGAAATCATTGAAAATCAGGTATCAGGAGTTTTCGTATATCCTGAGAGAGCAGATGAGATTGTGCAGCGGATATTTGATTTATATCGGGATTCCTGGTATCGAAGCGAGTTGGGACAATCCGGTCATGAACGGATGCAAGAGCATTTTAGCCAGCAAATCATGCTGGAACAATGGCTGCAAATGTATAGCAGTTATCCAAAACATCCTGCAGCACAGATGGAGTTGAGTGGTCCGGATGCGATTCCGACACATTTGTAGCATATTGTCCGTATGGCTCGTATTGTCCGGTTTTGTTGCCGGTCCGGCACAAGCACAATCGAACAAATCCAGCCGCACATCTTTGCCTTTTGTCATCGTATCATTGGATGGGCTGCGTTATGAAGATATAACAACACAAACAATGCCAAATTTACATCGCATGTTGAATTCCGCGGCTGTTGGATTCACGAATATCCATACAGGCGGCGCACAAACAGAAACCAATTGTTATGCATCCACCGGGTCCTCCACCAAAATGAATACGCCGGCATTGTCTGGGTGGACGGGTGCGCCAAACGAGTCTATCCAACTGCCTGGTGAGTGGACACCTGTATCATTTGGAGACTTGTTCTCTCGTTGGACAGGCAGTGTGTATAAGGATGGCATTGTGGTGCCCAGTATTGCAGAAATCCTAGGAATGAATAAAACAAGGCAATGGGGCTCTCATATTGGGATGTTGGGAGATGCCTTGCATCATCTGGGATATCAAACGGCCGTTATCGGAAATGCAGATTTTGGCGAGACCGCAAATCGGCCTGGCCCATTGTTTTTAATGGATTCCACAGGTCGGGTCGATGAAGGGGATGTTTCAACAGATCTCCTGGAAAAAGATGTATCACGCCCGTACGGTATAAAAATAAATGGCCATGCCTTATGGACGTCCTTTCAGACGCACGCCCAAAAGAATCATGTGATTTTGGTGCAGTGGGGGGATTTGAACCGACTGGATCATACGATGCAAACGATACGTCCGGAACAGGCGGTTGCCATGCGGAGACAGATCTTGCAGGA
Source organism: Fodinisporobacter ferrooxydans (assembly GCF_022818495.1). GTDB lineage: Bacteria > Bacillota > Bacilli > Tumebacillales > MYW30-H2 > Fodinisporobacter > Fodinisporobacter ferrooxydans. The sequence goes on along the minus strand of NZ_CP089291.1, from coordinate 4,554,974 downwards.
AGCAGATCAATGGATCGGGAGGCTTTTGGCAACGCGTCAACAGTATGGCACGATTCTGGTGACGGCACTCGCACCTTTGCATAATCCAGGCACGGGAGAAGAGCCGGGACTTGTACCCGTTATTATGAACGGGGAAGGATTTCTGCCGCAGAATGTAGTAACGTCCGCAACGACACATCGTGCCGGTCTCGTCAGCAATTTTGATCTCGCCCCATCCATTCTCGATCAGGTAAGTCAAGCCGGGCAAAATGATCCGGCAACTCTCGGTCATAAGATCAGGCAAGTGCAAGCAGATTCGATTGGAGAAAAACGGATTGCATGGTTAAAACAGTATGGGGATGATTTGACATTTATTCATAAGTTCCGTCCGCAACTCTTGTCTGTATATGTACACGTTGCTACATACACTCTGATCGTCTTATTTTTCATTTATCTGTGGAAGCGAGCGTGGATCCGGAAATTTCGCCAGCTTTTGGAATGGGTTGTCATACTGCCCCTTGTCTTGTTGGTTGCACCTGTTTTGCAGCCACATTCCAGTTCGTATTATGTCCTCGATATTTTTTGTCTGAGTTTTCTTTTTTTAGGTTTGTTCGGTTTTTTTGAAAAAGAGACAGATCGGATGATCGGGATTGGAATATTGACAGGTGGGTTTGTGGTTTTCGATATGCTGCGAAGGGCTTTTTGGATGAAGCAATCGCTGCTCGGCTATGATCTGATCACGGGTGCGAGATATTATGGGATTGGCAATGAATACATGGGAGTTTGTCTCGGAGCCGCTTTGCTTGCATTTGTTTTGCTGCGCTATCGTTTCGCGGGAACGTTGGAAAAGCAAATCCAGTCCCAAACGGCAAGGTTCCTATATGTACTGGAAATCGGCGGTGGGGGATTGATCACGTATTTATTGGCAGCACCTCAATATGGCACAAACGCTGGCGGCGCGATCGCTGCAATCGTCGGTTTTTCGACTTTATTCCTCATGTGGCGCGGCAAAACATTTTGGAAAAGTTTTCTCGTTGCAAGTCTCGGGATCACAAGCATTGGTCTGTGTATCCTATTTGCCATCCACCTTTTGGCTCCTGTAGATCAACTCACACATATCGGCCAGGCCGGGAAGCTGTTGTTGCATGGGAATTTGAAAAATTTTTTGGCGATTTTATATCGAAAGGTACTTTTGAATTTTCATTTATTGCAAGTTTCCATGTGGGGAAGTTTGCTTATGATTACAGCCGGCATTGTGGCGATTTGGCTGACCATGCAAAAGAAACGCAGTTCAAAGGTTTTATATCAAGGATTTCAGGCGATTTTCGGCTGTACGGCAGCCGCTTTTCTTTGCAATGACTCAGGGGTTCTGGCAGCAGCAACGATTCTGCTGTTCGCGGCGGCTGGAATGTTTGCAACTGAGATTGATGCAAATGAAGGAACAGAATCTCACAAGAATGAGTCAATCGAATCGACAGTGGGTTAACATTCACGCAGGTTTTGTTATACTATACAAATGGATCGTTTCGGTATTTCCTTATACATACATGCCAGGCATCGGTTCTATACGTTGCGGAGGCGCAGTATTGTGACAATCGACTTATTGGAGACTTACTGGAGGTTTCTCAAATGATGTTAGAAGCGGGACAAGCAGTGCCCAATTTTGAGCTCCCTGGAAGTAATGGTGAAAAAGTTCAATTGACTGATTTCATGGGGAAGTATGTTATACTTTACTTTTATCCAAAAGATATGACTCCTGGATGTACTACGGAGGCGTGTGATTTCCGCGATTTCCACACAGATTTCAAGGAACTAAATGCGGTAATTCTAGGAATTAGTCCAGATCCCTTGGAACGGCATAAAAAATTTATAGAAAAATACGACTTGCCGTTTTTGCTTCTTTCCGATGAGGATCATAAGGTTTCAGAATTGTATGAGGTTTGGAAGTTGAAAAAGAACTACGGAAAAGAATATATGGGCATAGAACGATCCACATTTCTTATCGATGAGGATGGAAAGCTGATTCAGCAGTGGAGAAAGGTGCGCGTAAACGGGCATGTGGAAGAGGCTTTACAATTGATAAAGGAAACAATCGGTACCGAAAGACATTGAAGTGAGTTTCCGGATTTTGTGATATGATAGAAGCAGATCGGATATTTGATACGATCATGCTACACTGGGAAGGGGCGTTTGAACCATGATCACATTAACTCCTGCTGCAAGTGAGAAAGTTAAAGAGCTTTTGGCGCAAAAAGACGAAGCGTTTGCGTTGCGAGTATTTATCAAATCCGGCGGCTGCAGCGGTTTTAGCTATGGAATGGCTCTTGATATGAAAAAAGACGAAGATATATTGGAAGAGCAGCATGGTGTAAAAGTTGTATTGGATCCGCAAAGTGCTCCTTTTTTGTCGGGTGCCGAAATAGATTTTGTCGACGATATCACAGGTACGGGTTTTAAAATCCATAATCCGAACGCTGTATCGACATGCGGTTGCGGCTCCAGTTTCCATACAAAAGATGATGCGGGACAACCGGGCGCTTGCAGCTAGTTGTTGGGTAAATGCAAAGATCCAATACGCCTGCGATTGCACAAAAGAATATACTTTTCGATTCAAATGAAAAACCTTCCGCTCCAATCCGGCACGGAAGGTTTTCTTTGATTTTCTTTGGCTTCCTTTATATCTTGAAATCGTCTGCATCCCGACCACATCGGCAGAGAAATAGAATTACTCAGAATTAAAGAAATAGAATTACTTAGAATTTTTTTTGTTTGATTCCTGAAATGTATCTATCAATTGTTTTGATATAATGGAAGAATCAGGCTGGGTTTCCAAAATCGATTTCAATTCATACGCCGCTTCCAATTCAAACATGTTCTCGACAGCCGCACGGGATTTTGCAGTGCTGATGCTGTCCAGGTCGGGATGAAATGCAATGTACGCCAACTCGATCATAGGCCGGAAATGGTCACGGACATAGTTCCGCAGTATGTTTACAGATTGCCGCTGTTGATCGAGGGAAGGGTGATGATAGTATTGAAGGGCGGACGTGTGGCCAGAATCGATTGACGGTTGTCTGGTTGGAGCTTCCTTTATCACTTGTTGTTGCTTTATCCACGTTTCCAGCAAGTTTATTATATCATCCTGCTGTGCGGCGGATAAGCGGGAAAACATTTCTTGCAAACGGTTTAATTTTTCTTGCATGTCCGAGACTCCTTTATTCATAAAATCATCAGTAAGATCTCAGTACCAGCAATATTATACGACAATCGGAAAAAAATATCAGCTTTCGGAGCGTGATTGGATGTCGGGATCATTCATGGAAGAGAAAGTGTTTAAAGACCCTGTGCATGATTATTTATATGTCAAAGATCGATTTATATGGGATTTAATCAATACGAAAGCAATGCAGCGATTGCGATTTATCAAACAACTGGGTACGTCCTATCTTACATTTCACGGTGCCGAACATAGCCGGTTTGCTCATTCTTTAGGCACCTATGACACCATGCGCCAAGTGATTTCCCACTTCAAGCGCAATCATGGCTGGAATCCGGATGAGCGTTTGGAGAAACTTGCATTATCTGCGGCGTTATTGCATGATATTGGACATGGGCCGTTTTCCCATACATTTGAACGTTGTTTCCGCTGTCACCATGAATCCTGGACAGCGCGGATTCTTTTGGAAGATGCGGAATTGCAACAGATTTTTTCACAAATGGACGATGCATTTGCCTTCGATGTGGTACGGGTGTTGCGAAAAGAGTCGGAGTATCCGATCCTGCATCAACTGATATCCAGCCAATTGGACGTGGATCGAATGGATTATCTGCTAAGGGATGCGACAGCAACGGGAGTGATATACGGGAAATTCGAACTGGAACGTTTGATTCGGGTGATGCGTCCCGCAGAGAATATGGTCGTTGTGAAAGCAAGCGGCATACATACGGTCGAGCAATATTTATTGGCTCGTTATTTTATGTACTCACAAGTGTATCAGCACAAAGTTACAATTGGTGCGGACGTATTGATCGAAAAAATTTTGCAGCGTGCGACAGATTGCTATCAAAATCAGGTGCTTTCCTACATACCGGCGGAATTGGTGTGGCTTTTTGCCGATCAAGTAGCGGAGATGCCAGTGGATGAATATATGCAGTTGGATGATGTCATGCTTCTTTCCATCGTTCGGCGTTGGGCAAAAGAAGAAGATCCGATTTTGCGCGATCTTTCCGATCGCTTGTTGACCCGCAGGTTATTCAAGTCCATTTCTTATAAAAACATTTCACATGAACAAATGTGTGAATTTATGGAATCCTTTCAAAAGTTGGGGATTGATCCGGCATCCTATCTGGAATTTCGGCAAACAACGACAGATGGATATTTATATCGGCAAGGAATTTATTGCTGCGATGAAAACAATCATTGTCAGGATATTGCCGAAATTTCTCCGGTCATTCGATCTTTGACGCCTCGCACAGAAAATCGAATGTACTATCCCAAGGATCTATTGGTGGAACGTTCGGAAGGAGAAAAGCTGCTGACGAGAATTCTTAAATTGGAGGCATAAACATGGATGTGTAATCATGCCCGCCCCTGCACCAAGTGACAAGCGTCACTGATTCATGAAAATATTAACATTTGTATTTTGCATTTCACCATGGTATAGTGTAGAAATGCTTAATTAGAGTATCCTGAGTTTTCCAGCTTTCGCAAGTGTTTAAAGAAAGCATTGACAGGCAATGTGCGAAGTTGGAAAATGAATGGTAGTGTAAATAATCGAAACCGGATCAAACTTGAATAAGTTTGCATAACAAACGGGGGATTGTATTCCATGAGTATGTTGCAAAGTATTTTCGATGGCGCTTTTCTGACGCTGCAAGGCGGTATTGCAGCGATCGGTGCATACCAGGTCGTTTTATCCGCATTTGGATTGTACCGCAAGAAAGAAGTGATTCAATACGCGCCACAAAAACGTTTTGCAGTGTTGATTGCGGCACACAATGAAGAACAAGTGGTTGGTTATTTAATTGACAATTTAAAACAGATGGATTACCCGAAAGAACTGTATGACATATATGTAATTTGTGACAATTGTTCGGATGGTACGGCCAAAGTTTCCCGTGAGCATGGAGCGATTGCGTGCGAGCGGTTTGACGAAGAGAAGAAAGGCAAAGGCTATGGCATTGAATGGATGCTGGAGCGGTTATGGGAAGGCGAAAAAGAGTATGATGCCGTGGTTATGTTCGATGCCGACAATCTGGCGGCTCCAAACTTCCTGACCGAGATGAACGAGAAGCTTTGCCAAGGAAAAAAAGTGATGCAGGGGTATCTCGATATAAAAAATCCTTACGATTCCTGGGTGAGTATTTCCATGGCAATATCCTATTGGTTTACCAATCGGATGTGGCAATTGGCAAGGTATAATATGGGCTTGTCTTGTGCGTTGGGTGGTACCGGACTGTGCATTGATATGCAATTGTTGAAAGAAATCGGCTGGGGCGCAACAAGCCTTACAGAAGATTTGGAGTTTGGCGTACGCTGTGTGCAGAGAGGAATTTATCCGACATGGGTGCACTCCGCAAAGGTGTTTGACGAAAAGCCGGTTTCCTTGCGGGCGTCCATGCGTCAACGATTGCGTTGGATGCAAGGACATTTTAGCTGTGCAAGCAAATTCATGTGGCCTTTGCTCACAAAGAGTATCAAAGAACGCAATTTGGCAAAATTGGACGCTGCGCTGTATTTGTTCCAGCCGATGCGATTTCTTCTGATATTCTTTACGTCCATATTGCTGTTATTTCAAGTGGCAATCCCGGATTTCTGGCACTTTACGCATTTATCGAAGCTTTTGCCCGCTTGGTTCTGGATTGCAGTAAATATTGGCATGTATATCCAAATTCCATATGCGTTAATGTTGGAGCGAGTCAGTTGGAAAGCATATATCGGGATATTGATTTTCCCGTTGTTTGCATTAACCTGGATACCGGTAACGGCAAAAGCGTATGTTACAAAAAACAACAGGGTTTGGAGTCATACGCTTCATACAAGAGCGATTCGTGTAGAAGATTTGCGAATTCGCAATTAATGGATGTTTAAAACCCGAATGAGAATTGGTAAAAATTGATCCACTTTTTTAAGTTGATTCGTTTATTGTAAGTTGCCAAGTTACAACTTTTGTTGCAGGAGAAGCGGACAATTTCCTTTGTCCGCTTTTTTTATACTGTTGAGATGGTCGTTTTTTGCAATGGAGTAAAAACTCACCTGATTCAAGTTTTACTTTATCAAGCATGTTCGAGCATGATTTTTATGGCATCATGGCCAGTCGTGCCTGAATGTATTCCAATCGTTTCAGCTTCTGCTGTCACAGATTCAAGAGGTGCTGACAAGAGCTGCTCGATGGTTTTTACGCCAACGGCACGACCGGCAATAATTTTGCGGTCTGCCAATTTGTCATTGAGTAGTTGTACATCCAATGCACCGCACATGATATATCCAATCTCTGTGGAGACTACAAGCAGATTTGTTTTTGGAAGTGCAACAGAAACAGCAATTGCTGTTTTATCCTCAATTTGCACCGGAAACATTTGCACCATATGGATTCCTCCTGTAATCTTAAAGTAAGGGATTTGAGAACCGTACGAATGAATCGTTCCACATAACAAACTATGTTTTTTACCTAAGATTTGTGAATTGACACAGAAGTGAGTTGTTTTTGCTTGTCAAGTGTCAGGATCGTGTAAAGCAGGAATCCATAAAACAAGGAGTTTTTTATGAAAGTCGTTCTTGCAACATTAAATGCGAAGTTTATACATGCATCATTGGCATTGCGATATCTGCGCAGTCAAGTGGAAGCGGATTTTCCGGATACATCGTTACTTGAATTCACCATTCATGATGTACCGATGAATATTGTGAGTAAGATTTATCAGGAAAAGCCGGACGTCATTGGTTTTTCCTGCTATATATGGAACATCGAACAGACCGTTCCCGTTCTTGACATGTTGCGAAAGGTATTGCCAAATGCGTTTATCGTATTGGGCGGACCCGAGGTATCATATGATACTCGATATTGGATGGAGCGGCTTCCTGTGGTCGACTGCATTGCACAAGGGGAGGGAGAAGCCACTTTTTATCAAATCTTGCAAAGCTGTTCGGAGTCAAAGCAGCAACCGCGGTTGGCGGATGTAAGAGATGTGCGGGGGATTTACTATCGATCGATGGAAGGAAGCATTCATTCCACGTTTCCGAGTGATAAAATCGCTGCGTTGGATGCCATTCCAAGTCCTTATGAAACGCATTTGGAGGAGCTTCGCAATCGTATCGTGTATTTTGAAGCCAGCCGCGGATGTCCGTTTCGCTGCCAATTTTGCCTGTCTTCGATCGAAGAAGGTGTACGCTATTTTTCTTTAGATCGCATTAAGCGAGATTTGCGGCGATTGATCGATTTTGGTGTGAAACAGATAAAATTTGTCGATCGCACATTCAACATTAATAAAGAATATGCAATGGAGATATTCAAGTTTTTAATTGGATATCATAAAAACACCACCTTTCATTTTGAAATCACTGCTGATATCATGCGGCCGGAAGTATTGGAATTTCTTGCTGCAGAAGCGCCTCCCGATTTGTTTCGTTTTGAGATTGGCGTACAGTCCACCAATGATCTTTCCAATCATGCAGTGAAGCGACATCAAAATTTTGAAAAGCTTGCCCGTACGGTTTCCATTATTCGGGATTCGAAAAAAATTGTCCAGCACCTCGATCTAATTGCCGGGCTGCCACATGAGGACTATCATTCATTTCGGAAGACATTTAATGATGTGTTTGCATTGCAGCCGGATGAATTGCAGTTAGGGTTTCTAAAAATGTTGCGCGGTACGGGAATGCGTCATCAAGCAAAACAGTATGGGTATCAGTATATGGAACACGCTCCTTATGAAATTTTGGGAAATGACGTATTATCCTATTCCGATATGATCCGACTGAAACGTTTGGAAGATATTCTTGAGAAATTCTGGAATGATCATAAAATGGACCATACTGTAACCTATTTGGTCGATCAAATCTATTCCTCTCCCTTTGATTTCTTTCAAGCATTTGGGGATTTTTGGGAGGCAAATGGCTGGCAGCGATTGGGTCATCAATATGAGGATTTATTTTCAAGGCTATTGGAATTTTTAAAACATGCCAAACAACTTGCCGATGCAGAGTCAAACCGTGCTGAAGAAAATCTTGTGAACTTGAATCTTTCCGTTGTTTCCGGCTTGATGCAATTGGACTACGTGATGCATGCCAATCATCGGCCCAGGCATATTCCTTGGGAGCCGATGACCAGTCGGCAAGAGCAATATCAAAGGGCTTCCCATGTAAGCAAGCAGCTTCAAAACATGAAAGACGAAAGGATAGGGGATCCATCCTTATATGCAACGGAACACGTATTGAAACATGCCTGGGTCGGTTTATTGCCATTTGACGTAAAACAGTGGCTTGAGCATAAACGGATCGTTCTGATATCGAATCAACAACACTTTGTTGTATTATATCCTTTTGATAAACAGGGACAGAAAATATGGACAGTCGTATTTTGACAGATCCAAATGATCCTGCATTAGAAAAACTAGCGATACATTACTACTACGATCTGATCTCTGATCATAAGAGGAGAGAGTGCCATGCGGATTCTTATCAATATTTTTACTAATTTTCCGTTGGTTGCCGCATTACTTGGTGTCTTAATTGCACAAGGGTTGAAACCTTTCATTCATAAGTTGTTGCATGGAAAATGGAATATCGCTTCTGTATTGAGTACAGGCGGAATGCCGAGCTCTCACAGCGCATCTGTCATGGCCTTAACCACTGCAGTCGGTCTTCGCCATGGATTGTCTTCTTCATTGTTTGCAATTGCAATGACACTGGGAATGATCGTCATGTATGACGCTGCGGGAATCCGCAGGCATGCAGGAGAGCAGGCGATGGCAATTAACAAATTGGAGGCCGAGTTTGAGAAGCATATCGAATCCCGCGGTCCCAGTCATCATTTTCATTGGAAAAAGAGCAAACAACTGAAGGAGATGCTGGGACATCAGCCCACGGAAGTATTGGCGGGAGCTATTTTAGGGATTTGCATTGGTGTTTTTACATGGCGTTTATGGTAAATGTAAGAATCGTTCAAAATTAAAATTTCTATCATGCGCCAGGTATAAAAAGCGGAGGATTGACGGAATGGGACAAGCCTTCCGTCAATTCCGTTGTTGAATAAAGCGTTTCCTTGCATCAAGCTAGCACTCGCTGAAATAATCAAGAGTACCTGCTTCCCGTTCGATTTTGTCGATCACGAGTTGCAATGCTTTTGGTCTGCTTTCCACAATATTGCTGCCATAAATAATAAGACGCTCTTCATGTTTTGGCACGCCGATTGCATAAAACATTCCGTCCGATTGTTCAAACAATTCAATGACAAATGAGCGTTCACGAACCGTATATTCATATGTCTCTTTTTTTAGTAAAGCCGCTTGTTCAGGTACATGTACATTTGACCAATGGGAATTGTCTGTCATCATAATCCCTCATTTCAAAAATAGTAGAAGATATAAAATGTAGTGTAACAAATTTGGGGCGAATAGAAAAGACAGAATTGAAAAGACAAATAAATAGAAATATTGGGCAGATAAATGACTGGCAATGGGTGTTTGACGAATCACAGTATGGTAGAAAACAAGCCGCCTATAAGGAGGGATTGCCATGCAACAGCATCAAGTAGTCATTATAGGGGCTGGTCCGGCGGGAATATCAGCAGCGATATGGAGTACAAGATTGGGCCTTTCAACGATCGTTCTCGAAAAAAATGACAAAATCGGCGGTCAATTGGTGAATATTAGAAATGATTTGATTGACTATCCTGGTTTTTCTGCAACCACGGGGTCAAAGCTGCAACAAGAGTTCCAAAAACACTTGCAATCCACTTTTGCAAAAGTGTATTTGCAAAGACAAGTAACCAGGATCGATGACAAGAATCAAGTTGTACATACGACAGCAGGGAGCATTGCGTATCAATACCTGATAGTAGCTACAGGGGCAAGGGAGAGGCGTTTGCAAGTTCCCGGCGCACACTTGTTGGCGAGCCAACCGATTTCTGCTACCCGTGATCGGGAATTGTTTAGCGGAAAACATGTCGTCGTTGTCGGGGGCGGAGACAGAGCATGTGAAGGGGCATGTTTGCTTGCAGACGCAGGAGCTTTTGTTACATTGATTCATCGTTCGAAACAGTTTCGTGCGCGTCATGAATTTATTCAAAAAATTACACATCATTCACATATTGCGATACGTACGCAATCAACCGTCCAGAAAATTTTTGGTACGATGAAAATTGATGGTGTGGAAGTCGGCAATCCGGACTTGTCGATACGATCGGAGGTCATTCCCGCAGATGCAGTACTTGTTCGCATTGGCACACAACCCAATTCCATTCTATTGCAAGGGATTGTAGAAATGGATCATGAGGGGTATTGTACAGTGGACTTTCATGGCCAATCAAGCATAAAAAGTATTTTCTGCATCGGTGATCTGCAAGTTCATTCCAATGACTCCAGCATTGCTGTGTCCGTTGGACAAGGAATGCTTGCAGCAAAACGAATCTCTATGTTGATTGAGGAGGAGAAGAAACGTGGTTGAGTTCCCTGGTGCAGAAGGTGGAATCGTTCGCCTTTCCTTTGACCCGGCAGATTGGGTGGAGCCGAATACAGTATTGATTGTTCCGTTTTATCACGGAAAAATCCTGTTTACGAAACATCAGCATAGAGGATGGGAACTGCCGGGAGGAACACGGGAACCGGATGAATTCCCTATACAGACGACAATCAGAGAATTATACGAGGAAACAGGAGGAGAAGCACAAGCGATCGAATGGATTGGACAATATTGCTTGCTGCACCCGAATCGGCCGGAACCCATGATTAAATCCATTTATGTTGCAGACATCCATCGCTTGCACCCGCTTCCTCAGGGGTTTGAAACAGAAGAAATTATGCTGCTTGATCAGCTTCCCAATTGGCAGAGTGTAGAGATTGATGATGCGTTTAGCTATATTTTGAAAGATGGAGTATATAGGCATATAGTAAAAAAAGTGAAAAAACACCCGTTTCATTTCATGGGAAATAAGACATTGCCACAAGGACCAACCAAGCAGGAATCATAGAGAATCATCGTCTATCTGATGGACTATCTTTGAACACGAAAAAACAGCCGATCATAAGGACGGCTGTTTTTCCGCAATGGAGTTAAAAACTCCACCTGATTCAAGTTTCCCTTTATGAGGATGTTCAAAAAAGCAGTCAAAATTCCACGGCGGATTGCTTAACCGATTTTTGAACACGCGCTTTACGCGAATTGGTTCATGACTTTTGCAAAGTATTCATCATCCAAACGCAACTCTTGACTTGTAATTGCTTCTTCTTTATATCCCGGAACGAGATCTTGGAAGACTGGACGATCTTCTTTGTAGATCAAACCTGTGCAGAGACCGTTTGTTTCGAATACTTTTTGCATTGCCAACGCTTTATTGGACGAATCGTAGTTTTCATCTTGCTCCAGGTTGACGATGTTTTCTCTGTACCAGTCGTACGTGTTGATTTTATTGTAAGTCACACAAGGACTGAATACATTGATCAAAGAAAATCCTCTGTGTTGAATGGCTTGCTCGATTAATGACGTCAATTGGTTGACATCACTGGAAAATCCTTGTGCCAAAAAGGAGATGCCGGCAGATAAAGCGACTTGCGCAGGCTTTAAGGCATTTTCAATGGTTCCTTGCGGAGTATTTTTCGCTTTGAAGCCAAATGCACTCGTCGGTGAATGTTGACCTTTTGTCAAACCGTAGATGTTGTTATCCATGACGATGTATGTCAAATCGATATTACGGCGTACCGCGTGCATAAAGTGGTTCAAACCGATGCCAAAACCGTCTCCGTCTCCACCTGAAGCGATGACTACGAGATCGCGGTTTGCCAATTTAACGCCTTGTGCGATTGGCAAAGCACGACCATGAACACCGTGCAAGCCATATGAGTTAATATATCCGGAGATCCGGCCGGAACAACCGATACCCGAGATGACTGCAACATTTTCCGGCTCCAGATCCATATTTCCGAGTGCTCTTTGAATGGATGCCTGCACTGAGAAGTCGCCGCAGCCTGGGCACCAGTTAGGGCGAACATTATTGCGGAATTCTTTAACTGTTGCCATGATTAGATCAACCCCTTAACATGGTCAAAAATTTGTACTGGCAAGAATGGATTGCCATCGTAACGCAAGTAGCTTGTCATTGCGGAATGTTCAACTCCGAAGTGCTTCATGAGATGCAGCAATTGTCCGGTTGCATTGTTTTCAACAACAACAACTTTCTTAGCTTTGCCTACATATTGATTCAAAGTTTTCGCAGGGAATGGGCTGATTACCTTAACATGAGCATGCGCCACATTCAGTCCTTCTGCCTGGAAACGCTCCAATGCTTCGTCGATCACACCCATTGTCGAACCAAGGCCGACAATCAATACATCCGGATTTTCAGAGCCGGCATATGTGACGCTGTTAGGCAATTCCATATTGTTCAGTTTTGCCAAGCGCTTATCCATCATTTTAATACGATTTTGCGCATTTTCATCCGGACGGCCTGTTTCATTGTGCTCCACACCTGTTACGTGGTGAATTCCACCTTTCATGCCAGGGAATACACGTGGAGAAATACCGTCTTCCGTAAACGCATAGCGTTTGAATAATTGACCGGCGCCTACTTCAGCCAATTGTTCTGGTGTTGCAATTTTACCGCGATCGATGGAGATTTTGTTATAATCAAGCGGCTCAACCGTTTGGTTTGCCAGTGACAATGCCAAATCTGTAATCAGAATGACTGGACACTGGTATTTATCTGCGTAGTTGAACGCATCTGCAGTTGCATAGAAACATTCTTCCGCAGTGCTTGGCGCCAATACGATTTTCGGAATTTCCCCATGTGTTCCGAATAATACCGCATACAAGTCGCTTTGCTCGTTCTTTGTCGGGAGTCCTGTACTTGGACCGCCGCGTTGTGTGTCAATGATGACGACAGGCGCTTCGATCATGCCGGCAAGACCGATTGCTTCCATCATCAAAGACAAGCCAGGGCCGGAAGTGGCTGTCAATGAACGTGCGCCTGCAAAGGAAGAACCGATCGCCATTGTCATGGCTGCGATTTCGTCTTCTGTTTGCAATACCACACCGCCCACTTTTGGGAAGTGCTTGATTAAGTATTCCATGACATCGGATGCCGGTGTGATCGGATATGCAGGCATAACCCGCGCGCCGGCAGCCAAAGCGCCCAGACCGATCGCTTCGTTGCCGCTCATGTACAATCGTTTCTTGCCGTCAGCCGGAACCAATTGAAATTCTGGCAATACACCGCCATTTTCAGTCATGTAATCAATGCCGAGCTGAATGGCTTTCATGTTTTGATCGACGACCTGTTGGCCTTTGCGCAAAAATTTATCAGAGATAATATCGGCAAATATATCAGAAGAAAGACCAAGAACACAGGCCGAAGCTCCTAACGCAACCATGTTTTTCATAATAGCAGAGCCGCATTCTTCAGCAATTTTCGTAAAAGGTACGGAAAAGAGACGATAGTTTCCTTCCGGAACTTTTGGATTAAATTTGCTGTCAGCAATTACTACTCCGCCATCCCGTAACTCATGTGCGTTAAAGTCGATGGTTTCTTGGTCAAACGCAATCAGAATATCCAATTGATCAGAATTTGCCAAACGCGATTTTGTACTTACACGGATTTTCGAGTTGGTGTGACCGCCTTTAATCCGAGATGAAAAGTGACGGTAACTATAAATGAAATATCCGCGTCGATTCAGGGCTACTGAGAATGTATCACCTGTAGAGTCGATACCTTCACCTTGTTGCCCACCAACTTTCCAAGAAAGTTGATCTAACATGCTTTGTCAACTCCTCTATGTGTTTAGCTTCGACAAGTATGTCGATAAAAGTGTGTACCTGCTAACCTCGACGAACGTCAATTAATGCTGCACGCAAGAGATTGATGGATGCGACATCCGGTTGAAAAATAAATTCGATGATTTCCTGGTGGCGCACTGCCAACATCTCAACTTCTCGTTTTCTCCCTGGAGATACAATGATAAAGTCAATATCATGCAGGAAGGAACGCAAATCATTCGCTTCAGTAGATGTGGTTACTTTCATCTGCAAACCATCAAGTCCCGCATTTTTCAACGACAACATTACTTTATTGGCAAAGTTGTCGGACCGGCAAATCAGACCGATTTTCCGCCCTGCAGGAATACGTGCAATTTTGACGATCGTTTCCAGTTGCGGATCTAAAGCGATCGCAAGTACTTGTTTGCGATTGCCGATTAGTTCTTTGACCTCGTCATAGTGGAAAAACGTTGTAATGACAAGATCGGATGAATTGACTTCCGGCAAGAGTACATCCATATCATCTCGAAATTCATGTAAAATAATCGGTTTTACTACGACTCCGGAACCGAATTGCACACGTTTTGCAAAATAGTCCACTTGCTCGCGGTTGCACTCGAAAAATACGATTCGAACACGATTCAAGAGATCCATTTTTTCCCTTACGCGAATTTCTGTCAACTCAGAAAATTCCTCGATGGAAAATCCAAGTTGAAGGCCTTCTTCCATGGCAACATCGATGATTTTCATCAGCAATTCTTTTCGGTTTTCCAAACGCACCGCGTCATCCCGATCACACACAAAGGTTCCGCGACCTTGTATGGACACTAATACCCCTTCAGCTTCCAACTCTTGATATGCTTGACTAACGGTATTGCGACTCACTTTTAATTTTTCGGAAAGTTCTCGTTCCGTTGGCAGCTTATCTCCTGTTTTCCACTGCCCATTCTTAATATCGGTTAGGACCGCTTCTTTTACTTGAACGTAAAGAGGTATTCCACTTTTCCTCACAATTGGGAAATCCAAGTCGCTTACACCCCCGAATGGATCTAACCGATGCTGGAATGGATTAATCCATTAGTCATTTTCAAATACCGAATTCATTATACTCCCGTTTTCACAAAATCGAAAGAGATTTTTACAACTTTGTGAAAAAATTATTAAGGTATCATGAAATAACGGCTTTTTCCTGAAAGCGTTCCAGCAAAAATGGTGTAATGTCGACATCAGATATTCCTTTTGTAATCAAATCTGTAATAATTTTTCCTGTGATTGGACTTAATAGCACTCCATTTCGAAAATGGCCTGTTGCTAGAAATAGTCCTTTGTACTGTGTTGCCTCACCCAAAATTGGCAGACTGTCAACAGAACCTGGCCGCAAACCGATGATAGACTTTCCATAGGAGAAACTTTCTGCAACCGGAACAAGCTCCGCTGCTCGATTGGAAAGTTTCGCGATGGAACCTAGGGAAGGTGTCAAATCTTTTTGATTTGGTTGCTCGGTTGCGCCGATGTATACTTGATCTGTCAATTTTGGCACCAAGTAGCAGCCGTGTGTGAACACCGTATAGGGAACCGGCATCGTACCGTTTGCGAGAATGGCCTGGCCTTTTACAGGGAATACTGGAATATCAAGTTCTAGTTTTCTTCCCAAAACAGAAGAAAATGCCCCGCCTGCGATGACAATATATTCCGCATACCATGTTTGATCCTGTGTGGCGACACCGATTATGCGATCTTGTTCGTATAAAAATCCGGTAACCTCTGTATGTTCATAAAAACTTGCACCTAGTTTTTTGGCGGATGATGCAAACGCGCGCACCAAAGGCGGATTGCGTACTTGATGGTCATTTGGCAGATAAAGGGCTCCATAGGCAGAAAATACGGCGCCGGAAGTCATTGCCTGCAGTTCGGCAGGCGTCAGCCACTCGGCAGTCTGACCAGACGCTTCTTGCCACTGTTTTCGATTCTGCAAAGTTTTCACTTCATCTTCGGATGTGGCCAAGCGAAGAATCCCTTGTTTTTGATATTCGATATCAACGCCGGAAATTTCATATAGAATGCCGGATAGTTCGGGAAACATCCCCCGGCTTTGAATGCCCAGGTCATAGATGGGACCGGGATTCGCCATTTCTACTTGTGCGCCTAGCATACCGGCACCTGCTTTTGATGCCTGATTTCCGATTTGTCCCTGTTCAAAAACGATACAGCGCTTTCCTGCTTGCTGTAAGTGAAACGCGATGCTGCAGCCAATGATGCCGCCGCCGATGACAATTACATCTGTTTGCTTTGCGTGAGCTGAGGAATTCATAGAAACGCCTCCCGGTCGAATGAGAATATGAAAATTTGGAACGATTGCCGCATGAACAATCAAAGATACTTACGCTATTGTAGATAAGGGGGCAACGTTACTTTCGGTTTTGCCTGGCATGCGATCATGCGGTTTTTCAATTCATAAGTTGCCTTTTCAGGGTTTTGTTCGTTCATGACCGCACCGATGACTGCGATACCGGCACAACCGGTTTGCAGGACATCCGCGATATTATCCGCATGGATTCCCCCTATCGCAAAGACTGGGATGGAAATGGCAGATACCACCTCATATAACGCTTCAATTCCACGAGGCGGCATACCTGGTTTGCT
This sequence comes from Fodinisporobacter ferrooxydans, assembly GCF_022818495.1. Taxonomy (GTDB): domain Bacteria; phylum Bacillota; class Bacilli; order Tumebacillales; family MYW30-H2; genus Fodinisporobacter; species Fodinisporobacter ferrooxydans. The sequence continues at coordinate 4,538,386 of NZ_CP089291.1, read as the reverse complement.
CTTGGTCGAAAAAATATGTCCAAATGTTATGTAAGAGACGCCTTGCTGTTCTGCCTGCTTTGCTTCTTCAATAGAATGAATGGAACAGCCGATCAAAAAGGGTTCTTTGCAAATCGTTCTTGCGGCTTTGGGAGGAAGGCTTTTTCCTGCCAAATGTACGCCGTGTGCAGGTATGGCAAGGGCAACATCAATTCGATCATTAATCAGCAAGCGCCTTTGATGGTGTTGAACGATTGGTAAAAGTTCTTGACCGATTGTCCACAGATCGCTTGCAGGTGCTGATTTGTAGCGCAATTGAATTGCATCTGCGCCTCCTTCCAATGTTTTTTTTACGGTATGTATCAAGTCGGGGAGTTGTTTTATCCCATCCGTAATGACTTGAAGCTGAAATGGAGAAGGGTTATGTTTCACTGGAAATTGCCCCCTTTAAATAAAATAAGGCCACGCCCTATGAAAGGTAGCGTGGCTGTCCAGTTTGCAGTCCATCAATTCCGGTACCATGAAACACGAATGATTAAACTCACCAGATTGTACATCGAATCCGATATTGTGTCAATGAATAGAATGTTCAGGCAGAGTATGTTCAGGACATGCATATGGTGTTCAAAGAATGTACAATAGGGATGGAGGTGCAGTGGAATGTGGATTCGTCAGCAAGACCGAGATCAGATACAGCCTTTATTAAAAAAGTTGCAGGAACAAGTGGAGATTTTACAAGCCTGTATGGAAGCAGCGGATCAAGCGGAGCAAACGATTCTGGATGCTGCTCGGGAACGTGCGTTACATATCGGTTGCGAATGTATTACGGACATAGGAAATCTGATTATTGATGCTTGCATTATGAGAGATCCGAGCAGCTTTACGGATATTATCACGGTTTTATGTGAAGAACGCGTGTTCGATGAGAAACTTGGCAAAGCGATTTTGCCGATTGTTGCATACCGGAAGTCATTGGCGCATGATTACCTTCAATTAGAATGTGGTACAACGCGTACATTTGCAAGTGAAGCAGTCCGGACATTTCCGGAATGCGCAGAACAGATCTCCCGATTTATTCAATTGGAACATCCTCAATAAGAAAAGTTGGTGCAGCAAAGGAAGCGGGTACGGTACAAGTACGGTAAAAAGGTACGGTAAAAAAGAGAAGATACGGTAAAAAGACCGCCCTGTTCATCATGGGCGGCCTCATTTCCATGCGGTTTTATTATCAATTCATCATTTATAAATCACGATTGCCTTTGTTTTTCAAAAAGTGTTCTTGTTGTTCGTTTGATCATTTGATCAGAAAAACCTTGACGGCTTTTTTTACTCCAAACCGTACTGCTTGTTGTTCATCCGAGAAAAAAACGTCAATATGATTTCCTTTAATTGCCCCTCCTGTGTCTTCTGCTTTTCGATATCCGATACCTTCTATATATACGAGACTTCCTAATGGAATAACTGTCGGATCGACAGCGATGGTTTCATTTTCTTTCGCTACTTTTCCGGAAGATGTTATTCCATATCCGGGATCGCCGGGATTTTTTCCTGTGGATTGATATCCGGGCCCATAGGCTGTAAGTGTACACAAAAACGATTTTGCATACGCGGTTGGCGCGCTTTGCCCCAACTTTTCTGTGGCCGGTGCGATTGCCGATATCGCATCTGATTGTTGATCATTTAAAACGTTTTGCAGCGCATACATATGTGTGCCTGGTTTTAACAAACCGGTATTGCCGTTTGAATTCTCTGGTATAATCCAGCTCATTTCCGTATGGAATTTCTTTGATATATCCCAGATCGTATCACCTGTTTGTACTTGGTATATACTTGCGTGTTTGGCTGTGCAGTTCGGTATGATTTTGATGATTTGTCCAACTTTCAGCACGTTTGTATCAGATATGTGATTGATGTCAGAAAGTAAAGATTCATTCGTGTGGAATTCGTTCGCAAGTTTTGACAGGGAGTCTCCTTGCCGAACCGAATATTTGAGAACCCGCAAAGAATGTCCACTATCTGAATCCGTTTGAGCCATACTCACAGGCGAGAGCATCATTGCTGATGCAAGTGTGCAGGTCAAGCCGCTGCATACAATTCCCGCCCAGTTTCTTCGTCGCATAGATTGGTTTCACCTCGTTAAATAATTCACACACAGATATACGTTGCAACGTTAGATTCAACAATCTTATAGGAAATTATTCAAAAAAATTTTCCAGCCCCTGAAACGAGCACATGAAACAAAACACCTGCCTTTTTCCAAAAAAGCCAGGTGTTTTGTTGAAAATATTGTAATCCATTTGTAAAGTCTGGATAATTTTTGAATAAGCAGCATGGTATAGCTGTCCTAATTCCGTTTTATTGTATATTGCAAGCTTTCAATGCATGGTCCGAACGAATTCCCCAAACTAAATTTTGTTCGACTGTGATTGTAGCATATTTTAGGCATCGGATGGTTTTTTTGTAAAAGATGTTTTTTTGTAAAGGAATATTTCTTAAATAACTTGTTACAACTTGTTGTTGGAGATAATTTATTAGATAATCGATATATTCGAATGTATGTATTCATTGTTTTTGAAACATCCATAAAACGTTTGGAACGTTAGGATTAAAACGTTTGGAAACAAGACTTTAATTTCATATGTTAGTAGATTTGCAACAGCGATGTTTGCAATTTGAACATCCTCTTGAAAAAGCAGAAGGGAGAATAAAAATGAAATTGTACGTTAAACGGGATGATCAGACAAATATAGAGCGAGCCAGAATTGAAATGGATAAATCTGAGGAATTAGCACTTCTACAATTGGCATTGCGTTTTGCTGTTGAGAAATTTGAGGAATACGCAGGGGATTTCCCAACAGAACAAGAGCAACAATATTTGGAAATGTACCGACTTCTCTATGCAAATTTAGAAACCGAGCTTCCTTGGGAAGAGTTTTCAGAGTCAAAGTGATTCTTGTGCTTATATGATTGTTCTTATTATAAATCCAGAATCCTTTTTCCGGCCCATTTTGCCTCGCAACTATATCCCGGATGTATAGAAGGGCTGTTTTATGCGGGCAAGGGATGCAATATCCGTCGCCAAGTGTGTTGCACACTTGAGATTACATCCCTTTTGTTCATACTATGTCAATCAGGGGAAAAAAGTTGCCAATGATTTTTTGATGAAAGTGATTTGGAAATTGAAACCTGGCGAGATCGACCGCTTTCCAATTCGGTGGATGTATACGGCAGAAACGAAACTACACGTATTGTATAAAAATAATAGTTTGATCTCTTTGTTTAAATTCGAAAATCGTCTAAAAGTGTGTGTTCAAAAAGTGGTTAAGTAAGACACAAGGAGTGCAAAGCCGAAGCACGAAAAGGCGACGGAGTGTACGTGTTTGGTACATGAGTAAGCCTTTTGGGGATTCGGCAAAGCAATCCGCCGTGGAGTTTTGACTACTTTTTGAACATCCTCTAAAATAAAATTGGAATACATTTACTTCAAGCAGAATGAGACGTGGCGCGATGATCAGGGACTTACTATTGCATCTGTTAATTATTCTTTTGCCCAATTTTATGTATCAGTTTTTGAATGAAAATAAAAGGAGATTTTACCTGCATAAAAATCAAATAGGAATTGGGCTGCTGTATGGAATGTCAAGCATTTTATGTATGACATTCCCCACTGATTTGGAAAAGGGATTTATTCTTGATTTGCGTTGGATTCCATATAGCATTGTCATTTTATATGGCAACAAAGGATCTTGGGCTACTGCTTTGGCATTGATTTTAGGGTATCGAATGTACTTGGGAGGACCGGCAGCCTATACAGCATGGATTACTGCCTTTCTGCTGTCGATCGTACTTTTTTCCATTCGTAAGAAATTTAGAAATGCGACGTTGCACTTCCGGTTGGCAATGGCCAGTTTGCTTGGGTTTTTTGCATTTTTTGCTGTCATGTTTATATTTCTCATTTTTTCGTATACACAGAGTTCAATGGCTTTTTTAAAATCGGAAAATTTGCAAATTTATTTTGCGTATGCTCTATTATCGATTATCGCTATGAATCTTTCCGTTTTTATGATTGAAACGATACATGAGAAAATACTTATGGAAAATGAGATCCAGCGCGCTGAGAAATTACATGTGATCAGTGAATTGGCTGCTTCCATTGCACATGAAGTGCGAAACCCTCTTACAGTTGCAAGAGGGTTTATTCAGTTGACAAGCCGTTCTCTTGATGAATCCAATCAAAAGTATATGAACATAGCCATTTCCGAACTGGATCGGGCAGAATATATTATCAGTGACTATTTGAACCTTGCGAAACCTCAGTCTGAAAAGATCGAACCGCTTCATATTGCCGAAATGTTTGAAAATATTTTGGATATTTTATCTTCATTTGCGATGATTCGGAATGTGGAGATCTATTCGGAGTCTGAACCTGATTTATGGATTTTAGGCGATAAGGTTAAATGTAAGCAAGCACTCATCAATCTTATCAAAAATTCCATCGAATCCATTGAGAAACGCGGACGAATTGACGTGCAAGCAAAGCGCAAAGGCAATCAAGTGATCATACACGTAATCGACACTGGTTCCGGCATGACGAAAGAACAAGTGGCGCGACTTGGCTATCCGTTTTACACGACAAAAGAAAAAGGAACAGGTCTTGGCTTGATGGTGACATTTCGTCTGATTGAATCATTAGGAGGCAAGCTTGAATTTGAAAGTGAGCTTGGAAAAGGAACGACTGCAATCATAAGCATACCACTTTTCATGCCCGCGCAGGAGATATCAAAGTTTTCTTGAAAGTAAATCCAATACAAGTGCGTGTTCAAAAAGTGGTTAAGTAAGACACAAGGAGTGCGAAGCCGAAGCACGAAAAGGCGACGGAGTGTACGTGTTTGGTACATGAGTAAGCCTTTTTGGGATTCGGCAAAGCAATCCGCCGTGGAGTTTTGACTACTTTTTGAACATCCTCTACAAGCATAATATGAGAGGAGAAAATACAAAAATGTCCCATATACTCGTGATTTCGACGGGAGGCACCATTGCTTCACTGCCGCAAGATAATGGAGATGTCAAAGCTGTCTTGCAAGGAGAAGATCTTGTGCGCCGCTTGCCGGTTCAAAACCAACAGGATCAAAATCAAGGCAAGCATCGTCCGATTATTGTAAAAACATTTACGACAATTGGCAGTTTCGCATTTACCTTTGAAACCTTATATGAGCTTGGAAACGTTGTACAAACGGCTATTGCGGATGAAGAGGTCGGTGGGATCGTTATCACACATGGAACAGATACGATGGAAGAAACTGCGTTCTTTTTGTCACTGACATGCCAACGAAAAAAGCCGATTGTTCTCACTGGCGCACAACTGAATGCAAGTGAACCGGCCAGTGACGGATTGCGAAATCTTTCAGACGCCATCCGGGTTGCAAGCTGTCAGGAAGCTGCCGCATTAGGCCCGGTGATTGCATTTGCAGGCTTTTTACATGCCGGGCGAGAGGTTCGAAAAGTCGATACTTCAGCACTTGAGGCGTTTCAGTCAGTGGGCTTTGGACCTGTCGGGCGTGTGGAACATAACAAAGTGATTATCCGGAGGAAATGCACGGATTATCCGTTGCTGCCTTTGCAACCTATGGAACGAGTGGGTCTTGTCAGACTGGGGATTGGAATGACAGGAGACGAAATTTTAAAAATCGCCGAAGGATATAAAGGACTTGTGATCGAAGCGTACGGACTGGGAAATGCCCATCCGTCCATCGCTCCGGCTGTGCAACAACTGGCTAACAGAAAGATTCCTGTTGTCATCACAAGCCGGTGCCTGCGAGGATCCGTTGCTCCCGTATATGGCGGCGGTGGCGGCAGAGATTTGGAACGGGCGGGCGCCTTTTTTGCGGGAGATTTGAGTGGGGAGAAAGCCAGGATATTGTTAGCGCTGCTGATCGGGAATAAGCTGGATCATGAAGCTTTTTATGAATGGTTCAACGCTTGGGGACATTGATAGGCATATGCAACAATCATTTCCGAAAAAACGAAAGGGCAATGGCAAAAGGGAGCGCTGCATGTAGAAGTAGCTCGCTTCCAGGATAAAGGGGGATTGCCGTCATAACAAAAGGGTTCCTGTTGTCGCAGCAGGAACCTTTGCTGTGCTATGCATGAAATCGAAAATTCATGCTGTTGTTTGATTAGAGAGGTAACTTATTGGGCGTAGTTATGACATGGAATTAACCCAGCTTTTAGCTAATTACCCGTAAATACTAAGGGGACAGATATTTTTCTAAATCTAATACTATTGATTGATACACCTATATTAGATTCTTTTACCGTATTAAGCAGAGGTTCGATAACTTCCTATTTTAAATTTTGTATGACGTTTATCAATTTTTTTCTAAACGGTTATCTTTAAATCATCTGACGAAAATACGGCAATTTCAGAGCAATGACTCTAATACACTAGGTATACACCTATCAGATGAAAAGGAATTGACAAAAAAGAAGCGAATAAATAATCAAAGAAAGGATTTCCTTATTTAAAGGACTTTTATGGTTAAAAATCGACTCATTACTTTGATAAAGACAATAGCTTGTTATGCGCAATAGTGGTAATAATAAAGCTAGTTAGAATTGATATGGGTATGCTGTGGGATTCACTGGTATAACGTTCATTTTAATCGAACCTCATTTCCAGTTATATTATACATAATTTTGAACTTTGTCTCTCGATAACTTTTTCCCTGCCTACAACTTGGAATTTTTATGAGAAATCATTATGTAGAAATTTAGAAATTTTTTAGAGAACTTGTAAACGTTATCAATTGAAGGTGTATTTTGGAAAATTATAACATGGTAATTATCGATTTTACAGCTGGATTATCAGGGAATTCCAAAATCACATTTAAAATCGTATATACATAATTCAACAATAGGAGGACAATATGGTTACATTCGATTTACAAGATAAAGTTGCACTTATAACGGGAAGCACCAACTTTTGGGGAGAAGGGATCGGATTGTCGCTTGCACGTGCGGGCGCTGAGGTATGGCTGCATCATTTTGAAGGGAATGAGGCGGCGGAAAGGCTTTGCCAAACGATTCAATCTGCCGGAGGGCAGGCACATTTGATTTCGGGAGATTTGACCAAGCCTGAGGAAGTTACAAGAGTCATAAATTTTATTATACAGCACAGCGGCAGTATCGATATTCTCATTAATAATGCTGAGGAACATGATTTCAAATCATTAAAAGAGTTGGAACCCGATGCGTGGGTGGCGATGTTTGATATGAATTTGGACGTACCTTTCCTATGTTGTAAAGAAGTGTTTCCACATATGGTTCGCGCAGGTAAAGGGTATGTTGTCAACATCACTTCTGCTGCTGCAGTAACTGGAGAGATGGGCCCACACTTTGCAGCTTCGAAGAGTGCATTAAATTCAATGACTCGAGCATTATCAAGAGAATATAAGCCAAAAGGGATTCGAATCATCTCTCTTGCACCATCAGTTGTTCAATTGGAGCTTGAGAGAGGCCAATGGAAAGAGAAACAAAAGATGGTTAAAAATGCTGTTGCGAATATGGTCTTGGTAGCATGCTCTCCGTATGGTGAGCACATTAGCTGTGAACCAATTATGTTGGACGGAGGAGAGAGCATTGGATAATACGAAACAGAAAACGGTTCTTATCATTGGTGGAGCTGCCGGGATTGGGAAAGAGATCGCATTGGATTTCGTCCAAGCTGGTCATAAAGTCGCGATTGCTGATATCAATGAAGCAGCGATGTCTCAAGTCGTTTCAGAACATAAGCTTGAAGACAAACTATTTACGTTTCAAGTTGATGTGAGTTCATGGGAAAGCGTGCAAAGAATGGCTGAAAAAGTCAAGGAAGCATTAGGAAATATTCAAATCCTAGTGTATTCTGCAGGAATTACGAAAAGAATAGAATTTAGCGAGTTGGATTGGTCATTATGGAAGAAAACAATAGCAATTAATTTACATGGGCTTTTTTATTCTATTAAAGCTATATCTCCCTATATGATCGAACAGAAAATGGGAAGTATCATTATTATTGGATCCGGGTCTGCGATTACAGGTTCTGGCGGGGGTGTCCAGTATTCTTCCTCCAAAGGTGGAGCTTTTGGTTTGATGAGGTCGCTTGTTACGGAATTGGGACGCAATAATATTACAATTAATGTAATCGCGCCGCGGGTGATAGAATCCCAAATGCTCGATGTTCTCTACCCTACGGAACAATCAAGAGAATCATTGAAGAAGGAGATTCCAATTGGCAGGTTTGGTAAACCTTCTGATATTTCCAGTTTGGTGGAATATTTGAGTACTGACGAAGCGAAGTATATTCATGGGCAAATACTGGTATTAGACGGTGGAAGAACGTATAAAGGGAAAATGAAACAGGGCTAGCGCACTATATGAATATATAGTTAGAGAGGAGGATTATAGCTATGAAGTATGTAATAGGCATTGATCTGGGAACGAGTTCTGTCAAGGTATTATTAATAAATCAGCACGGTGAGGTTTGGGATGAAGTTTCCAAGACGTATCCTTTGATTCAAAAAAAATCGGGTTACAGTGAGCAAAACCCCGAGCAATGGGTGATACAGACACGCTCCGCATTATCACAGTTGGTTCAGAATTTTCAAGGTGACGTTCGCAATATTGAAGGAATCAGCTTTGCCGGTCAAATGGATGGGCTTGTTTTGTTAGATGAGTCGTATCACGTAATTCGGGATGCTATCTTATGGAATGATACACGCACATCACTCCAATGCACACAAATTTGTGAAATTGTTGGTGAAGAACGGTTGCTGTCTATTACCAAAAAACTGCCTGCGGAAGGCTTCACATTACCCCAGCTTTTATGGGTTAGAGAGCATGAACCTGAGCAGTTTGCCCGAGCTAAAGTATTTTTGCTTCCTAAAGATTATTTACGGTATCGAATGGTAGGAGCGATCCATACCGATTATTCGGATGCTTCAGCTACTTTGCTTCTTGATATTGGCCGGAAACAATGGAGTGAAGAGATTTGCCGGTTGTTTCATTTGAGTATGGAGCTCTGTCCACCTCTTGTGGATTCCCACACCTGTGTTGGGACACTCTCACATGAATTTGCTTCCGGTACCGGCCTCTCAGAGATGACGAAAGTATTTGCCGGCGGGGCTGATAATGCTTGCGGAGCTGTTGGAGCGGGAATCCTGAGTGAAGGCAAAACCCTTTGCAGTATTGGGACTTCGGGAGTTGTCGTTTCTTATGAGGCGAACAGTGAAACAGACTATGAAGGTAAGGTGCATTATTTTAATCACGCCAAAGAAAACGCTTACTACACGATGGGAGCGGTATTGTCAGCGGGATACAGTCTAAGCTGGTTTAAAAATCAATTTGCTTCGGAAGAGAGCTTTGAATCATTGCTACAAGATCTCGGGCGTGTTCCTATCGGGGCTAATGGATTGTTATTCACTCCCTATCTTGTTGGCGAGAGAACACCTTATGCTTGTTCGATCATTAGGGGAAGTTTTATTGGTATTGATGCGACGACAAGCAGAGCCGATTTTGTAAGAGCGGTCATTGAAGGGATTACGTATGCCTTGAACGAATCGATTGAAATCTTAAGAAGTAAAGGGAAAAGAATCGATACCGTAATCTCGATCGGAGGTGGCACAAAAAACGAAGAGTGGCTGCAGATGCAGGCAGATGTCTTTAATGCCACTGTAGTCAAACTGGAGAACGAGCAAGGTCCAGCTTTGGGAGCAGCGATGCTGGCTGCATACGGCTGTGGCTGGTTCGACTCTTTAGAGACCTGTGCGAGCGTATTTATTAAATACGCCAAATTGTACAAACCGAAACCGGAAAATGTGCATAAGTATCATGAGGTCTATAAAATATACCAAACCGTTTACCAGCAAACGAAATTGATTAATGAACAGTTAAAAGCATTTCGAAAGTGAGTTTCGGTTAAAACAAACCCTGGAGTTAAAACAAGCCCTATATCTCCAACTGCAATTCTTCCATACAGAAGATTGTTTACTTACGCTCCGAAGAAAAATCTGCTCTGGCTAGTGCTGCATGCAGTTGGGGATATAGAGGATGGGTTTGTGTAAAACCCTCTTCTCCTATCCGCCTCCAAGTTATACACCGTTTCATCTGCTGGCCATCATCGGCCACTCTGTTACATTCTGAAAGGATCCATTTCATTATTGTTTAATCCCTGTACACTGTAAAATTGCAAAAAAATCTATTTGATGTTACCAAGATACCACATTTTACTTTTTTAACCTACCGCCGCTTTCAAAAATGCATAATATACAAAAATGAAAATAAAAAATATACAAAAATATATTGACAAATAAATTAAAATAATCGAAAATATTCACATAAAAATAAAATAAATAAAAAAATAGCAAAAAATACTGAAAATAGGAGTGTAATTCTGTGAGTTTTTCGTAAATTGATACCGTATCTGTTCAAGCAATCAGAGCCTTATCGATCGATGCGATTGAAAAATCAAAGTCGGGTCACCCAGGACTGCCAATGGGAGCCGCACCTATGGCCTATATTCTTTGGACGCGCTTCATGCAATTTAATCCGAAAAACCCAAATTGGTTCAATCGAGACCGCTTTGTCCTATCTGCAGGCCATGGTTCGATGTTATTGTACAGTTTACTTCACCGACACTAATCGAAATAAAAACGGTCATTGGCTATGGATCTCCCAAAAAACAAGGTACAAAATATGCACACGGGGAACCGTTAGGCGCAGAGGAGGCAATTCTGACCAAGCAAGTATACGGCTGGGATTATGATGAGTTTTTTGTTCCGGGAGATGTTCAGGAAAATTTTAAAAAATGTATTGTTTTAGGGGAGAAAGCGGAAGAAAAGTGGAATGAATTATTCAGACAGTACAAAAATTCTTTCCCAAATGAGGCTCAGCAGTTTGAAGATGCTTTACAAGGGCGAGTTTGGGTACCATGGGATGAAGTTTTACCTGATTTTCAAGATAGTATAGCGACACGAGATGCGTTTGGAAAAATCGTGAATGCGATTGCCCAGTATGTTCCGACACTAGTCGGGGGTTCGGCTGATTTATCGAGTTCTAATAAAACGATCATCAATGGTGAAGAGCCGTTTTGCGCAAACTCGTATGCCGGAACATTCTTTGTGTTCAGTGATTATCTGAAACCTGCGTTACGGTTGGCGGCTTTAATGAAGCAGCCGGCGATTCATATTTTTACGCATGATAGTATCGCAGTAGGTGAAGATGGCCCTACCCATGAGCCTATTGAACAATTGCCATCGTTACGCTCTATTCCGGGATTTAAAGTCTTTCGTCCAGCCGACGCGACAGAAACCGCAATGTGCTTCCGCTATGCCTTGGAACATCGGGAAGGACCCGTTGCTCTGGTGTTAACAAGACAGAAGGTTCCAACATTGAATGAAATAAAAGCACATGCCGCTGATGTATATCGTGGAGGCTATGTTCTGTACCAAAATGGTGATGGACGCGATTTGATTTTACTCGCAACTGGATCGGAAGTTCAATTGGTTTTGAAGGCAGCCCAACAACTTGCGGAAGAAGGAATTGCGGTCCGAGTCGTAAATCTGCCATGTATGGAACTGTTCGATCAACAAGATCTGTCCTATCGAGAAAGTGTTCTTCCTTCTTCCGTAATGAAACGTCTGGCAGTGGAAATGGCACACCCGATGTCATGGTACAAATATGTTGGTCGAGCAGGAAGAGTTTTAGGCATTGATCAATTCGGTATTTCGGCACCCGGTGATATGATTACTCGTACATTTGGATTCACGGTTGAAAATGTCTTGATGATTGCAAAACAAGTCTTACAGTCTGGTTTGCTAGGGGTATTATAGTTTGGAAGTGTGCATCAAGTTTTGTTCTCTAAAGTTATTTTTCTATAATATTGAAAAATTAGTAGGAGGCCATAAAGATGAATCCGATACAACAACTGAATCAGTTCGGACAAAGCGTTTGGTATGATAATGTACAACGTGATTTGATAGATTCAGGGGAAATGCAGAAGCTGATTGAACTTGGAGTTACTGGAGTTACATCAAATCCAACGATTCTCGAGCGGGCAATTACCAGTTCTACCGCTTATGACAAGGATATTTTGCGTGCAGTGAATGATGGAAAAACACTTAACGATATCTATGATAGTTTGGTATTTGATGATATTCAGCGGGTTGCGGATTTACTGCTTCCAGTGTACCAAAATTCGTTTGGAGCAGACGGATATGTCAGTATCGAAGTTCCTCCAACTCTGGCAGCCAATACTGAAGAAACGATTAAAGAAGGGCAAAGGATCTTTTCTGCGCTCAATCGGCCTAACATTATGATTAAAGTGCCAGCTACTCCTGAAGGTATTCCTGCAATCCGTACGTTAATCAGTAAAGGAATAAACGTTAATGTAACATTGATTTTCAGCGTATCGGAATACGAAAAAGTCATTGAAGCCTATTTGTTGGGGCTTGAGGATCGATTAGCACGAGGCGAATCGGTAAAAGTCGCATCAGTAGCCAGCTTTTTTATTAGTCGGGTGGACAGTTCGGTCGATCCGGCCATTGATGAGTTGCAACTCGATCCAGCATTTCTTGGTAAAGCAGCAATCGCAAACGCGAAATTGGCATACCGTTTATTCCAAGAACAATTTACCAGCGAAAGATTTAATCGCCTTAAAGTGAGTGGAGCATTCGTGCAACGTCCATTATGGGCATCTACCAGTACCAAGAATCCGAACTATCCCGAATTACTCTATGTCAGTCCTCTCGTGGGTCCGGACTCAGTGAATACGATGCCGCCAAAAACTTTAGAAGCAGTTTTAAGTAAGGGAAATTTCTGTTCAACATTAGAAGAGGGAATAAGTGAAGCAAAACAAATTTTAACAATACTTGAGCAAAATGGGATTTCGATTTCGAAGGTAACCGACAAACTACTGAATGAGGGCGTAACTCTTTTTGAAGAATCATTTGAGAATTTAATGGGGAATTTAAAAAGTAAAGCTGAGTCGATCCGTTCCTCCCGTACGTTTGCTTAAGAAGACGAGGAAGATCGGAAAACGAAGAAGGGATTTTAAGGGACTTGCAGAATTTTGCAGGTCCCGAAATTGTAATTTGGGGATTAATCAGGAATAATCTATTGATTTTTTTCGTTTTTTTACGTATACTTTTATTTGAAAACGTTTTTTATTTTAGGTGAATTTTTATTTTTTGAGGGGATATATTATGGATAAATTGTTCTCGGATGAGAGACGAGCATTAATCATAAAGGAGCTTTCGGAAAATTTACGTGCATCAGTAGCGGATTTATCCAAAAAATTAAATGTTACTGAAGCTACAATACGCTCGGATTTAAAATATCTCGAGAATAAAAACTTAATTCGGAGAACGCATGGCGGTGCAATTATACTTGAGGATATGAACGAATTAAGTTTTTCAAACAGACGCTCCCAATATACGGAGGAAAAGCAAAAAATTGCTGTAATAGCAATGGATTATATAGAGGACCATGATTTTTTATTGCTTGATGCAAGTTCTACGTGTTTAGAATTAGCGAAGTTACTTAAAAATTCCGATTTTAATCTTACAGTAATGACAAACGGACTATTTGCCGCCCAAGAGTTAGTGGAGAGTCCGTCAATCAATGTTATTTTAATCGGAGGAGTTCTTAGAAATACGAACAGCATCGAAGGGCTTATGGGGAGTTCTATGTTGGACCAAGTGTTTCCTGGAAAATTCTTCTTTTCAGCAAGGGCATTGACGAAAAACGGTGATCTCATGGATTTTGATTTGTATGAAGTAGAACTTAAAAATCTGATGTTTCAAAAAAGCACAAATCGGTATTGTTTATTGGATCACTCCAAGTTTGATTCTTCGTCAGTTGGGAGATTTGGTACATTACACGAGACAAATATATTATTGACGGATAAAAATGTTCCAAATGAATTTTATGATAAGTTCCCTAATCTACTCGTAAAATATCCTGAAAACTCGAAAGAATAGATTTTCTGTAAAAGAAAAGAGCTTCTAGAATTGATCCTAGAAGCTCTTTTCTTTACGGAAAATGAGTTATAAAATAAGGTACAACACTAACTATTTATTGTACCTCCCTTATCGTTGGATTTTAAGTCCACTATTTAATTGTATTACCACCATCGATAACAATATTCTCGCCTGTCATTAAGTTTGTTGCATCGGCTGCCAAGAATAAGGCAATAGCTGCAACTTCCTCCGGATATCCAAAACGTCCAAGCGGGATGTCTTTTTTCGCCTTTTCGCCTTTCTCTCCGGCCCACGCCTTTTTGCCCAACTCAGTTAAAATGACTGTAGGTGAGATAGCGTTTACTTTAATGTCAAATTGAGCCCATTCATAAGCTAGGACCTTCGTCATTGCCAGAATTGCAGCTTTGCTTGCACAATAAGCTACATGATTATCCAATGCAATAATGGCTGCTTGGGAAGCAAGGTTAATAATCTTTCCGCCATTACCCTGCTCTATCATTACATTACCGGCTTTTTGGCACATTTTGAATGAGCCAGTTAAGTTAATATCAATTGTTTTTTGCCAAAAAGCATCAGAAATATTTTCAGCATCGTCAAGTAATACAATTCCAGCACAGTTCACTAATATATCAATCTTCCCGAAGTGTTCTCTAACGATCGAGATAGCACGATCCATACTTTCATTATTGGTAACATCGCATTTTACACCGATAGCATTTTCTTCATTCAATTGCTTAGCTACCTCTTTTACATCCTCTTTCAGGTCAAAAATCGCAACTTTTGCACCCTTCTCCAAGTATAATTCTGAGATAGCTTTTCCAATTCCGCTTGCCCCACCTGTTACAATAGCTACTTTTTCTGTAATATTGAAATTTTTATCGTATCCTTGAAAGCTCATAAATATTTTTCCTTTCTCTTAGTTAATTTTTTCCTATCACTTTGTTGGAGAATCGATTACAAAGGAACAGCAAAGAATAAATCTCGTTAGTCAAATAATAAGAAAAAAGAGGACTTGATGTCATCGGCATGGTCAAATCAACGAGTCAACGTTACCAAGTCGGGAATCGCCGCATGTCTCTTAAAGAGCTTTATTTTGCAGCCACACCAGTTGAAGGAAAAAATAAAGGGATTTTACGCTTCATTCATACAGAAATGGCCCCAGGTATTCCCATTATCATGGTGTTTGTCAGACATCAACATCGTCAGAATACCGACCAACGTACGTTGGGAGGGTTATTTTCGGCACTTTGTGACGAAGTGAGTGAACTTGATTGGGCTATCGCCCTACAACAATTGTTGGAAATCTTTAATGACGTTACAAAAATGACCTGCAGAAAAATTATAAAATTCATAA